>CANNGJ010000002.1 GCA_947504185.1 uncultured Tenacibaculum sp. | reverse complement strand
AATCAAATAATTAAAGCCAAAATTATAACCGACGGAAAATAAAAAAGTCGGAAGATTTTTTCTTCCGACCATGACTAACCAATTTGGTTCGCTTTTTTTATGGTATTATTTTAATTACAAATATCTTGTTGAGATTGCGTATCATTATTAGGAATACAGTTATTCGATAAAACATTGTTAGGAACATATCTTTTTAGGTTTTTATCATCTAAGCTTTTTTCAACAAACAAAGTAAGTAAATCAATTTCTTCTTCTGTTAAATTAAGAGGTTCGAATCTAGTATCTAAATTAGAATCTGGAACTTCTATGTTTTCCTTTATAGCTTTGTTCTTATACTCAATAATTTCTTTAACAGATTTAAACGATGATCCATGACCGTAAAACCCATTATATTTTATGCTATATAACTGTGGAATTTTAAATTTATAATCATCATTTGGGTTCTGTGTAAATCCACCTCTTCCTTTTTTAGTCGCTTCATCTACCGGTTTTCCTAAAACATCTCCGCCTCCTAAATCTTTCATACCTAAGGCAGCAAACTCCATAGTTCCTAAAGAAGGGCCACTGTGGCATTGGTAGCATTTACCTTTATCAAAAAATATAATTGCCCCTTTCTTTTCATTCTCAGACATTGCCTTAGGCTCCCCTTTTAACCATTTTTGAAAAGGAGCTTCGTTTGAAAGCACTGTTCTTTCATAAGCAGCAATAGCTAATCCCGCATTTTTAATAGAGTAACGTTCACTTATATTTACATTAGGAAAGGCTTTGTCAAATAGAGGTTTATATCCTAAATCTTCTATTAATGTAGAATTTATTTCTAATCGATGTACAGTTAGTCCTGCTATAGCTTGAGTTTCTAGGCCTTCAAATCCTAGATTATTAGTTTCTTTTGGTGTACCAGTTGTCCATTGAGATTGTGTTCCAACATTCATTCCTGTAGCACCAAATTGACCATTCCAAAGCATTACTTTTTGATAAGCACCATTTAAAATTGATGGAGATTTTATAGGCTGTACATCTACCATGTCTTCAGTATAATTGTCTCCTTTTCTTCTTAATTCTCCAGAAAACCCAAAACCGACCCCTCCGTCACCAATACCTTGTTTTTTACAAGATTGAAATCCTGCTTTTGAATGATGACAACTTGCACAAGAATAGGTTTCCAATCCATCAGTATGTTTTGCACTTTTACCTAAAGCAGTTTCATGAAATAATAGTTTACCCAGTAAAACCTTATCTTCAGTAATAGGATTATTTGGGTCTTGTGGTATTTTAGAAAAATCAGTGCTTGATGGTAAAATAAAATAAGATTTACCCAATTGATTAGCTCTTTTTAAAATTACCGTGTTTAAATTCAAATCAATATTCGACACAGGTAGATAGCTTTCCTCTTTGTTGCATGACATTATAACCAATGCGCATACAACTAATTTAATTAGTTTATTCATAGTTCTAAAAAACAGGGAAGGTTAAACAGCAGTTGAGGATACAACCAAATTTAAAAATTTTAAAAAGAAAATTTTAAGGGAAAATCCTGATATTACTCTAGTTTAATAACTTAGTTATTGTTTTTTGAATAGAATTTGAATCAATTCCGCAAGACTTTTGAAGCTGATCAACAGTTCCATGATGAATAAACTCATCAGGAATCCCCATTAACTTTATGGTACCTTTAAAATTAACTTCAGATGCGTATTCTAATACAGCAGCACCTAATCCGCCTTTTATAGTACCATCTTCAATGGTAATTACCTTATCAAACGTATTAAATATCGTGCTTAGAAGTTGGGTATCCAATGGTTTTACAAAACGTATATCATAATGAGCAACAGAAACCTCTTTATTTAATGAATTAATCGCTTCAGAAACATTGTCAGCTATTGTTCCAGTAGATAACACTGCAATTTGATTACCTTCTCTTAAACAAGTTCCTTTTCCAATTTCTATTTTTTCAAAAGGTAGATTCCATTGTTCTAATTTTCCTTTTCCTCTTGGATAACGAATAGCGATTGGATTTTCTAATCCCAATTGTGCAGTATACATAATGTTACGTAACTCAATTTCGTTACGAGGAGCAAAAATTATTAAATTAGGTATGCAACGTAAATAGGATAAATCAAAAACTCCGTGATGTGTAGCGCCATCTTCACCTACCAAACCAGCTCTATCTAAACAGAAAATAACTGGTAAATTTTGTAGAGTTACATCGTGAATTATTTGATCGTAAGCTCGTTGTAAAAATGTTGAATAGATATTGCAAAACGGAACTAAACCTTGGGTTGCCATACCAGCTGCTAAAGTAACCGCGTGTTGCTCAGCAATACCAACATCGAAAGTACGCTCAGGAAATTCTTCTAACATAAATTTTAGAGAACTCCCTGTTAACATTGCAGGTGTAATGCCTACAATTTTATTGTTTTGTTTGGCAAGTTCAACAATGGTTTTTCCGAATACATCTTGAAACTTCGTGTATTTACTTTGCTCTTTTGGTAAAACATCTCCAGAAACTTTATCGAATTTTCCAGGAGCATGATATTTTACTTGATCTTGTTCGGCTTGTTTAAGTCCCTTTCCTTTTGTAGTAATTATATGCAAAAACTTAGGTCCTTCAACCTGTTTTAATCGGTTTAATTCTGATAATAATTCTTCAAAATTATGTCCGTTAATCGGACCAGAATAATCAAAGTTTAAAGCTTCAAAAATATTGTGCTGCTCAATATCAGATCGAGTAGATTTTATTCTAGTTAAATAATGTTTTAGTGCCCCAACAGAAGGATCAATACCAATAGCGTTATCGTTTAAAATTACCAATAAATTAGCATTGGTATCTCCAGCATGATTTAAAGCTTCAAAAGCCATTCCGCTAGCAATTGATGCATCACCAATAACAGCAATATGATTTTTGTTACTTCCTTGTAATTTTGAAGCGATCGCCATACCTAAAGCCGCCGAAATAGAAGTTGATGAATGACCTACACCAAAAGTATCGTATTCACTTTCGCTACGCTTAGGAAATCCAGAGATTCCTCCTTGTTGCCTATTGGTATGGAAAATATCTTTTCGACCCGTTAAAATTTTATGTCCGTAAGCTTGATGACCTACATCCCATACTAATTGATCGTTTGGAGTATCAAACAAATAATGCAAAGCAATGGTAAGCTCTACTACACCTAAACTAGCACCTAAATGTCCTTCTTTGGTGGCAACTATGTCAATAATAAATTCACGCAATTCTTTTGCTAATAAAGGCAATTCATCAGTAGATAATTGTCTTATGTCAGCAGGTAAATTTATATTTTTTAATAGCTTTTTTGGCATACCACAAATGTACTAAAACTTTGTTGTAGCTTTGCTGTATGAGTAAATTGTATTTGGTACCAACACCTATCGGAAATTTAGAGGATATTACTTTAAGAGCGATTAGAATTTTAAAGGAAGTCGATTTTATTTTAGCAGAAGATACGCGTACGAGCGGAAAGCTATTAAAGCACTTTGAGATTGCTACACAAATGTATAGTCATCATATGCATAATGAGCATAAATCTGTAGAAGGTGTTATTAGTAGATTGAAAAATGGTGAAACTTGTGCACTAATTTCTGATGCTGGAACTCCTGCAATTTCTGACCCTGGTTTTTTGTTAACTAGAGCATGTGTACAACAGAGTATTGATGTTGAATGTTTACCTGGAGCAACTGCTTTTGTGCCAGCTTTAGTAAATTCTGGTTTGCCAAACGACAAGTTTGTTTTCGAAGGTTTTTTACCAGTTAAAAAAGGTCGTCAAACGCGTTTAAAACTTTTAGCAGAAGAAACTCGTACAATGATTTTTTATGAGAGTCCGCATAAATTACTAAAAACTCTAACGCATTTTGGTGAGTGTTTTGGGACAGATAGACAAGTATCGGTTTCTAGAGAATTGACAAAATTGTTTGAAGAAACCAAACGAGGAAGTATAGCAGAAGTGTTATCATATTATACGGAGAAACCTGCCAAAGGCGAAATTGTGATTATTGTTGAAGGAAAAAAGTAATTTAAACTAGTTTGTATTCAGGGTAGTGTTCTTCGAGTAACTGTTCAGCTTTTTTTGGAATGATTACTAGAGTAACATATGAGTAAATAATTGTAAGTGTTAGTATTAATGAAATAATTATAGCCCCAGTTTCAGAGGGAGTTTTTTCAATATGATTAAAAATTTGAGGTAAATTTGAAGCTACCATAATTCCACCAAAAGAAGCTACATTAAAAATCATTTCTTCTAGCATCCATTTTTTACCATTTACTTCAGTTCGTTTTTTAAATTCCTTTTTGAGTTTAGTTGCTAAGTATAAGTCAGAGATAGCTAATGTTGTAAGTGTACTCCCTACCAAATAAATCCCAATAGGTAATTGTATAAAATAATAGAAAAAGAGAAAAATACTTATGGTAAGAATTATTTTAGGAACTCTAAACCATTCTTTAACATATTTCCATAGTACATTTCTATATTTTTTACCAAGTTGTTTTTGTTTATATTCAACAACATTCATAAAACCAAATATCCCGAATTTTTTAAAGGAAATATCTCTAGCTTGCTCAAATTTTAAATGTGGCTGCTCCACCCAAATTTGTTCTATGTCGTTTGCTAAATGATCTACTAATTCAGTTTGTACGTCATAATGCTCCACATAATGTTGACGCGTAAATTTATGTAGTTGTTCTATTTGAAGGGTGGTTAGTTTCATAGCTATAATACAAGATGATTAAATTGTTTTTCAATACCTTCTTTTCTATTCTTAAAACTCATAAGAACTAAAAAGTTAAGTATTAACATTATTGCAGTTTTATATATCATAAATGGACTGCTATTTTCACCGAAAAATGATGTTGAACTATGAAAGTGAAAAGCAATGATATAATTAAACATTAAAAAACTTACATAAGTTTGAATAATTCTAATCTCGCCAAATTTCTTTTTAAATCGATTGAATTTTATAGCGATGTACATGAAACTTACAAAAAAGCTTACAAAAATGGTTTCATCTAAATACTTAATATTGAATTTCTCTAAGTAATACACTGCAGTAAGAAATGATATAGTCAACATAAGATTAAGTGGTTTTACCGCTTGTTGAAACAGATCTATTACTATTTTTTGAGTATTAACCCAAAAGCTTTTCTTTTTTTGTTCTTTATAGTTTTTTAAATACGTTGCCTTTTGACTTAACAGATATTTTATAAAAGGTGTTTGAAAACGCTTGTTTTCAAAAAACAAATTTTTATTGTCAACCTTATTTTCAATTTCTGAAGCAATATGATCTACCATTTCAAAACGAATGTCAATATATTTAATACCGATTCCTTCTAAAAAATCATTAATCCTTTTTATTTGTTCTTTTGTTAATTCCATAGCTAAAAATTTACTCCAAACTAAATTTAGGATTCACCAACTGCTGCATGGTTTTTAAAAACTCTTGCATTTCTTCTAACTTGTTAGCAGTTTCTTTGGTTCCGTTTTCTGTTAGTTTATAATATTTACGTAATCGGTTACCAACTTTAGCAACTTCAACATCTAATAAACCTTCAGCTTCTAATTTGTGTAAGGCAGGATATAAAGCGCCTTCGGTTATCTTTAATTCTCCTTTGGTTAATTCTTTTACTTTTTGAGTAATTTCATAGCCATACATCTTATCATTCTGCGCTAAAAGCTTTAGAATAATGGTTTGTAAAGAGCCTTTATATAATTTTTGATTTCCCATAAAAACTACGTTTTTAATTTATACCTAAAAATCTTAGGCATGCAAATGTACATAATTTTCTTATGTATAATAATCTTAGGTATGTTTTTTGTGTAAACCCTAACAAGAGGTTCACTTAGTATTTCTTATTTTTGCAGTTCTAAATTGAATAAATGTCTACATTTCATAAACTAGTTATAGAAAAGATAATAAAAGAAACTGCTGATGCGGTTTCAATTTTATTTACTGTTCCTGCTGAATTAAAAGATGCGTATAAATTCGTTGCAGGACAATATATTACCATTAAAACAACCTTAAACGATCAAGAAATTAGAAGAGCATACTCTATATGTACATCTCCTAATACAAATGAAATAAAAGTAGCGGTTAAAGCTGTTGAAAAAGGGTTGTTTTCTACCTATGCAACTACTAAATTAAAAGAAGGTACTACAATCGAAGTGTCTGAGCCAGAAGGGAAATTCATATTAAATCCATCTGAAAATAAAAACTACATTGCATTTGCAGCGGGTAGTGGTATTACACCAGTTTTATCAATGATTAAAGCTGTTTTAGAAAACGAACCATCATCAACTTTTACATTAGTGTTTGGTAATAAAAAGGCAGATAGCACTATTTTCTATAGCAAACTAAATGCTTTATCTGAGCAGTATCCAAATCAGTTTAACTTGCATTATGTATTTAGTCAAGAAGTAAGAACAAATACTAAGTTTGGTAGAATAGATAAAGGACACGTGAATTATTTTGTAAAGAATATTCATAAAGACATTGCTTTCGATTCAGCTTATTTATGCGGGCCGGAAGAAATGATTACGATTGCTTCTGAAACTTTACAAGAAAACGGATTTAACGAAGAAAATATTCACTACGAATTATTTACTGCAAGTTCGTCAGATGAAGATATTCAAATGCAATTTCCTGATGGAAAATCTGAAATTACCGTTTTATTAGATGATGAGGAGACTACTTTTACCATGGATAAAACAGATACTGTTTTAGCGGCTTCATTACGAAATCAATTAGATGCACCATATTCTTGTCAAGGAGGTGTTTGTAGTAGCTGTATTGCTAAGGTTACTGAAGGAAAAGCGGTAATGACTAAAAACTCTATCTTAACAGATAGTGAGTTAGAAGAAGGTTTTGTTTTAACATGTATGGCGCATCCAACAACTCAAAAGGTTGTGGTTGATTTTGATGATGTTTAGTTAAAAACACGTACCTTTAAATAATGGATTTCTACGATTTTAAAAATGCTTTTTTAGTAGGTGTTTTCATGGCTTTTATGATAGGGCCTGTATTTTTTATGCTTTTAAAAACTAGTGTTTTAAAAGGAGCAAGAGCTGCTATTGCTTTTGATATAGGTGTAATTTTAGGTGATATTTCATTTATGTTAATTGCCTATTTTGGAAGTAGAAGTTTATTAGAGAAAATTAAAGGTGATCCTCGTTTGTTTTTAATTGGAGGTTTGGTATTGATTATTTATGGATTGATAACTTATTTAGATAAAAACAACAAGAAAGAAACAGAAGCACCTGATGTACAATTACCCGAAAGTAATAATTACTTAAAGTTACTTTTAAAAGGCTTCTTTTTAAACTTTATAAATATTGGTGTCTTAGCTTTTTGGCTAGGATTAATTGTAGTTATTGGACCTACTTATGATATGAATCCGAAGTATTTATTTTGGTACTTCGCGACTGTAATATTAGGGTATGCACTTACCGACTTAGGGAAAATACTATTAGCTAAACAATTAAGAAACAAGCTTACTCCATTAGTTATTTATAGAATAAAACGAGGAATGGGAGTTTTATTAATTGTTTTTGGGGCAGTTTTAATGCTTAAAGGTTTTATCCCAAAAGAGAAAATTGATAATTTACTTGAAAAAGTAGAACAAACTACTAAAAGCCAATAATCATTTTAGCAATCCAAAAGTAAATAAGGATTCCAAAAATATCATTACTTGTAGTAATAAATGGACCTGTAGCAATTGCAGGATCAATTCCCCTTTTATCTAAAAAAAGTGGAATGAAAGTTCCGATTAATCCAGCAACAATAATTACTACGAAAAGAGATATAGAAATAGCACTCGCAACATTTATGTCTTGTTCAGCAATAAAAACGTAGAAGAAAAGTAATACAGATAAAGCGAGTCCATTAATCATTGCTAACGATACTTCTTTTAATAATCTATCGGTAATACTACCTTTTACATCATCGTTAGCTAAACCTTGTACAATAATTGCTGACGATTGTACTCCTACATTTCCAGCCATTGCAGCAATTAAAGGGGTGAACATAAAAAGTATTGCATTTTCCGCAATAGCATCATCAAAGAATCCCATAATTCTTGCAGCACCAACACCACCAATTAATCCTAAGAATAACCAAGGTAAACGAGCTCTTGTTAGCTCCCAAATAGTATCATCAGCTTCAACATCTTGTGTAATACCCGCTGCTAATTGGTAATCTTTATCAGCTTCTTCTTTAATTACATCTACAATATCATCAATAGTAATACGACCTACTAAAACACCTAATTCATCAATAACTGGAATGGCTTCTAAGTCGTACTTACGCATAATATTTGCAACATCTTCAGCTTCGTCTGTAACAGATACAAAATCTACTTTTGGGATGTATACATCGGAAATTTTTGCTCGAGTAGATGCCATTAAAAGATCTTTTAATGATAAACGTCCTTTAAGTTTTCCGCTATCGTCAACTACATAAATAGAATGAACTCTGGTAACTTCTTCTGCTTGAATTCGCATTTCTTTTACACAACGCAGTACGGTCCAGTTTTCGTTAACTTTTACAAGCTCTTTAGCCATTAATCCACCTGCAGAATCTTCATCATAACGTAATAATTCTACAATTTCTTTGGCGTGTTCTTCATCTTCAATCTCTTGCATTACCTCCTGCTTTCTTTTCTCAGGAAGCTCAGCAATTACATCTGCAGCATCATCGGTATCAAGTTCATCAATTTCCTCAGCAATTTCTTTAGCAGTAAGTTGTCTAAGGATTTTTTCACGTACATCATCATCAACATCCATTAAAACTTCAGATGTTGTTTCAGAATCTAATAAACGAATAATGTACACCGCCTCATCAAATGTTAGTTCATCTAATATTTCGGCAATATCGGCATGGTGGATGTCTGAAAAATAATTAGAAAGCTCAGTGTCTTTCTGATTTTTAATCAGTCCTTGTACTTTTTCTAAAAGTTCTTTAGTAATTTCAAATGCCATCGTTTTGCGATTTTACTCGATAATCGAGATTTGAATATCAAATTCAAAAATATTACTTTATGCTTTAAACAATAATTAGCTATTGTCTTGTGCTATTTTTTTTGTCAATTCAATGAATTTTTGCACCGATAATTGTTCGGGGCGTATCGCAAATATAGGGTCTTCTTTTAAGGTAGCCGAAAGATCGAAAGATTTTAAGCTAGAACGCAGCATTTTTCTTCGTTGATTAAATGCTGTTTTTACCACTCTAAAAAACAATTTTTCATCAACAGGTAACGAATAATCCTCTTTTCTAATTAATCTGATGACTCCAGAATCTACTTTTGGAGGTGGATTAAATACCGTAGGAGGTACCGTAAATAAATATTCTACATCGTAGAAAGCTTGTGTTAGTACGGACATGATTCCGTATACTTTAGAGCCTTCTTTTTCTGCAATTCTCATTGCAACTTCTTTTTGAAACATTCCTGAAAACTCAGGAACAAATTCACGATTTTCAATTGCTTTAAAAACTATTTGCGAAGAGATATTGTAAGGGAAATTACCAATAATGGCTACTTGCTCTTTTTTAAAGGTTTCTTGAAGGTTTTTCTTTAAAAAATCTCCTTCAATAATGTTGAAATTTTCTTTCGAAGTATCTAGTTTTATATGCTCTAATGGAAAAGTATCGTTAAGGTATTCAACCGATTCAGAATCTAATTCCATCACCGTAACTTTGGGTTTCTTTTCTAACAAATACTTTGTTAGTACTCCCATACCAGGACCAATTTCTAATACATTATCATAACCGTTTTCGGTTAATGAATCTGCAATTTTTTTAGCGATGTTTTCATCGGTTAAAAAATGCTGTCCTAAATGTTTTTTTGCTCTTACGGTCATGGTTTCTTGTTTCTGTAATTTAATTACTTGATACTGTAGGAAAAAACTCGTTTACTATTTTTAACTCAGTACGGAAAGCCAACATTTTATCAGCAAATTTTTTCATACCATCAGTACGAAGTTTCTCTGCATCGTGTTTATAGTAATTATCTAAATCTTCACGAGTTTTTGCAGTGTATTGAATAGAGTAGGTAACTCCACCCATTTCTTCTTCAACTAATACTTGCGTCATTTTTGCGCTTAAAAATCTACCTGTTGCTAAAACTTCTGGAATATGACTTTCTATCCAAGTTAACCATTCAGCATGAATACTTTGGTCGATATTTATTGTTACGTTGTATATGTACATTTTATTATTGCAGTTTTAATTAACGATGTCGCCTCTTAGTTTTCTAAACTTTTTACGAGCATCAACTAAATAGATACTGTTAGCGTGGTCAAAAATAATCTTTTGATAGTATTCTTTAGCCTTTTCTGGGTTATTTAATTCGTTATTGTACAATTCAGCCATTTGATAATACACGTCGTCTATAAAAATACCTTCTTTATCTAGAGTCAATATTTTAGCATAGTTTAAAATAGCTTTATCATACTTTTTCTGCTTCACAAAAAGTTGTGCTTGCTTAAACAAAGACTCGTCTTCTATTGGTTGTCCTTTGTAATTTGTAATAATTTCGTTTAAAACAACGATAGCATCTTCATTTTTGTTTTGAAAAGCTAACAAATCTGCTTTGGCATATTCTTTTAATCCAGAAGAAATACTGTCTTTAGGTTCGTTGTCTGAAATGGTTAAAAATAAATTAGCGGCATCGTTAGCGATTAATTGTGTTGCTGAACTTTTTAAAACCTTTAATTGTGCTTTTGCCCATTTAAAATCGTTTTTAAAATAAGATGCTTGTGCTACTTTAAAACGTGCTTCTTGCCCTAAAAAATGATCTTTAAACTTTGTTTGTACTTGAGAAAAATAAATTAAAGCCTTGTTGAATTTGTTTGTAAACATTAATACTTCACCAAGTTTCAACTTTATATGAGCAACGAAGAATTTAGATTTAGTTAGCGTTAATGCTTTTTCTAATATTTTTTCTGCTTCTTCAGGATTTCTTTTTTCAAAAGTTAAATAGCTCGCATATGCTATTTGAGTATGTATGGTTTTTTGATTAATTCCGTACTTATCAAAAATAGCTTTAAACTGTTCTTCAACATCAGGTTGTTTTGTTGCAATTGCAATTTTTAAATTGTTATTAATTGCTTTAAATTTATCGGAAGGATAATTAGAATTTTCAATAACTAAATCGAAACATTGTTTAGCTGTTTCATACTGTTTGTTTTCGAGAGCTATTTTTCCTAATTCATTAATTAGACCTAAATTATCAGGGTCTCGTGCAAGTAATGCTTTGTGTTGGATTAATGCTTTTTGATATTGTTTTTGCCTGATAAATAACCAAGCCAATAAATCGTTCCAAATATCTTTAGGGTTGCTGATGGATTTTCTAAGCAATGCTTTTTTAAAGAGGATGTTGTTTTCGTTCTCAGCATCGTCGTTAATATATCTAGCAGTAAAACGTTTTACATTGTTAAGGTAATTTTCGTTTTTGTCAACTAAATTAACATAGGATTCGAACATTTTAGGAAAATCTCCTTTTTCACCATGAATTTGTGCTAACTGAAATCCGTAATTTGCTTTCGGATTATTAGCCATTATTTTAGAGTAAGCTTCTATGGCATAATCTAATTTGTTGTAGTTTTTAAAAAGGCTAGCAATTATGCTTCCATAACTTCCTTTGTTATCAATAGCATTTAAAGCGATTTGATATAATTTATTTGCTTCTTCATCTTTTTGCTGACGTTCGAAATTATATCCTTTAATAACTTGTAAATACGTTAGGTTTGGCTTCTCTTTTATTTTTTGTGAAAGTAAATTTTCGGCAACTAAAAATTGTTCAGTTTTATAGGGCAATAAACAACATGTACAAAAAGGCAATCATATAAAAAAGGCTTGAAACCCTAATAAAACATGGGCTTAGGCTGTTTTTAAGCTGTTTTCTCACTAGTGAACGAAATGTAAATTAATACCTCTGGAAAGCCTCTTTAATACCGTAAACAATACTTCGTAATATCTTTTTTAAAAGGCATTAATTAGAACTTTAACCAAATAATACTTTATAATACTTTATGCCTTGTAAAATAAGGGTTTAAAAGCTGTTTAAATTGAGTTTAAACAGCTTTTTTTTGCATCTACTTATGTTGTTTTTACTCTCGATATTAAATACTTAAAAAAGCAACATATTTGCTAATGGGTCGCTTAATGGGTCGCTTAATGGGTCGCCTCAAACGTGTATCAAAAAGTACTGTAAGCACCCTCGTAAACACCTTTTTAAACATAAAAAAGTATAAAAAGAGTGTTTGAAACACCCCCAAATACATAAAAAATAAACTATTAAAAAATGTAATTATCTGTTTTTCAGCTATGTTTATTACTATTGACACCTTTTAACTATATAAGAAGGTAGTTTTTGTACATTTCGTTTGTAATCAACTGCTTTACAGAGAGTTTAAATAACACTATTTATACGTATTGAAGCTTTAACTATAGCAAGCTGTTTTATACAGTTTATAGGAAATTCTTTTGCCTCATGGTGTTTATTTTGACTAACCAATTTTACAAACCCTTCTTTTTCAGCTTTATGTATGTATTTGCAAAAAAAGAACTCGTCACCATGGCAGTTTAAATACATTAAATACATTTCGCCCCATATAATATTCCCTACATCGTTAACATTGCGATACATCACTATATCCCCACTTTTAAGTAATGGATACATGCTATCTCCTGTAACGTTTAAAGCTCCATCACATTTAGGTAAGTTAGGTATACTTATGTGTTCTATAGGTATTTCTGGAGCTTCACTAGTAAAAGCCTCTACTATACTAGCGGTTGCAGAAATATTGTAGTAGGGCACGTGCTGGCTTGTAGCTATAACAGTATCAGTACGTAGCATCCGTACGTTTACCTCTTTTTCTTCTTTTAGCATATTTCCTTTTCCTGTTAATAGCCATTCTGCATTTAGATATTCACATTTTTTGAATATTAGTTCTATGTCAAACGTGTTTCTTTTATACCACATTGCTAATGTTGTTGGTTTTATTTCTAAAAATTCTGCAAAAGCCTTATTGGTACTTATGTTTTCTTTCTCTTTTATCTTGTTTAAAATCAAGGTTTTATCAATCATATTTTTTTGTTATTCAAAAAAAGTGAACTTTTTATTTGTAAATATTCAAATAATGTGAATATATTTGCAATGGATATTATTTAAAAACACGAATATATGGAAAATCAACAATTAGATAATGAGGGAAACCCGAAAAAAACAAAAGAAATTTTAATACATCCAACATTAAAAAAGCAAATAGCAAAAGAGCTGAACACAACTCGCCAAACCGTTCTGACCGCAGTAACATACTTTAATAATTCTGATTTAGCAGTACAAATAAGAAAGCGAGCAAAAGAACTATTAGTAGAGGAAGCTAACAAAATTCAAGAGTAACCAAAAATGTAAAAACCCGTCACGGCTTAGCGTGGTTTCGACACCACGACGGGAACAAAAAGTATAAATCATTTTCTTATGAAAGAAACCCCTTATACATACTACAGTAATAAGCTTGGTGTTAAGATTAAGTTTTTAATTTCTGAAAGTGACAAGAAACACAAAAATAGTCTTTCGTTAATAAGTTACAAGGCACTTAATAAACGCTTTAAAAGCAATACTTGTCATGAAAAACAATTACGTAGAGCTTCGTTAGGGCAAGACGCTTTAATATTATTTTCTTCATTATCAAGAGATTGGAAAGACGCTATTACCACCACATTTGGAGAGCCAGAAAAAGAAGCTAAAAAAGAATGGTTTGCAGAGCATTATAGAGCAGATAGAGAGGCTTTTAATTTTTATGTAGCCTATCGCTATGGAGAGCATAACGAAAAAAGATTAGACGAAAAACTAATAGAACTATACACCTATAACGCCTCTGTTTTAAATACAGTTCTTTTAATGAAAACCAATAGAAAAGCCTATGCAAAGTCAAGAGGTGTAAGCAGGTTGGATATATGGGATAGCTTAAATAAAGATGTGAACGCTTTTAAAGAAGTTCCACATAATTTACCTACTACCAAAGGTGGTTTACGTAGAAAAGTTGGCGACTATCAAAAGAAAGGGTATTTAGCTTTAGTTTCTGGAAAACTTCAAAACAGCAATGCTAACAAAGTCTTTAAAAAAGAGCAAATGGCTCTTTTAGATGAACTTATTAATAAGCATACCAATTTAGATAATGAGATTATAGCAACTTTTTACAATGTAGTAGCCGACCAAATGAATTGGAAAATTATTACCTCTGGTACAGTTGCTAATCGCAAAAAGAAAATGAATTTAGTTGCTTATACTGCTCGTAATGGTGGTAAAGCATTAAGCAATAATTTATTAATGCAGGTTAAACGTAAAGCACCAAGCGCACCAATGTTATACTGGAGTGTTGACGGTTGGGATGTAGAGCTTTTATACCAAAGAACTATTACAGATAAAGACGGTTACAGTAAAACAACGTACCACAATCGTTTAACGTTACTGGTAATCTTAGACCCATTTAATAAATACCCTATAGGGTACGCTATTGGTTCACATGAAACGCCAAAACTGATAAAGAAAGCATTACAAAATGCTATAAATCATACTAAAGAACTTTTCGGGAGCTTTTATAAGCCATATCAACTACAAACAGATAATTACTCTATAAAAAAGCTAACGCCTTTATATGAAGCCTGTACAAAGCATTTTACACCTGCAAAGGTAGGTAACGCTAAGTCGAAAGTAGTTGAGCCTTATTTTGGCTATTTAAACCGCAAATACTGCAAGCTTTTAAATAACTGGAGTGGACACAATGTAGATAGTGGCTCTAAAAGTCAACCAAACGACGAAGTTTTAAATAAAATACGCACCTCTTTTCCAGATGAATTAGGTTGTATTAAGCAAATAGAAAGCATTATAGCTACCGAGAGAGCAACCAAAGTAAACGATTTTGTAAAACAATGGGGAGAAGCTAAGGAGAAGTTTAAAACAGCCATGACCTTAGAAGATTACTTGTATACATTCGGTAGCGAGACAGGATATACTAATAAACTAACGGGAGAAGGTTTGGTGGTTACCATAGAGGGTGTAAAACATTACTACGATTGTTTTGATGTCAACTTTAGAAAACATGCTATAGAAGACTGGACAGTATTATACGACACTCATAACCTAAACCAAGCTTTAGCAGTTTCAAAAGATAAAAACCTAAGCTTTTTACTGGAAGAGAAATATATACAGCCGATGGCTTTAGCTGATAGAGTTTATACCGACGGTTTGGAGTTACAACGAGTGAGAGAATACAATGCAGGTATAGTGGACTACATAACCGATACCAGAAGTAATAATAGAGAAACTTTAGATAGTCTATTTAATAACAATCCTTCTTTAAACGATACGCTTACAAAACATGTGTTAACCGATAGTACAGGGCAACATAAAAACCTCAAAAATTCTAAAAGAAAAATAGCAGCCAAAGCGAAAACTATTGAGGTAAAAGCAAGTAAAAAAGAAGCTTTAACAGAAACACAAAAATTTAAAGAGCAACAGCAAGCATACTACGAAAGCAAAATTAACCTTGACGAATATTTATCATGAAACAAACAGACAAATTAGGCATAGCAAAAGCAGTAGCAACGTATTTAGAAACGTATAAAATTTCGCAAAGCGATTTAGCAAGGCGTACAGGTGTTAGGAAAGAATACCTAACCTACATTTTAAAAGGTCGATTTACCTATGATGCAGGAAAAGGAAAAGAAGGCGAAATACCAACTAAATACTTTTCGCTATTAGCTGATTTTGTAGGCTACACCATAGGGAAAGTGTTTTGGGAAATAAAGAAAACACCACAATTAAGTGCAGCTTTAGCGGAATTAGAAGAGGCTAAGAAATATGGTGAAACTCGTATAATAATTGGAGAAACTGGTTGGGGTAAATCTCATGCTATAGGCTTGTATGCTCGTAAAAATCCTGCTGATGTATTTGTAATTACTGTAGGAAGTAGCGATAATCTGGGAGATTTGATAGATAAAATAATAGATGCTTTAAGTATTACCACAGGTAAAACTAAATCTAAAAAGCTTAGAGATATTGCAAAGAAACTTAGAAGCTTAAAAGATGAAGGCTTAACACCTCAAATTATTTTTGATGAAGCCGAATATATGAAGCAACCTGCTTTATGTAGTACTAAAGAATTACACGACCATTTAAACAAGTATTGTTCTATTGTTCTTATTGGAACGAATCAGTTAATAACCAATTTAGATAAGTTAAGAAAACGTAACAAAAACGGTATTCCACAATTTTATAGACGTGTGAAATTCGGTATACGTGTTCTGCCAACATTAGACAGGTCATTTAAACTGTTTTTAAATGATATTGAAGACAAAGAGCTAGTAAGTTTTTTACAGCAAAACTGTGATAACTACGGAGAGCTGCACGATGTTTTAGTGCCTTGTAAAAGGGAAGCATACCGATTAGACCAGCCTCTAACCTTAGACCTCGTAAAACAAGTATTAAACCTTCCGCCAACATCAATTTAACTATGGAAAACCCCTTAACCTCAAACAACGAATTAAAAGAAAAGCCAAAACTTAAAAAAGTAATAACCCTTCCAAATATACAGAAGCAAAAGACTGTAAAAATACCTTTTACGTATTCATTTCTGGATGCTTTTGGAAGACCACAGAACCGAGGTATTTGGTTTGTGTGGGGAGCTTCTGGAAGCGGTAAGAGTACTTTTTTGATGCAGCTAGCTAAAGAACTTGCTAAAACTTATAAAGTGCTTTACAATCTACTAGAAGAAGAGCCAGACGATGCAGACTACATAGAAAGAACGGAACTCGTAGGAATGCACGAAGTTTCTAAAAACTTTTTTACTGCTAGTTACACTCCAAAAGAGCTAGATATTTATTTGTCGCAACGTAACAGCCCTAAAGTAATAATTATAGATTCCTTGCCTTATTTCATGTCTAAAAAGGATGAATACAAAGCCTTTAAAAAGAAATGGGCAACAAAGAAAATAATCATTTTTAGCGGTCATGCTAAAGGGCAAAATCCAAAAACAGATTTTCAAGAAGACGTCATGTTTGATGCTAAGATGAAAATTTTTGTAAGTGGTTATCTAGCCACCTGCAAAGGTAGAACCATAGGTAAAAACGGTGGTAACTACATTATTTACGAAGAAGGGTACAATAAACTTAACGGAACAAAAAGCATAAAGTCATGAAACAACAAATTATAAAAATATTACGATACACACCTTATCAGTATGATATGATGGTTTTTGAGCTTTACTATGCTTGGTGTATTGAACATAGTTTTAATCATAATCATTTGCAAAAATTGATAAGTAACAGAAAGTTACATAGTTGGTTTATGCGTGAGTATACCAACAAAGAACGCAATTTTTTAGAGTATTCTAAAGATTACCAGGGTAGTAGTGTAAAGATGTTAAGAAATCTTTACGATACAGAAACTTGTAGCATTAATTTTTTCCCTAAAGCCATACTAAATGAAATTAGAAAAACAGTTAAAAAAACAACAGTTATTGGAGCGCATCCAGCAGTTAGACCAAATCTTAATTAAAACGATAGATACAGCCATATACGCTACCATTTTAAAAGACAAACGAAAATTAGAAAACGAATTAAACTCCTTATAAACTATGAATAACAAAACCCAAATTTTAAACCGAATAAATCAGCTTAGAGACGCTATAGCTTATAGTAGAAATGAACTAAAAATAATGAATATAGGCGAAGGGATTTACTGTAATTGTGAGATAGCTGCATGGTTCAGAGTGTTAGACGAAGAGAATTTAGAACCTCATTACACAATAAGCGAAGCGACAAACGAAAAAGTAAAACAAATAACCGAAATAATTAATACAACAGGATGGAAACGCCCGAAGATATACGCAATATAGAAGTAATAGACCCAGTAGTAATAACTCCAAATACCGACAAAATGAGTACACCAGAAATTAATTTAGAAAACATAAGTGCAGAGCAGTTAAGAGCCGCCTTAGAAAAGAAAGAAGCAAAAGCAATAGCAGAGCAAAAACGTAAGAAAAGAGCTTACGAGCAAAAGCGAAATAAAACCGTATTAAGTTTAGCTACAGAGGCACAAGAGCTAAGCGAGTTGTTAACTGATTTTAAAGAACGAGTGCAATCATGTATGGAGGTGCAGGCTACTAGTCTTGCAGAGTATGGAGAAATGCGAAGCAATAGTAAAGGTGGTTTTTCTATTAGAGACGAAAAAGAAACCTACAAGGTGCGTCGTACCAGAGAAACGAACCCTACTTGGGATGAGCGAAGCGATAAGGCAATAGCACTTATTAAAGACTTCTTGCATGATGCTGTTAAAAAACGTGCGGAGCAAGAATTTAACTTAATAATGAGCTTCCTAGAAAAAAATACCCAAGGAGATTTAGAGTACCCAAAAGTAATGATGTTGTTAAGTCACGAAAACAACTACAAAGATGAACGCTGGCGAGAAGGTTTGCGATTACTAAGAGAAAGCTACAAGGTAGTTTTAAAAGGGTTCGGGTATTACTTTGAGAAAAAGGATAGCCAAGACAAGTGGGAAACGATACCGTTAAATTTTTCAAGCCTATAATCTTATGAGTAAAGTAGTAATCAAACCAATCACAGAAGAAAGTTTAAGAGTACGAAAAAAAGTAGTGTATAAAGATATGCAAGGAAACTGGATAGCGGTTTCGGAACTGTCTTTAAGTGAAGAAAAGGCTTTTAAGAATTACAAAGAAGCTGTATTAGATAGAAACGTAACACCATTACCAGTAGCAACCTATAATTTTTAACCCCATGGAAACACAAGCATATTTAAGAAAAAAAGCAAAAAAAAGCCTAGAAATAGCTAAAAACAACGATAAAAAGAAGATTGCTAACGGTGCTAAACTTGTAAAAGTAGCTGATAAAACCTACGCTTTAAGATAATGAAAGAATTTACAGATTATTATAAGTACGGTGCTTTATTTGGTAATAACAAGCAGCAAAAATACATACGCTCTTTATGTTACCAATTAGGCTGGGTAAAGCCTCACGATACGTGGGGCAAAGTACCCGATAACGAAAGACTTGGGAAGTTCGTTTTTTTAGATTGTAAACATAAAATACCACTTTCAAAACAAACACCAGAGCAGCTCCAAGTAACCATTTACCAACTAGAACAAGTATTAGTAAAATGAGTTGGGTGTTAAAAGAATTAAAAACAGGTCGTACAGAAGAAATAAAGAGTTTTAGAAGCTTCTTACTGAAAGAATCCTATTACAAAGGAATGAATATAGATTATTCAGTAACTCATAACGGCTGGGAACGAAAAGTAACTTTTACCAATTTAAGAAATGATAAAACATTATAACGCACATATAGCCATATCTAATACAATGCTAAAGCTTAGTTATCGTTCTGGGAAATTTTATAAAGCAGAAAAGATAAACGGTAAATTAAGTGTTAAGCAAATAGAGAAATTAGGAGCTATTATACCGCCTACCGAGGCAGATTTTGGAGATTATAACGTGCGCTTTGACGGCAAAGTAACGTATACCATAATTGTAAAAGATAAAAGTACTTACCAGCTATTTAACGATGCTTGGCATGCTTTTTATCATGAGCTTATGAAAGTAAAGCCTAGGTTTAATAAAGCCGAAGGAGCAAGTTTAAAAGGTATCATAAAATACTTGTCGGAAATAGGCGGAAATGAAGCCAAAGGCTTTGAGCTATGGCAAGTCATTTTATCAAGCTGGGATGCCTTAGACGAATTTCATAAAAAGAACCCAGATTTAAAATATATCAACGGTAACATAATGAGAATTTACGAAAATGTCAAAAGAATTAACCAAAACAGCTCCGAAGGAATCTTCGCTACAGCAATGGAAAGCGAAGCAGCAAGCGACTTTAGATTTAAGTAAATTAATTGTAAAAGGTAAAGGTTCTTTAGCTGCTAAAGAAATGCAATTAACAATAACAGACACATTAACTAAACCTATTTTAAAAACCGTTTTTAAGTTAGATACTACACTTGCTTTTAGTGTAACAAAAGTACTTGTTAAACGCTTTTTAAACTCCTTTGCTTTTGCTACCAAATTAACGGAAGACCAAGTAGATATACTTACAGTAGATGCACTAGATAAGTTTTCTCATGAAAGTTTAGAAGATATGATACTGTTTTTTAAAATGGCACGTTCGGGAAGATTTGGAGCAACTAAAAAAGGAGTTGATTCTAATTTAATTTTTGGCGAGTGGTTTCCATTATATCTGGAGTTAAAAAGTAAAGAGAGAGAATCTATAATAGAGCTTAAAAAGCAGCCTTCTAAAACATTTGGAAAAGGTATGCAAGATGTTTACATAACCTATAAAGAAGCTTACCTAAGAAATGTAGAGAAATCTAAAAAAGAATACATAGACCGATTTACAGCAAATATGGATAGGCAAATGTTAGAAGACACGATAACAACATGGGAGCGAGATAAGGAGTTAAAGAAATATGTACCATTATTAAAAAAGAAAAGACGCACAGTAATTAAATAAGCTTATGAAACAACAATTTATACAAGTAAAAGTAGGTGGCTTAATAGCCTTTGAAGACTTAGGCGAATTAGATAAGTTCACAAAATCAAAACAGTTTAAAAGCCAAAATTTTGAATATGTAGGAGGCGAAAAGCATGTAATAAAAAGAATTAGTTAACCTTAAAAACAATAGAAAAATGATTAAAAGAACACGTACAGAAATTAGTAAATGTATTATTCATAAAGTAGCAAATAAATACAATAGTGGGCAGAATGCTTTTTCGGAAGAGTTAGTCCGATTTGACGAGGCGAGTTATGAAAT
The DNA here is from genome assembly GCA_947504185.1 of uncultured Tenacibaculum sp. Lineage (GTDB taxonomy): Bacteria > Bacteroidota > Bacteroidia > Flavobacteriales > Flavobacteriaceae > Polaribacter. The sequence continues at coordinate 227,668 of CANNGJ010000002.1, read as the reverse complement.
ATTACTACCTTTTTTGTTAAAGCCATTTAGCAATTTAGCCCAAAGTTATCGTTTTAGCCACCATGCGGACACTAGATTAAATGAACTTAATAAATACGCTACAAATGTTTTTGAAGACGATAGAGATACAGCATTTATAGAAAATTCTATAAATATTGTAAATCACTTATACGAGCAATCTAATTCGGCTCAAATCAAAACAGGAGATGTATTAGTAGTTTATTTTGAAGGTATTGAGTATAAAGATGTGCTTACCGAAGCTGTAGGGATTTTTAAAATTGAAAGTAAAGTAGACTTCTTACAAACTTTCTTAGACCATAATAATTTTGATGTAGTAGTGCAAAAAGGTATTTCTACCAAAAAGCTAGATAAAGGTTGCTTAATTTTAAATAGTTCAGATGTAGAAGGTACTGTAGTTCTTTCCGTGGATAACAATAATTACGATGCTCAATATTGGGTAAAAAATTTTTTAAGTGTAAAGTTTGCCGATGATAGAAATTTACATACACAAAACTATTTAGAATTATGTAAGGAGTTTTCGGAAGAAGTTTTAAAACCGGAATACGGAAAACAAGAGCAAGGAACTTTCTTAGCAAACACAGTAGATTACTTTAAAGAACATGAAAGTATAGATTATGCTAACTTTAAAGATGAAGTTTTCGAAGACGATAAGCACAAGCACTTATTTGAAGATTATAAAAAGCATTTTGAAAAGCTTAACGATGTACTTATACGTAACAATTTTGAGGTATCAGATGTAGTGTTAAAAAAGGAAAAAACCAAGTTTAAAACTGAAATTAAGTTAGATACTCATATACAAATTAAAGTTGATGTAGACGCACCCGATGCGGTTACAGATTACCTAGAGCAAGGTTATGATGAAGTTAAAAAGATGAAGTTTTACAAAGTGTTTTTTAACGCTGAAAAGTAATAATATAATTTATGAGAGTACACGAATAGAAAGTAAAACAACCTTTCTATGATGATTTATATTTTAATCGAAAAGTATTTGAAATTAGAAAGAACGACAGAAACTATCAAATTAATGATATACTTCATTTGAAAGAATATCCAAAAGAAGATTGGCAAAACAGAGAAGGTATATTTAGAAAAGTAGTCTACTTACTTAAAGGAGGTCAATATGGGCTAGATAAGGACTATGTAATATTAGGTTTAAAAGAAGTGAAAATAAAATAATTTAAAATGAGAACACAAGAAGAAAAAAAAACAGGCAATTAAAAAATTACGAAACGAAAAAGAAAGTCTACCAGAATATAGTTTTTTTGGAGACCCTAACCATGAAGCAATCGAGGCACAAATACAAACTATTGATGAGAATATGGACGAAGAGGATATAGTTGAGTTGTGGGGAGAAGAGTATAGCGATGATGATGAGCCAAACTATATAACTCAAAATGCTTTACAGGCTCTAAGTTGGTTGGATGGAGATATAGAACTATCAGAGCTAATAGAAGAAGATTAATTTTTGTCGAAATGGTATTACCAGAAATTGATTATCATGACTATAAATTTGAGGATTTTCAAAAATCTGAATTAATAAAAGAAGAAACTGTAGCCTATGGTAAAAAGTATGTTACTTATGGAACTATAAGAAACGGAATTATAATTTTATTAAAACAAGAAATTGTAAATTTGAATCTTTAAAGCACGAAAAAGGGTTTGTAGTAGTAGGTTGGAAATCTGAAACCCCGAAATACCCATTAAGATCGCCAGTAGCCAACCAATAAAAAAAGCCACTCATTTTGAGTGGCTTTTTTATTGGCTTTCTAACCACTCTAAGAGTTTTACCGTTTCATTAATCGTAAAAATGTGGTTGTTACCTTTAACAGTTATTTCTATTAAGTTTCCTTTTTTTACACTTATATTTTCTACAAAGGGAAATAACTCGTATAAATTGCTTAAATTTTTAATTGCTTCTTGCATCATTGTTTTAAATGGTTTTTAAATTCAATTTCAAAGCTATTACAATACCATTTTAAAACTTTACGGATAACCGTATTAACTAAAAAAAATCGTGTTGTGTTATTAAATTGGCTTACTTACATTTGTATTAACTATGGCGAGAAATTCTACACTTATAATATTACGTAACAAAAACGTAAAAAAACGTTTCGGGCAACTCTCTACTAAGCATCCACGTTGGAAATATGAAGCTTATTTAGAAGAGCTTTCTTATGAATTTTACATAAGCAAACGTACCATACAAGCAATTTTAAACAATGAAGCTGCCTACGATAAAGCAGTTTAGTATATTTGTTATATGAATAAAAAGGATTTAAACTCTTGGGATGAATTTTACAATTTATTTGCAGGAACAGATGCACCAGTAGATTTACTAACATTATTGACTAAATATATATCATATATAAAAGATGTAGAAGGAGTTGATTTTATAGAGAATGATAAACGTATTTATTCTGATGTTAAATTCTCTAACAATGAATGGAGTTTATTAGAATCTATTTCTTCAAAAAAAGACCAATAAAGCAGTATAGAAAATATTAATTATCTTTGTAATAGTAAAACTCTAAAGTGTAGTTCCTAATAGACTGAATCTATCAAGGCAATGGCTTTAGGGTTTTACTATTTTATTTGGTCTACTATCGAATAAAAAAACAACTTTCCTTTAGGGTCTTCTCTCAAAACAATTACCATATCGTTAAAATTCTCAATACGTAAATAATGGTACTTCTTGTAGTAGTCTGTTAACCTTTTTGGGTCGCTAGATTTAATATAATATGCCTTGTTTAAAATATCATCTAATTTTAATAGTAGATTGTTTTTAAGGTAAGCATTTTTATGTGGCTGACTTAAAGCTTCTTTAATTCCTTTATTTAAAATAGTTACTTTTCCTATTTGTGTTTTTATAGGCTTCTTAAAAGTGTTTTTAAGCTGCTTAAAATACGTTTGTGTCTGCCAACGTACCAATGCGTTTTTAGCAAATGTAGCCACTTGTTTGTAATTGGTTGTTTTATAATATGGATGCTCGTTAGAATACACTTTACCTGTTAAACCTACATTTTGATTAAATTGTGGTGGTAGGTCTGGCATGTCTTCTACATTATATCCTTTAGTGTTTACTGGTTTGCTAGTTCTACGAACGATACAACGACAACCATAATCGTTAGGTGTGTAATGAGTACGCCAAAAAACATGGTCTATTGGTAAAACAATTCCATGCCACTTTTTATGTAAAGCTCTAGTTCTATCGTCATTTATAGCTATATATTCTAAATTTGGGTATATATGTTTTGTTCGCTGAAAATCTTGCCAGCGTCTTGCTGCTCTAGCACTTGTTAAGGCTTGGTCGTACTCTACCTTTAACCATCTTGTATTATACTTTTCATTTAGTTTTAAAGCTGCTGTTTTAAACTCACTCCATGCACGTAATTTCCCTTCATTATCTTTTAAGAGTTTTACCAGCTCGGTTATTTGGTCGTGGTTTTTAAAAGCTGCAAATACCCCTACATTATAATGCAATTCATTAAGCATTATAAAGTCTGGAGAGTTAAAAGCAACTTTATTTAAAGTTTTGGTATATCCTTTAGTAACAGCTCCAGAAAAAATACTTTTTGTTTCATTTAACAACTGCTTTTTATCTACAGGAGTTTTACTGTGGATTTTCTTTAATAAATCTTCTATTGTAGCTTTATTTATTTTGGGGTAGTCTTCGGCACTCAACGTATGAGTGTTTACACCGTCGCAACACTTAGAACGGTAAAACAAGTCAAGTGCCTTTAGTTCTTTTTTTCGTTGTCCTCGGTATTATCTGGTGTTTCTTCTAATTCTACTCCATATACACGCTCGATGTAATCTTTACTTAAACGATAGCCGTTTTGCATTAGCTTTTCGTCTGTTTTCATTTTTTCAACAGGGTTCGTAACTCTCTCAACTCCGATGCGTTCATTTTCACTAATAGGGTAACCAATGCGACGCATAGCAGGTACTAAAGTGTCGTTTATCCAGAACAACACATTTTTTAAGTCGGCTTCTGTTATTTCTCCTTCTGTTTTTTGGTGTACGGTTGCTTGGCTATGGCTAGAACCATCTTGCACGGTCATAGTTTGCCCATTAACTAAAATAGAGTTTTGTGTGTCTACTGCTTCAATCTTTTTAAAGAATACATTAAAAGCGTCTCTATTGTTTGCTTCTTTTATTTCAATGTCGGCAAATTGCGGAAATACTCCGTACGAAGCAGTACCCATAGATTCTAACCAAGAGGCAACCTCGTTTTTAACCTTGTCGCTCATAGTACCTAATTTGGCAATACGAATAGGCATTCCAAAAACTTGCTCGAACTCATCCCAACTAGCCCAACTATGACGCTTTAAAATAGTAAGTGGCACAGCTTTTTCTAAAAGACCATAACCGTTGTATAGTTTAGCAAATAGTAAATCGTCTGGAAAAGCAGTTATATCTAAACCTTTATCGTCGTATACGTTTTTAACTACGATGGCTTTATTTGGTATTACATGCTCTCTAGGAACGTTGTTAACTCCAGTAATTTCGCCTTTATCTTTAACAAGTTGTATTAAAGAGTATTCGTATAAAACACTTTCCATTACATAACGAATCGTGTCAGAAAACCATTTTTTAGCAATAAACTGGCTTTTATCTGGGTTGGTTATTCCTTTATCGTCTATAATTACAAAACGCTTATTTTGAACACGTAAAATCCTATTTTCTGCAACCGCTGATAGATGCGTGTCTAACATTGCATCTTTATAAACGGCTTGTTGTAAATTAGTACGTGGATTCTCTTTACTTAGTCTTGCCATTCTAGCACGTTGATAATGGCTAATTTCTTTACGGTACACCGAATGCGATTGGCGTACCAAGTCTAATACTAAGCTTTGTGCTTTTTGGCTTAATTGTACTGGGTTACTTTCTTCTAAAAGCGTTCCGTTTATTTCTAAAGGTGGTGTACTCATTACTTTAAAATTTTATCTAAGTGTTGTTCTACTTTTTTGTGTATCTTTTGGTTAAGGGCTTCCGATTCGCCTATATGTTGTCTTTTTGGCATTCCGTCTGTTCCTTCATTATGACGCTCTGCATATTCTTTATCTGTGTGAAATTCTATACCGTCTTTTACCTTATCAGCTCTATAACTATGACGGAGTTTATTACCTCCTGTATCATGCCCAGTTAAAATGGCTCTACCTTTATTTTGTCTACCGTATTGGCTTAATTGCCCTGCTTTCCCTCTACGATTTGTTTTGTACCTAGTAATATCTCTACCTCGCTTATTAGTAGTTTTTCTAGGTTTCCATTTCTCTAAAGAACTATCGGTAAAACCTTCATTGTCGAAAGCCTCTTCGATATGGTTTAACCCTTCTACTTCTATAATATCTAAAGCATCATTAGCTAAGAACTCTTCTAGCTCTTGGGCTTGTTTTTTTAAATCTTTTGCTAGGTTATCCATTAGTAGCCTGTAGGGTATTTTGTGTTAGAACCAAACTTTATAAAACCGTCTCCACTTGTGCTATTTTCTCCAGGGGATTTAGCAGGTAAATTATGTGGACTAATAATACCTTTTGCAACATTCTTTAACCACGCCATAGCATCATCATAACTAGTTATAGTGTCATCATCTAAAAGGTTTCCTTTTCTCTTGTATAATTCGTAAATCACAATTTTTTTAAGGTACTTCAATACTGTTTTATTTCTATCGTCTCCAGTAGTATTAAAAATAGCTACAGCATCAAAATTGGCATTTAGGTAGCCTTTCATATCGTCTATACTTTCTTCTATTACCGTTGTTATAATAGTGTCATCCCCGTTAGTAACTTTTGCTATTATTTCTGGTACTCCTGCGGTTTTTAATTCGTCTTTAGTTAAGAACATAGCCTAATTTTTTAATTCGTTTATATGCTAAAGTTTCAAAAGTTATAATGTAAGTAGGTCTTTTATATCTCTCTGTTTGGTCGTCTTCGTCTGTTTGACTTAATGGAGTGAATAAATTACCTTCTATACCTTCAATTTCTTCTATAACATCTTCTTGTGTGTCAAGTATTTTTAAGGTTTCCTCTTTATCTGCTGCTCCTATAAAAGTATCGCCACCTTTATTGAAAAAGAGATATATTTTTACAAAAGCGTTTCCCTCTTTAGCCCCCATTGTCATATCTTCCCATTTTATATTACTTATGGAAATATACCCAGCAGGAAAGTTAGTAGGATAATCTTCGTTAGCACCAGATAATTGTCCTTTGTATAGGTCTACAGTCTTAATACCTACTTGCTCTAGTTTACTAGCTAATGCATTGTATAATTCTTTTCGTACACTCATTATATTTGTTTTTAAAATCCGCCTCTTTTTCGTTGCACTATCATAGGGTTGCTCCAGTTTCCTTCGCCAAGGTCTATGGCGTATACCTGTGTTTTACGTACAGCACTTTCTAATGCGTCTGGAAAATCGTCGGGTAATCTTGTGCCTTTTTCAAAACTTAAAAGCTGTACCGTTGCAGCTTCCATATCTGGCGTGTCTTTTAAATCTGCTGAAAACACCAGCGTACCATTAAATAATACATTGGTAAGTGTAGCATCTATACGTAAATGTTTATCTACTCTTTGGCTAAGGTCAGCCATAGGCATTTCGTAAAAATTATAAGCTGCTGCGTACTGTATAAATATTGGATTGTAAACGGCTTTTTGTGCTGCGGTAGCATCATAGTAACAAATAGGTTTTAAACCTTCTTTTGCATAGCGTTTCATAGTTTCATAATGCCATGTCATAGCCTCGCTTATATCGCAACGCCTACAGAAAACATCAAGTACATACATAGTACCTTTATATACACCTATAATAGCACAAGCTTTATAATCTCCATTGGCGGTATAGGATAAATCCCAGTAACTTAAAAGAGCTTCCCAAACAACATTTTTAGGAATTTCTCTAAAACGTATCCACTCTTCTTTAAAACGTTTACCTTTTTCTATGGGGTTGTTATAGTCTTCTCTTTGGCTAGTGTAATAATCGGTACGTTGATTGATATTTTTAACATCTTCTTTGGTGTAACGTTCTTTCCAAGTAGGATTCCCGTCTTTATCTGAAAGGTCAACCCTACTAATTTCTAAATTAGGGTTGTCTTTCATTTCATGCATGATATAATCTAGCAACCCGTTTTTAACGATGTAATTATTAGGAACAATTAAACGTCCTCTTTTTTTACCAAAAGCCTTTACAACGTCTCCTGTAATTTTTTCGCCACGTTCTTTTACACGCTCTTTGTTCTTAGCTATTTTACGGTCTTCAACATCATCTAAAGAAACACCATCTACTCTATTAGCTCCATTTCTCAACCCTCTAAAAGGTTGGTCTATTCCTAAACCTTTAAAAAATGTTCCGTCTTGACACTCGAAATTACCATCCGCCCAACTACCATACGAGAACTGTGTGCCAAAATCTTTTATATAACGTTCGTTACTCATTAAATGCCCTTGTATATCCCCTAAAAGGCGTTTAGCATGGTCTTCATTTTGACCGATAAGTAACCCAAAACTAAGCTCGTCGTTTTCTTTTAAATGCGTAAAATTACCTACGTTAGTATGTATAGATTTGGCTGCCCCTCTAAACCACATACGTAGCTGAACAATCCAAGGGTTATGGAATGCACTTTCGTAACTTGATTGATGAAAGTCCGCACAGGGAGCGTCCGCTAATGGAATAGGTGTACCCATACCGTAGTAATAGTCAAAAAACTTGGTGTAGTTTTCTGGTTTTAAAAGCATTTTTATTCGTGCTTCTTGCTCTTCGGCAGTCTCTTTAAAAAGTCCTTCGTAAGTAGCTTCTTTAATAAACTTGCACCTGCGGTTAAACTCTTCTATAGCTGCTTTTAATTCAGTTTTAGTCATTGTTTAAAGCTTCTTGGTATAAGTTATTTGCTACTTCTTGCATTACTGAAACCACATATTTAACCCCTTCTAGTCGTAAGTTTTTATCTTTCTTTGTGGTTGCTTCCATAGCTTTTGCTATAAGTGCGTCCGTTAAAAGGTCGAAGTTTTCTACAGCATAAGCAGCGTTTTTACGTTTATCGTTAAGGTCTTGAAAAGCAACTACCAGTTTACGAATAGCGTCGGCAGATACTTTGGGTTTTTCTCCATTTTTTAGTGCATGAAAAGTGTTTAAAACTTCTGCTTTCATTTCGCCAATACTAATGGCGTGCATTTTCTTAGCATCTTCCCACTCATCTAGTTTCGCCCAGTTCTTTATCGTATCTACATGTAATTCTGTTATATCTGCAATCTCATAAACAGTATAACCGTTTATGTACATACGTTTACCCTCTCTTCTTTTACGCTCGCTTACCTCTTTAGGTAATCGTCCTTTTCGTATGGTTTGCTTTTTAGCCATTGTAATACTGTTTAAATGCTTTTTAAATTGTGTTGTACGGAGCATCTATAGCAATGCTACCGTCTTGTTTTAACTCTAATGATTTTACCTGCATTCCATCATACTCGAAATTTCTACGAATTTGAGTAAGTAGCCTTCGTGGGTTTTCGTCATTTAAAGCATTGGCAATACCTACTCCTATTTCTGGATGCTCTTTATACTCTCCTTTTTGAGCTACTAAAATGTGTTTTTGATGCTGTAAGGTTGCGTTTCCTATAGCAAAATCGCCATTTTGTATGGTTAAGTCTTCGTTATCGTCTAGCAAAAAATCAGTCATAATATTAGTGTTATTGCTTGGGCAAAGTTGCTTTATATAGGTGTATTAGTAAAGCCAATTATCAATGCTTGCATCAAATGGTGCAATGGTTGCAGAAATTCATGCAAGCCTTGATAATCAACTTGTAAGCGTTTGTAAATCGTCGCAGATTTGCCCTGTAAAACGATAAGAAATGAAACACACATTTGTAGTTAGCGACGAGACGGTAAACTGTTATGGATATAGGGTACTTACAGACGGAATAGACCTTACACAGTTTAAAGCCAACCCTATTATGTTATACATGCACCGCCGTAATACGTGGAATCCTACAGGTGATGAAGTTATAGGGCGTTGGGAAAACCTCCGCAAAGAAAACGGCAAGCTCTTAGCCGATGCCGTGTTTGATGAAACAAACGAGTTTGCTAAAAAGATTGCCGAAAAGGTAAAGAATGGCTTTATCAAAATGGCGTCTATTGGTATTCAGAAAAAAGAAACCAGCACCGAAAAGAAATTCTTAAAAGCTGGACAAACACGAGCAACCGTAACAAAATCCCGCCTCTCTGAAATCTCCATAGTTGATATGGGTGGGAATGACAACGCCCTAAAATTATACAACGATAAAGGCGACGAATTAGCCTTAGAAGAATTGAATTTTAAAAATGATAGCGATATGTCTGAATTAAAAAATGTAGCACTAGCCTTGGGTAAAGAAGCCGACAGCTCTTTAGCGGATGTTTTAGCTGCTATTACTACCCTAAAGACGGGTAAAAATGACGCTGAAACCAAGCTAAAAGCAATGGAAGATGCACAAAAGGAAGCCCAAACAAAAGAGGCAAAAACAATGGTAGAAAAAGCAAGTGCAGCATTGAACTTAAAAGACGATGCTAAAAGTAATTTCGAAACGAGTTATTTAGCTCTTTTTGATGCTAATCACGAGCAAGCAAAAGCAACACTTAGCGGTGTTTTAGCAGCAGCAGGAAACCAAAATACCGAATCAACTGGAAAAGATGCAATGTTAGGCAACTTTATGAAAGATGTAGGAGGTGCTGGTGGAGCTGGTAAGAGTAACCCTACGCAAACTTTTGATTATTTGTCAAAAAACAACGTAGCCGAGTTAAAGCGCATTAAGCAAGACGAACCAGAAGTTTTTGCACAATTAGTGGCAGACTACGATAAGGGTGTAAGACACACACAGTAATAACTAAAAACCAATTAAAATGGGATTACAAAAATCAGTATGGGTAAATGATATTAAAGAAAACCCAATACCAGATAATAGCTTTGTTTTTGCTTCTGTAGACAAATCAGAACATGTAAATAACAATGTTATTAACTTAATTGAAGCAGGTGTAGAACCTACTACACACGAAAACTACTTCGAAACAAATCCAAATGCAGAATTACCGATTGCAGATGTAACGGATATTCCGCACGAGGTAACACTAAAAATCTATTCTACCGAGGCTACTCGTCATAGAAATTTAGAAGAAGTAGAATTAGCAGACGGTACTAGAAAATCTATTGTAGGTCGTCATAAATCAAGTTTAGCAAAGAACTTAGGTAAAAGAGCTGCTTTTTCTTGGACACCAAGCGTTGACAATGCAAAAAACAAGCTTTTAAATTTAGGGGCAAACGATTCTATTATTGATGGAATTACAGATTTAAGGTCTTTCTATATGGAAAATGACCTTAACGAAAGGCTAAACCTTTGTTTAACTCCAGCGCATTGGGCTAGAATTAAAAAGGAGGATAAAAAGCTTTACAAAGAGCTTATGGCTGAAAAAAACAGAGAGTATGGAGATTTTAGAATCTTCACGTATTCTAACTGTCCTTTATTTACTTCTGCTGGTGTTAAAAAGCCTTTTGGTTCTTTAGTAGAGGCTGGAGATAGAAGAGCGTCTTTTGCTTGGGTAACTGACGAGGCATTTAGATGTTTTGGAGATACAGAAATGTATTTCGAACCTAAAAAAGCAAGAATCCAAGCGGACTTACTATCGTTCGGACAACGTGCTTTAGTGGGTGCTATTAGAGCAAACGCTCCTAAGTATTTTGGAGCAATAATCTAAAGTCTAAGCCATGGGAAAACCAGAAAGTAAAAACAAGCAAGGAGCTGCTCCAGAAGGAAGTACGGAGCAGACGCAAACAACTGGAGAGAATGCTTCTAAGCAAGCTCAACCAGTTAATAACGGGCAAGAAACCAAAGCCTTAAAAGCTGGAGAGGATAACAAGGAGTTATCCTCTTCGGAAACTGCCAAAAAGCAGGAAACACAAAATACGAAAGCTCCAGAAGAAAGTAAGGAGCAATCTAAAGAAAATGAGACTGCTTCTACTCCGAAAGAAGTACAAGAAATAAAGCCTAACGCTAAAGAAAAAAAGCGTTTAGAAGCGATTTTTAAGAAAGACCAAATGTTAGAGAAAGTATATAAAACTACAGACGGATTCTTTTTTAAAATGAAAGGTTTAGCTAGAAATCATGCTAAAACTTTAGAGGATAAAAACATAGTTGTTTTTACCAAATCCAATAACTAGGCAGCTCTCTCTATATGAGGAGCTGCTACCCTAAGGGGTAAATTATTAAAGCGATAACAATGGTAGTAGATATTTTAAACATAGCCTTAAAAGAGGTTGGTGTAAAAGAAGTAGCTGGTAACCAAGATAACCCAGAAGTGCTAAAATACTTTAACATTTTAGGGTTTGACGGTAAAAAACTTCATGATGAAACTGCTTGGTGTAGTGCGTTTGCTAATTGGGTTGCTAAAAAAGCAGGTTATGAGTTTACAGGAAAATTAACAGCCCGTAGCTGGATGAAAGCTGGAGTAAGTACAGAAAACCCAAAACAGGGAGATGTTGTTGTTTTTTGGCGAGAGCATCTAACAAGTTGGAAAGGACATGTAGCCTTTTTTATAAAAGAAACAAAGGATAAGGTTTATGTATTAGGTGGCAATCAAAACAATCAAGTAAAAATATCTGCATATCCTAAAAACAGGGTTTTGAGTTATAGAAAACTACATAAAATTTAAGTTAAAAAAGCATTATGAATTTTAAAAACTTAGCCGAAAACTTAATTATAGTAATTATTGCAGCACTTATCGGCGGTGTTATTGGTTATGTAGCAAGCACCAAAGCAAATAAACAAACTATTGAACTTTTACGCCCAACTATTGAAGAGGCGATACGAAAAGAAACTACTTCTATAACTAATGAGTTTAAAACAGAAATTAAAAAACTTAAAAATAGAGGTAGCGGAAATATACGATTAGAGATTGAGCCTGTCCTAGAAAATGAAATTAAACAAAAAAAGGACAGTATAAAACCAAAGAAAAAGAAAGGTTTTTTTAATCGAATTTTTGGATAAAATAAAAACACAAAAATGAACGGATTACCAAAAATTAAGATAAATGTAAATAGCAACCGCTTAGGCGGTTCTATTCAAACTGCCGATGGTATTGCAGCTATGGTATTAACAGGTGCTTCGGTAGCTGGAAAAATTCAAGTAGGGCAATCGGTTAGGGTAACTGGTTTAGAGGATGCTAAAACCAAAGGTATTACCGAAACTGGCACAAACGCTTATGCGTATAAGCATGTAAAACAGTTTTACGAAGAAGCTGGAGAAGGCGCAGAACTTTGGGTAATGGTAGTAGATGCTGCTGTTACCATGGAAGAAATGGCAGACCCTACAGAAGCATACGCTAAAAAGTTATTAGACGATGCTAAAGGAACTGTACGCCTTTTAGGTTTGTCGAGAAAATCGGCAGCAGGGGTAACTATTGCTAATGGTTTAGATGAAGACGTAGACAAAGCAGTAATTAAAGCACAGCTTTTAATTAAAGGCTATGCAGAAAAGTACAAGGAAGCTTCGGTTATTATTGATGGAAAAGATTTTAACGGTACAGAAGCAGACTTAAAAAATTACAAAGAAGCTAGTAACGAATTTGTGTCGATATTAACTGCTAACACAGATAAAAGTAAAAACGCTGCGGTAGGCTTGTTATTAGGTCGTTTAGCTAAAGACCCTGTAATGCGTAACCCTGCTAGAGTAAAGTCGGGAACATTACCAGTAAGTAACGCTTATTTAACGAATGGAGAGCCGATAGAAGCTTACGAGAATAGCTGGGATGCAATACACGATAAAGGCTATATCTTCTTACGTTCTTTCGTTGGGCGTGCAGGATATTTCTTTACAGACGCACCTACTTGTATGTTGGAAAGCAACGACCTTAATAGTATTCCTAGAGTGCGTACCATTTACAAGGCTCGTAGAATTGCTTACAACGCTTTTGTAAATGAGCTTTTAGATGAAATTCCTTTAGAGCCAAATGGTAAAATAGCTCCAGTATTAATAAAGAGCTGGCAAGCTGTTATAGATAATGCGTTGACTTCTCAAATGACCCAAAACGGCGAAATTTCAGCAAGCAGAACCAGTATAGACCCTAATCAAGATGTTTTAGGAACTAATGAAATGAAGGTAGCACTAAAGATTTTACCTGTAGGGTATGCCAAGTACATTACAGTAGACTTAGGGTTTACTACAAGTTTAACCAATTAAATTACAACCAATGACTTTTGATAGTAATAGCCCAGAGTTTAGTTGGGCAAACGTACAAATAGCAATGTTAGGTAGAGTACTAGGACGTGTTAGAGGTATTAAATTCTCTATGAAAAAAGACAAAGAGTACTTGACGGCTAGAGGCGGTAACCCACACGCTATACAGCATGGTAATAAAACTCCAGAAGGAGAACTAATACTATTGCAAAGTGTTGTAGAAGCTTTACAAGGTGGTTTAGAGCCAGACGAGGACTTAACGGATTTAGCTCCGTTTGATATTACAGTAACCTTTGTAAGAAAAAACAATCCTACAAAGATTGTAACCTACATTTTAAAAGGTGTAGAGTTTACAGACGATAACCGAGAAACAAAACAAGGCGATAAGTTTATGGAAATAACCTTACCAATCATGTTTTTACGTAGAGAAGCAGCCTAATTAAATAACTTTTAAAATCAATTTAAAATGTCAAAAATCAACCAAGAGCAAATAGATAACTGGAAAAAGGAAAGCCCAGAAGGTGTATGGAAATTAACAGATAAGACTACAGGCGATGTGTCTTTTATTAAAACACCAGACAGGGAAACCGTATCGTACGCAACTACCTTAGCGCAAACAGACCCGTTAGGTTTTGCTGAAACAATTATCGAAAATAGTTTTGTAGGTGGGGTTAAAATTACTCCAAATGTAAATAACCTTTTAGGTATTACAGAGCAATTAGATAAGATTGTAAAAGCAACAGAGTACGAACTGGAAAAGTGCTAAAGGGTGCTAAGGGTCACCCAGATAATAACCCCATAGGTTATATAAATACCCTTCTTGAATATCATTTAGGAATAAATCCCAAAGAATTATCTAACAAAGCTTGGGCGGAGAAATTCGCCCAACTTGTAGAGATACGAAAGCGAGAGGGTAAACCGCTTAATGTAAAGTTTTAGTTTGCTCTTCTTTTTCTATTTCTTTTTGATGCTGCATTACAAAATATATTTCAGCAAATAAAAAAGGTATAAAAGTAATTCCAAACCATTTTAAGGCTATGTCTCCGCCTTTAAACTGCCATAACAAAACAGTAATTAAAGATTGAATAGCCATAGCAATAGAAGCTTTAACACCTTGAAATTTTACATTTTCTTTAAATGATTCAAAGTTGAAAAACTTATAAAATAAATCAACAATAAACCCAATTAAGCATAGATAAGCTAAGATTTTTAATACTCTCATAAAATGGCTAAAAGTTATAGTTATACAATTTTTTTAAAGGACTTCATGAGTTCTAAGCTGATGAAAGTAGCTCAAACAGCAGGAAGTACCTATAACAAATTTAGCAAATTACAAGAGAACCACCAAAAACAGCTATTTAAAGGAGCTAAAAACATTGACGGTTTACGTGCAAAGTTAGAAGGTTTAAAGAAACAACAGGGTACAGCCACTACTATAAAACAACTTAGAAAAATTAATGGGCAGTTAGCTAAAACAGAGCGTAGTCTTGTAAAATTAGAAAAGCTACCGCCAAATTCTTTTTTAGACCGCATACGCAAATTACCAACATTAATGAAAGGTTTTGCAGGTGCAGCTATAGGAGCTGTGGGTGTTATGAGTGTTTGGAATGGATTTAAAGGAGTGGCTAAACTAGGAATGGATTTAGAACAAACTCGTATTAAGTTTGAAACACTTTTAGGTAGTTCTGACAAGGCTAATAAAATGTTAGCCAACCTAAATAAGTTTGCTAATAAGACCCCTTTTGAAAATGCCGACTTACAGCGAAATGCCGAACTACTCTTAAACTTTGGAATGGGTGGTAAAAAGATTTTACCCACACTAAAAATGTTGGGAGATATTTCGGGAGGTAACAAAGAGAAGTTAAATTCTATGACCTTGGCGTATGCTCAAATGCAAAGTACTGGTAAGCTTATGGGGCAAGACCTTTTACAAATGATTAATGCAGGTTTTAACCCCTTGCAAATTATCTCTGAAAAAACAGGGCTAAGCATGGGTAAGTTAAAAGAACAAATGAGCAAAGGGCAGATTAGTGCAAAAATGGTAGAAAGTGCTTTTGCAACTGCAACAGGTAAAGGAGGTCGTTTTTATGGAATGATGGATAAAATAAGCCAAAGCGGTTGGGGTAAGCTTTCTACATTCTTTGGAAATTTAAAAACCAAGTTAGCTGAATTTAGTGAAAAACATATAGTGCCTACCATTAACAAAGTAATTGATTTCGGTATTAAAATGTTGGGGAGTTTTGATAAGGTTAGAAATGGTGTACTTAAATTCTTTAACGCTTTTAAACCGTTGTGGAATGCAGTTACCAGTTTTATAGGGCAATTTCTCGGGTTAACAGAGGCAGGAAACGGAGCGTTTAATGTCCTATCTTCTTTAAATACTGTAATGAGTGGACTTACTGTAGTAATAGAAATTATGTCTAATGGTATAGCGACAGTATTAAATTGGATTAAACCTTTAACTCCAGTTTTAAGAGTTCTATTAGGTCTTTACGGACTTTGGAAACTAAGGCAAATCGCTTTAAATATTGTTATGATGGCAAATCCTATAGGTTTGGTAATTACAGGTATTGTAGCTCTTATAGGAACTATCGTATATGCTTACCAAAAAGTAGGCTGGTTTAGAGGTGGTATACTTGCTATTTGGGAGACTTTAAAAGGTTTTGGAAACCTTATAAAAGAAGCTGTGATAGATAGGCTAAAGGAGTTTATAAAAGGTATTGCAGGAATCGGAAATACGTTAATGCTCTTTTTTAAAGGTAAATGGAAACAAGCTTGGGAAGCAGGAAAGCAAGCTACTAAAAACTTAATCGGTGTAGAAACTGGTAGCAAAGCTCTTAAACGAGCTAAAGAGATTGGTAAAAATGCAGCCAAAGCCTACCATAAAGGAGTAGCCGAAGCAGGTAAAAGTAAAAGTTTAGGAGTGTTAGATAAACTAACCTCTAAAGTAGCTGGAATTACTGGTAATTCAAATGCGCAACTTACAGGAGGTGGGTTAGGTAATTCAGATGTATTTAAACAAGGCATTTCGGGTATTGCTGACGGTGGTAGCAAGCAAACAAACATTAATGTACAGTTTGGTAAAATGGTTGAAACGGTAACGATTCAAACAGAAACCTTAACCGAATCAGTAGACGAAATGGAAGATAAGTTAAAAGATATGCTAATGCGTCTTTTAAATTCTATGAACCAATTACAAACCTCATAATGGCAAATACATTTAACATACGAGAATTAACGGCACAAGCCCACGGTTACATAGCTCCGCCTTTTCCATTGTTAGGAGTTAAAAGAGGGTTGCCAGATGTAAATAAGATTGGAAAATCTATCGTAGGTCGTACACATTTAGGAGTACCCTATTTTATGGATGTGGTTATAGACGGAGTGCGTTTACCAAACGAACCACTGATAACCTTTAGCGGTCAAAAACGTATTGTGCAAACTTCTATTGTTGGAAGCGAGCGACGTGGAACGGTTAAAGAGCTGATTAGTTCAAACGATTATAGAATACGTATAGAAGGTGTTTGTATTGAAGCAGGTAAAAAAGAATATCCGCAGCATCAAGTAGAACAATTAATAGCCTTATGCGAGAAACCAGCTTCGTTGGAATTTGAAAATGAATTAGCGGAAATGTTTGGTATTCATAAACTAGCGATTACTAGTTATGCTTTTGATAAAATGCAAGGGAAACCTTATTCACAGAAGTATGTAATTAACGCCGTTAGTGATGAGGATTTTTACGCAGAATTAAAAGGTAGAACGATAAATAGCTTGTAATGTTTATTTTAGATAGCACCATAAAAATAGGCGATTATACTTTTAAACAGGTACACAATGTTCGTATCGTAAAATCTGTAGACCTACTTTCTGATACCGCAACAATAAAGCTACCTATTAGTGCTTTGTTTGGGAATAAGGATAAAGGTTTCGAGCGAAAATCTTTAGAAGAAGAAATAAAAGCAGGAATGCCTGTAAGTATAACACTTGCTTACAAAGATGTTTACGAAAAAAAAGAGTTTACAGGTTATGTAGCTTTTGTAAAACCAAATACGCCAATCATAGAAATTGAGTGCGAAGATGCTGTATATAAAATACGTAAAAAACGTATTAACAAAAACTTTGGAAAGACCACACTAAAAGAGGTTTTAGAATTTATAGTGGCTGGTACTGAAGTTCCTTTGGCTGGAGATATTCCAGAAGTGCAATTCGACCGCTTTTTAATTAAAAATAAAAACGGTGCGCAGTCCTTACAAAAGTTATCGGACGAATATGGGCTAAGCATTTTTATTGACGATAATAATAAATTATATGCAGGACTTAGACAACTTAAAGGAGCAGGAAGCTTGGTTAGATACAACCTGCATAAAAACGTTATCAAACCGAATTTAGAATATAGAAGAGCCGAAGATACAAGGTTGTATGTAAAGGTTATTGGAGTACAAAAAGACAACACGAAAATAGAAGTTATCGTAGGAGATACAGACGGAGAGCAAAGAACGATACATAAGTATAACGTCTCTAGTAAAAAAACTTTAAAAGAGATAGGAGAAGCGGAATTAAGTAATCTTCGTTTTACAGGTTATCGAGGTACAGTAACAAGTTTTTTAGTGCCTTATGCTACTAGAGGTATGAGTGCTGAAATTATAGATAACAATTACCCGCAACGTAGCGGAACTTATTTTGTACCTAAAGTAACTATAAGTTTCGGGCAAAACGGAGCAAGACGAAAAGTAGAACTAGGTAGTAAGTTAATCTAATGGGAAAAGATAAAGAGTTACAAGATGCTTTTAAAATATTTAAAACTAGTGAACCGCAAACATTTATTGCAACAGTTTTAAAAGTAGATAAACAAGAGAAAGTAATAACCGTAGAAGATACCGACGGTTTAGATTTTGACAATGTTAGACTTACAAGTGTAATAAGTAGCCATAATAAAGTAGTACAGTTTCCTAAAGAAAAAACTACGGTACTTGTAAGTAAGATTGGCGACGATGATAATACACTATTTGTTAGCGCAATTTCAGAAGTAGAAAGTATAGAAGGTGTGATAGAAAGCACCGAATTTAATATAGATAAAAACGGTTATGCCATTGCTAGAGAAGATGAAAATTTAAAAGAAGTTTTAAACGACTTTCAAGAGCAATTCGGTAAGCTGTGTGATGAAGTAAATAAAATTGTTGTCTCAGTAGGAGTAACGCCTAATGTAGCTGCAATTTCACAAATAAAGAGTACCGTTACAACAGAATTAAAACAACGTTTAAACACCATTTTAAAAGCGTAACAATGGCATTAGATAAAGCAGGGCTTACAACTAAATTAAAACAAATATTTAGCAACCCAAAAACAACGAGTAATGTAGACACTATAGCTACAGAGCTTGCAGATGCAATAGACCAATACGTAAAAACTGGCAATGCCGTAGGAACTGATAGCCGAGGCGATGCTCATAACTTAACAATTCAATGAAAACAATTAACTACATATTACAAGGGTTTGGCTTTGAAAATTTAGCCGATTACAAAACCAGTACGTTTGGTTACATCTTAACAGCAAAAGCAATTTCTATGAGCTTAATATTTGGAATTTTAAAGGCGTTTATACAAGATTATTTAGGTTTTAATCTAATGGTGTTTAGTGCTTTTGTATTGTTAAATATGTTGGAATTTAGAACGGGTGTAAGAGCTTCAAAAAAACGTAAAGAAAAAGTAGAGAGCCGAAAAATGGGTAGAATGTTTTTAAAGGTAGGTACATACTTATTAATAATTCACATTCTGCACAGTTTTAAAATAGGTTTTGAATTTCCTACAGTTTTAGAACATGAGTTAAACCCTTTTATAGTGCTTTACTGGGCATTTTTAGTAGGTGTTATTTATCAGTTATTAAAATCATTGCTAGAAAACATGACCACCTTAGGGTATCAAGAAACCGACGGAGTTTTAGGATTGATAACACGAAAGTTTAACAAACACTTTGACGATGAACGTAACAGTATTGAATAACCAAACCTTAGCCGATATAACTATACAAGAAAAAGGAAGTATAGCAGCTTGGTTTGAGGTAGCAATGGCTAACAATTTAGGACTTACCGAAGATGTTAGTACAGGTAAAGAATTAACAATACAAGGAGAGCCACTAGATAGCGAAATAGTGAGCTTTTATAGAAGTAAAGCAATTAAACCCGCAACATGGACGCAAACAACGTCAGAAAGTACCGATTGCGATATATGTAAATATTTTAAGTAATGAAAAAATCACTAGATATATTAGTAACATACCTAACGTGTGAAGACCCAGTTATAAAAAACAAGTGGAGAGATATTTTAGATAGCTTCTACCATAAAGACGGCGGTCATTTAGTTAAGGAGCATACAGTTTTAGGAAACGGCGATATTTCTATAACGCTTTCTAATGATGAAACCATAACTATTGAAAAGTATATGTTGCCAAATACAATGCCTTTAACTTTTATTGAAGGTTTGGTAGCTGCTTTAAATAGTAAAGTAGATAAGGTAACAGGTAAACAGCTTTCAGACGAAAACTTTACGCTTCTTTTAAAACAAAAGTTAGACGCATTACAGAACTATGTACACCCCGACACGCATAGTATTAGTGAGGTTCAAGGTTTGCAGGGTGCTTTAGATGGTAAAGTAGATAAAGTAGCAGGTAAGCAGCTTACTGATGAAAATTTTACAACCCAAGAAAAAACAAAACTTAACGGACTTGAAAACTATAACCCGCCAGCCTCTCAACCAAAATCATACATTCAAGGGTTGGAAGATGATTTAACGCAAATTAATCAAAATATAGTCGGTAAAGTTGATAAGGTAGACGGTAAAGAACTTTCTAGTAATGACTATACCGATGATGATAAAAACAAATTAAATGGTTTAAACCCTTTGGCGTTTAAGACTATATCTGATGGTAACGGAAATAATATTGTTGCAGAAGCACAAGACGATGAGTTAACGATTGTAGGAGCTACAATAGATGCTGGTACAAAAAAAGTTACTATTAAATCTCTTAGTAATAAAGAAAAAGATACTTTAAAAATATTAAGTCAAAATACAATGACTAATGAAGGCGGTTACTCATTTAATATAACTCATTATTATGATAAAACAACCGCTACATTAAGCATTAATTCTAATGAATTATTTGTGACGGTTGAGGCTTACGAGGGAAAAGATTATTTTTTAGTAAGAGAAGGAGTAGGCTCACCTTACCCTATTTTCAATATATTATATAATTCTGAAAAGGCAGCACTTTTTTCAACTGCAAATCAAACATTGGACTTAAAAAGAAGTACTACACAATTAAAAAGTGGGTTTATAACTTTTGAAGTTACAAATCGCTTAAATAATTTTTCTCCTAATATAGATACTACATATAACAAGCCTACTCATGTAGTTATGATAAAGCCTTTAGCAGGAATAAAAGTTTTAGATTATAATGGTGCTGAAAAGTTTAATAGTGAGCAAATACAGTTCGATGAAAATTTTATATACAATTCATCAAATAAGGAAGTACAATTAAACTCTCAATATTTACAACTTAAAACAGGAGCTTTTTTTCAGTCTTTTTACTCAGGTGTACAAGCTACAAAAGTAACAGCATCAGGAGAAAGTACAAATACACTAAGTCAATACAGTGTAGGAAAATTATTTTTTAACCCAGCTACATCAGGAGATAGTAATTTGTTTTTTCATCTTAAAAACAATTTTACTGTAAACTTCGGTTTGTCTACATCTGGAGGTACAGTATTGCCCGAAAGCATAAATTTAAAAGGGTATTTAGTTCCTAAAAATTGTGCCTTACATTGGTATACTGCATCAGATAAAATATTGCTTTTTGAGCAAGATTTTGGAGGTAGTGGTTTAAATAAGACTTTTTTATTAGATACTATAATAACTGGTAGGAGAAGTTCAAGAATAGGTGACCTTACTTCAAATTACATCAAGTTGTCGTCAAAAAAACATGATGCTAATGGTAATGTTATTGGCTCTACAGCAGATGCTAACTATCAAGTTCGTACAACAGATACTGTGCCTCAAGCAATGTTACTTGAAGATTGTGAGTTTTACTTTATGTATAAAGTCTCAGTAAATTTTGCAGATGCAACAAATGTTAATGGAGAAAACAAAAATTTTATGGCTGTAGTAAGTAGTCTTTTCTTAAATGTTGAAATAATTAAATAAACAAACACAAATGAATTTTAAAATACACCCAAACGATATTGCTTTAATTACTAACGATAAAGTAATGCCTAGCTTTAAAAGTGAAAATTGTTACTTGACTGCTACTATTAAAGAAATTAAAGACAATGAGATTTTACAAGTAAAAGTATATGCGGTTCGTACAGATTTAGCTAGATATGAGGATATTTCAACTAATTCTATTGATTTAGAAGGAAACCTAATAGAAATTACTCAACAACAACTCGTAGTTGTAGAGCAGCGACAGGATTGGTTTGAAATGCCTATAAGTTATGCTAAAATTAATGCTTTTGCAGCACAATTAAAACCGATAACTCCTACTAGCTTGTCTGAAACTGATTTACAAAAATGGAAAGTAGCACAAATGTTTTTAATGCAAAGAAAACTAGATGCACCTTGGAGTATTGATGTAAACCAATGGAGATTAAGAACTAAAGACGATTTAATAAAAGACAAGCCAAATGCGTAGTATAGTTAACTTTTTATTGGTAATAGTAGCCCTAGTACTTTTTATAGTGGTTACTCCATGTGCTTTGGTTTGGAAAGTATGGGCATCACTTAAAAGTGAAGACAGAAAGGCAAAGGATATTACCAAAGGAATCGCCTTTTACTTTTTAGAGACTGCTACAAGTTTCGACCAGACGGGTAATACTGTTTTTGCAGGCTTTTTTAACTGGTTGTTTTTGAATAACGAAGCAAAAGTTAAATACCCTTTTGGAGATAAAGACGAAACTATAAGCGAGGTACTTGGTTGGAATAATAAGTTGAATAGCTTAAATAAGCATGGTTTACGAATGGTTAAAATACTTGATAAGTTAGATACTAATCATTGCGAAAAATCTCGCTTAATCGGTATAAAAAAGGCAAAAGAGAAAACAGTAGCGCATAACATTTATTTAAAAGCTATAATGTAATGGCAAGAAGTATAGAACAAATACAAGACAGTATCTTAAAAGAGATAGCAAAAAGCGACAAATTAAACGCTTTAGACCAACTTACAACCAACGAAAAAGCTTCGTTAGTTAACCTTACCAGTACCTCTAAGGTTTCTATATGGAGGCAATTTGTATTTGTGGTATCAATAAGTTTCTGGACTTTAGAAAAGTTTTTCGATTTATTAAAAAAAGAAGTAGAATACTTGCTAAACTTACTAAAGCCACATAAACCAAATTGGTACAGAACTAAAGTATTAGCATTTCAATTCGGACACCAACTAAACGAAAAAGACCATTACGATAACGATGGTTTAACAGCTTTAGAAATAGCACAAGCAAAAGTCGTAAAGTATGCTGCTGTAGTAGAGATAAACTCTGTTTTATTTATTAAAGTAGCTGGAGAAAATGCAGGTGTACGCATAAAGTTACCACCAGAACAAGAACTATCCTTACTTCAATACATAAAATTAGTTAGAGACGCAGGGGTAAGAATTAAGTTAGTTAATAGAGATGCAGATTTACTAAAATTAGAAATTGACGCATACTATAACCCTTTAGAATTAGACGCAAACGGAGCAAGATTAGACGGTACAGATAATGAGCCTTTACAAAATGGTTTAAGAAGCTATTTAAAAGAATTTGAATTTAACGGAGAGTTAATACTAACAAAACTAACAGACCAGCTCCAGAATGTAAAAGGTATAGAAATGCCTGTGGTAAAAAGTGCTTCTTATAAGTACGGAAACCAAGTAGCTTGGACGCCTATTAATGAAACGTATCAAAGTGATGCGGGGCATATGAAGATAAATAATGAAGATTTAACGATAAACTGGATTGCGAGAGATGTTCCACTTTAATATCTATACGGTTGATTTTAGAAAGTTGGCAGATTGGATGCTGCCAACTTTTTTACGAAAGCCTAAATTATTAGCTTACTTAAAGGCTTTATTAAAGCCAGTTATAAATCTGTACAATGATTTTAAAATGTTTAGAAGTGATATTCTATATAAAATCAATCATAATGGGCAAGTAGTTTATTTGCAAAAGGTGTTAAATGACAGGTTTGATAACATACAAAGGCGCATATATATAACCGATGGAATTATCAACGAACCAACATACATATACACGCACGAAGAAGATAAACCCGTGTATTTGGGTACTAAATACATCTACACAAGAGAAGAGTTAAAATTTAAAGATGTTGATTTTGTGGTGATACTTCCACTTGATTTGGTGTTGTCAAGTGAAGAAGAAGTACGTGTAAACTCTCTATTAAAATACTACAAACTAGCAAGTAAAACCTATAGAATAATTAACAAAAATGGATAATATTAAATTTAAAAGCGGTGGTTTTCCTTTTGAAACCTTTACAGTTGATTTTTTACAGAATCAAACTAAAATGGTTCAAAACTTAGCTGCTTTAGGCGGTAGTGATACTTACATTCTTTCTGGAGTAAAGACCGAAGGAAACAATGTTACGGATGGTATAATAGTCTATAAAGGCGAAATTTTAAGCTTTAAAGGAGGTGTAAAATCTGCTTCGGTAACTATTATTGAAAATATCGAAGAAGTAGAATATAACGTAGATGAAAACGAAGACGGGTTAAGAGATAAAAAGGAAGCTTACGTAAAACGTCATGTTGAATTTGGTAATAACGGAGTAGAAACATTTGATTTTACGCTTTTACAGCCATTTATTAAAGGTTTGGCAGGGGAAATATTTAAAACTTTCTTTAAAGACGTTAGACTGCCTTATATTGGAGCGATAGCGGATATTCCAGAAGGTTGGGAATTATGCGAGGTGCTTTCGGGGCATTTTCCAGTTATTTACGACCAGAATAACCCCGATTACAACGAGATTCTAAAAAGTGGCGGTACTGATGAAGTTACGTTAACAGAAAGTCAAATGCCAAGGCACAGCCATAATGGGAATACTTCGGAAGCTGGAGCGCATACCCATACAGGTAGTGCAGATTCAGCAGGTAGTCATACCCACACAGGAACTACACAAAACGGAGGTTCACACAAACATACTGGTAGTACTTATTCTGCTGGTAGTCATAAACATAATTTGTCAATAGGAAAGCATCATAGGTCATTTGACGGGGAGAATGCTTCCGACCACCCTTACAAAACAAATGCAGGTATTTTTGTAAATCTAGAAACGAACTCGGCTGGTAGTCATAGTCATACACTTAACATGAATAATGCGGGAGAGCATAACCATAGTATCACTACAGATTCAGCAGGTAGCCATACTCACGATGTTACTGTAAATGAAGGAGGTAAACATACTCATACTGTTAGTACAGAGCAGAAAGGAGGCAGCCAAGCGCATGAGAATAGACCAAAATTTAAGGTTATAGCCTTAATAAAGATAAAAACAGAATAATGTTTAAACCAGCTTTAAAAGCTGGTTTTTTATTGTTTAAATGGTATATTAGCCCTCTAAATAGATGCTATTATACTTCAATAGCGACCCTAAAGACTGCTACATTTGGTTTTAAATAGTTGCACATTTCGATTTCGCGATTATAGTTTCTTGATAACAAGAAATTAATCTTTTTAAATAAGTAGTGTTGTACGGACTTTTATCGTATAATTTTTTATAAAGTTGAATGGCTTTTTCATATTCATTATTTCTAAAATAATTTTCAGCAATAGCAAATTCGTTTTGTTGAGCATTGCAAAACAAGCTGAAAAACAATAGGTTAAGTAATATGATAGCTTTTTTCATCAATCAAAAATAGGGAACAAAATTGTTAAATTTATACTAAAACACCTTGTTTTTTTGAAAACCTTGTAACATTTTGGCACGAAGTTTGTCTTATTGATAACAAGACTAAACAATTTATACTATGAAAAACTTTAACTTACAATACGAGACAGCAAAGAAAAATGCAAATGAGTTTATGAAGAGAGGTCAAATAACTCAATATTTTGAAGCATTGTTAGAGATGAATAAATACAAAAGATTAATGACGGCAGTTATTGCCAACTAAAATATAGTGGATTCATTTTGAAGGGGTGAATTAGTAAAAATCCCAAGTTTCTTGATTGAAACTTGGGATTTTCTTTTTTTATATTGAATGTGATTTTTTAGTCAATCATATCAAATCCACAGTAAGGAACTAATACTTCTGGGATCTTAATTCCATCTTCTGTTTGGTAATTCTCTAAAATTCCCGCTAAAACTCTAGGTAAAGCTAAAGAACTTCCGTTTAATGTATGTACCAGCTGACTTTTACCATCGCTATTTTTAAAACGTAACTTTAAACGATTTGCTTGGAATGTTTCAAAGTTAGATGCAGAACTAATTTCTAGCCAACGCTCTTGCGCTGTAGAATATAATTCAAAATCGAAAGTTAAAGCAGCGGTAAAACCTGTGTCTCCACCACATAAACGTAAAATACGATATGGTAATTTTAATTCACGTAAAATATCTTTAATATGTTCTACCATTCCGTTTAAGGCTTGATAAGAATTATCAGGATGTTCTACACGAACAATTTCTACTTTATCAAATTGGTGTAATCTGTTTAATCCACGAACGTGTGCACCATAACTTCCAGCTTCACGACGGAAACAAGGTGTATAACCAGTAACAGTGATTGGCAAGTCACTTTCTTTTACTAAGTTTCCTCTAAACATATTTGTAATAGGAACTTCGGCAGTTGGAATTAAATATAAATCGTCACCAGTTACATGGTACATTTGCCCTTCTTTATCTGGTAGTTGTCCTGTTCCAATCCCTGAAGCTTCGTTTACCAAATGTGGTACTTGAACTTCGTTGTAACCAGCTTTTGTGTTTTTATCTAAAAAATAATTGATTAAAGCGCGTTGTAAACGAGCCCCTTTTCCTTTATAAACAGGAAAACCTGCACCAGCAATTTTAGTTCCTAATTCAAAATCGATGATATCATATTTCTTCGCTAATTCCCAGTGTGGTAATGCTTTTTCTCCTAAATCAGGAATCGTACCTTCGCTAAAAATTTTCTCATTATCTTCTTCGCTATTCCCTGCTTTTACAGAAGCATGAGGAATATTAGGAATTTGGTATAATAAATCTTGTAACTTATTTGTAGCAGAATTTAACTCTTCAGTTAATTGTTTAGATTGCTCTTTTAACTGACCAGTTTTTTCCTTTAGTAAGTTTGCTTTTTGAATTTCTCCAGATTTAAAAAGACCTCCAATTTCTTTGGATATTTTGTTAGATTCAGCTAAAATATTATCTAAAGAAACTTGTGTTGCTCTACGAGTTTTATCAGAAGTTAATACTTCATTAATAATTGTTTCGGCATTTGCAAAATTACGTTTTGCTAATCCGTCTAAAACAGTTTGTTTGTTGTCTCTAATAAACTGAACCTGTAACATCTTTTTTAATTTTTAAGAAACGCAAAGATATAAGAAGCTGCAGACTTTAGCAACGAAGAGCTTTAATTGTTTTTAAGGTAGTTTAAAGACGATTCTTTGTCTTTGTGTAGTTGAATGGTTAAGTCGTTAATCGAATCGAACTTTTGTTCGTCTCTTAAAAAGTAAAGTAATTCTATGGTAAGTTCTTTATTGTATAAATCTTCATTGAAATCAAAAAAGTGTACTTCGATAGTTTGATGATTGCCATCAACAGTTGGTCGATTTCCAATGTTCATCATTCCAAAAATAGTAGTCGAATCAATTATAGATTTTACAACATAAACTCCCGTTTTTGGGATTAATTTGTATTCTTCAGAAATATCAATGTTCGCAGTAGGGAAACCTATTTTACCTCCAAGTTGTTTTCCATCAACAACCTTTCCAGTAAGAGAAAAATTGTATCCTAGGTACTTGTTAGCAGTTTTTAGTTCGCCTCCCATAAGAGCTCTTCTAATTTTAGTTGAACTTACAGAAACTTCATCGATATCTTGAGCAGGAATTTCTTCAACAGTAAAATCATACATATGAGAATATTCGGTTAGTTGCTCAATATTACCTTCTCTGTTCTTGCCAAAATGATGATCATAACCAATAATTAATTTAGATGTATCGAGTTGATTTACTAAAATATCACGAACAAAATCTAATGCAGTAAGTCTAGAGAATTCTTTGCTAAAAGGGTGAATGATTAAATAATCTAAACCTAGTTTTTCTAAATGTTTAGCACGTTCATCTATCGTGTTGATTAATTTAATCGAGGCATCTTTTTGCAACACCATTCTTGGGTGTGGGAAAAAAGTAAGTAAAACTGATTTTTTATTAGATGATTTCGCTTCCTTAATTAATTTATGGATAATTTGTTGGTGTCCAATATGTACACCGTCAAAAGTACCAATAGTAACTATTGTTTTTTGAGTGGGGTTAAAATCAAAAATTGAATGAGATATTTCCAAGCTTAAAATATAAGTTTTGAGCAAAAATACAACTTGTATAAGATGTTGAATAGTATTCGTTAAATAAAGTTATAAAAATAACATTTTAATAAAAAGAACCCTTTGAAAATGCTATAGTGATAAAATAGAACATAAATTTTTACAAATAAAAAAAAATCGTATTTTGCGCGACAGTTAACAAATTTTATAATTATGATGAAAAAACTATTACTTGTTGCATTTGTACTATTTGGTACAGCAATAATGGTTGCTCAGACTACCATTTCTGGTACTGTCAATGATGCATCTCTTGGAGGTCCCTTACCAGGAGCGAATATTAAAGTTTTAAGAAAGGCGGTTGGTACTTCGACTGATTTCGATGGAAAGTTTACAATGACTGTAACAGATACTCCACCTTTTACAATTGAAGTATCTTCTTTAGGATACCAATCAAAAAATGTTGAAATCACAAAAAACAATCAAGTAATTGAGGTTGCTTTAACAGAGAATGCAACTTCTTTAGATGAAGTAGTTATTTCAGCATCTAGAACTCCTGAACGTGTTATGGAATCTCCAGTAACAATTGAACGATTAGACTCTAGAGCTATAAAAAATACAACATCTGTTTCTTTTTACGATGGTTTAGAAAACTTAAAAGGAGTAGATATCAATGCAGGAGGGTTAACTTTTAAAACAGTTAATACTCGTGGTTTTGCAACTTTTGGTAATGAGCGTTTTGTACAATTAGTAGACGGAATGGATAACGCATCACCTGCATTAAACTTTGCTGTAGGTAATTTATTAGGTATGTCTGAATTAGATGTGAAAAGTGTTGAGATTTTACCAGGTGCTGCTTCTGCTCTATACGGAGCAAATGCATTTAATGGTATCATGATTATGCGTAGTAAGAGTCCTTTTGATGATCAAGGAATTAGTTTTGCTCTTAAAACAGGTTTGACTAGTCAAGAAGCAGCTGGAGATAATAGCTTCTACGATGCTACGATTAGAATGGCGCACGCTTTTGATGATTACTTTGCAGCAAAAGCAACTTTATCTTATTTAAAAGGTGAAGAGTGGCATGCTACAGATACTAGAAATACATCAGGTATTGGAGGTACATATATAGCTGGAGATAGAAATACAAGAAATGATTATGATGGAGCCAATGTATATGGAGATTTAGTTGCTAGGGATCTAGGACCTGGTATTGGAAGAGTAAGTAGAACAGGGTATGACGAAAGAGATATAATGAACTACGAAGCGAAAAGTGTAAAATTTGGAGCTTCTTTAAACTATCGTCCTTGGGGTAATGACCGTTTAGAAATTATTTGGAACTCTAAATACGGTACAGGTAATACAGTTTATCAAGGACAAAATAGATATAGTTTAGTTAACTTCTTAATGGAGCAACATAAATTAGAGTTTAAAGGGAAAAACTTTTTTGTAAGAGGATATTATACTAGTGAAGATGCGGGAGATTCTTATGATACTCGTTTTACAGCTATAAACATAAACCGTAAATGGAGTTCTGATCGTAATTGGCTTACTGAATATGCTGGAGCTTATTTAGGACTTGTGGACCCTGTTTATGCTGCTAGTAATCCTTCTTATACTTCTAGTTCTCATGCTGAGGCAAGAAAATATGCAGATAGAAACAGATTAATTCCTGGTACTGCTGCTTTTCAAAAAGCTTTTGATGAAGTTACTTCTGATCCTAACGTAGTTACAGGAGGTCAGTTGAAAGATAACACAAGTTACTATCACGCAGATGCTAATCTTAATTTAAGAGATTATATTGATTGGGCAGAAGTTCAAGTTGGTGGATCTTACAGACAGTATAGATTAAATTCTTCAGGAACTATTTATACTGATGCTGATGGACCAATTAGTTATGGAGAATATGGAGTTTATACTCAAATTCAAAAGAAAATGATGGATGATCGTTTAAAGTTTACAGGATCTGTTCGTTACGATAAATCTGATAATTTTGATGGTAATATTACACCAAGAGTTTCTTTAGCATATGCAGCTGGAGAAAGTAGAAATCATAATTTTAGAGCTTCTTTTCAAACAGGATTTAGAAACCCAACTACTCAAGATCAATATATAGGTTTAGATTCTGGTCAAAGTTTTTTAATAGGTACAGCTCCAGATAACCTAGCTAGATTTTCTAGACAAGTAAATGGGTTCACTGTAACAGGTACAGATGCTTTTACAAGAGGGTATTCTGAAGCTTCGATAGTTTTAGGAGCTCCTGAATTAGCAAATACATCGAATGTTACACCGGAAAAGGTGAAGTCTTTTGAGGTAGGTTATCGTGGTGCATTGCCTTTAGGAAAAAACAGATTAACTGTTGACTTTAGTACATACTATAATACGTATACGGATTTTATTGCTACAAAGAATGTAGTGGTTTTAGCAGACCCAAATACTCCAGTAACAGCAGCTAATTTAGCAAATGGTGATTTAAGAACTATATTTAATGTAAAGACGAACTCTACAGCAGATGTAGATTCTTACGGAGCAGGTTTAGGTTTAAATACAAAAGTATTTAATGGATTTAATGTAGGGTTAAACTATACATGGTCTAAATTTAAATTTGACCAAGCTTCAGATCCTGATTTTGAAGCAGGATTTAATACTCCAGAACATAAAGTGAAGTTCCAGTTTGGACATCCGAATGTATTTAAAAACTTTGGATTTAATGTGAATGTACGTTGGCAAGACGAGTTTTATTGGGAGTCGACTTTCTTAGAGGGGATGGTTGCTGATAGAACGGTTTTAGATGCGCAAATTAACTATGCAGTGCCATCAATTAAATCTGTATTTAAGTTAGGAGGAACTAATTTAACAGGTCAAGAGTATTTAAGTGCTCCTGGTGTAGGTGCAATAGGTTCTCAATTCTTTCTTTCTTGGACAATTAATAATTAAAAAAACAAAAATGAAAAATACATTTAAACATACATTTCTATCTGCGTTATTTTTAGGTTTTGTTGCCTGTGATACCGACGATGTTTATCCGCCAATAACAGATACAGATGGCACTCCTGTTAATACTATTCAATTAGATGCAGGTAGTACAGACTTTTCTAACTACGTTGCGGTAGGTGCTTCTTTCACAGCAGGTGTTACTGATGGAGCATTGTTTATAGCTTCTCAAGGAAATTCATTTCCAAACATTTTAGCATCAAAATTTGCAATGGCAAATGGTGGAGCTTTTGGGCAACCTTTAATGAGTGATAATATAGGTGGGTTTGTAACTACAACAGGTGTAGTTGTTCAGCCACCAAGATTATATTTTAATGGAACTGGACCAACAGAATTAAGTGCAACTCCAACTACAATATTTGGAGCACCTGCAACGAATGCTGGTAATTTAAATAATTTTGGTATTCCTGGAGCAAAAAGTTTCCATTTAGTGACTCCAAATTATGGTAGTCCAGCAGGTTTAGCTACGTTTCCTTTAACAGCTAACCCTTATTTTGTAAGAATGGGATCTCCTGCAGGCACAACTGTTATGGCAGATGTTGCTACAAAAGCGCCTACGTTCTTTACCTTATCGGAAATAGGAGGTAATGATGTATTGGGCTATGCACTTTCAGGAGGGTACAATCCTGAGGTAAAACACCCAGTTACTGGAGATGTAATAATACCTGCATCTAATGCAGTGTATCAATCAGATAATATGGTTAGTCCTGCTACTTATGGTGCAAATGATATTACAAATACTGATGTTTTTGCTCAAACTTTTAATGGTATTGTTGCGGTTTTAACAGCTAATAGTGCTAAAGGAGTGGTAGCAAATTTACCATATATTACATCTTTACCACACTTTACTACTGTGCCTTATGATGCTTTAGATCCAACAACAAATGCAACTTTAGCTGCTCAAGTACCATTATTAAATACTGTTTATGGGGCTATTAATCAAATATATGCAGGAGCTGGTGAGCCAGAGAGAGCAATTATGTTTGATGCAACTAAAGGAAACCCTATAGTTATTTATGATGAAGATGCAACAGATTTAAGAGCTGCAATAGCAGCTACTTTAGGAGCTAGTCCTACTTTTATTCCTTTTGTTCAATCTTTAGGTTTTACTCAAGCACAAGCAACAGCGTTAGCACCTTTAATTGCTCAATTATTAGGTAACCAATATGGATTTGCGAGATCAGCTACTGATAAAGATTTATTTGTATTACCAAGTAGTTCAGTTATTGGTACAGTTAATACTACATATGCAGAAGGTTTAGTTGTTCAAAGTGGTGGTATGTTACCAGCAGCTTTAGCAGGTCAATTTTCTGCAGAAGGAGTAACTCTTCCACTTGGAGATAAATGGGTATTAACTCCAAAAGAGCAAATGGAAATTAAAATAGCAACAGATGCATACAATGTTACAATAAAAGCAGCAGCAGAGGCTAAAGGATTAGCTTTTGTTGATTTTAATGCTATTTTATCACAAGCAGCAACTAGTGGGTTAAAATTTGATAATTACAATTTAACTACAGGTTTAGTAACTGGAGGTTTAGTAGGTCTTGATGGTATTCACTTAACAGGTAGAGGTTATGCGTTAATGGCTAACAAAATGTTAGAAGCTATCGATACAGCATATGGATCTAACTTTGCAGAAGCAAAAGATGGTTTAGCTAAAGCTGATGACTACCCAATAAATTATTCTCCATTTTTACAATAAAGAGTAATTTTATAAAAATTTAAAAAGCTGATAATTTTAATTATCAGCTTTTTTTTTGTCTTTATTTTCCATTACATACTTTTTATATTTACCGTCTTTATATCTGTAGTAAATAAATATAGGCATTAATATAAATGACATATACATAACACCTAGTCCCATTACAATTTGTGATTTTGGGTGTTCAGTGTTTAATAAATAAGCTCCAGTAATCATCCAAAGTAAAAAGATGATGAACAATATTTTTAAAAGTGTTTTCATTTGTCTGAATTTTGTGTAAAAATAAAAAACCTATCATATTTAAATGATAGGTTTTAGTTTAATATAATTTTCTATTACATTTTCATTAACCAAGAACGTACATCTACTTCTTGTTTTATAATGGTGCTTAATTCAGAAATTGGAACACGTTTTTGTTCCATCGTATCTCTGTGACGAATGGTAACTGTGTTATTTTCTTTAGTATCGTGATCAACAGTAATGCAAAAAGGAGTTCCATTTGCATCCTGACGACGATAACGACGCCCTACAGCATCTTTTTCATCATAAGACACATTGAAGTCCCATTTTAAATCTTCAACTATTTTACGAGCTATTTCTGGTAAGTCATCTTTTTTAACTAATGGTAAAATAGCTGCTTTAACAGGGGCTAAAACCGCTGGTAATTTTAAAACTGTTCTTGTTGTTCCGTTTTCTAATTCTTCTTCTTGTAAAGAGTTAGAGAACACAGCTAAGAACATTCTGTCTAATCCGATAGAAGTTTCCACTACATAAGGTGTATAGTTTTTATTTTCTTCGTGATCGAAATATTGTAATTTCTTTCCAGAAAATTCTTCGTGTGCTTTTAAATCGAAATCAGTACGAGAATGAATTCCTTCTAATTCTT
Organism: uncultured Tenacibaculum sp.; assembly: GCA_947504185.1. Lineage (GTDB taxonomy): Bacteria > Bacteroidota > Bacteroidia > Flavobacteriales > Flavobacteriaceae > Polaribacter. The sequence continues at coordinate 194,384 of CANNGJ010000002.1, read as the reverse complement.
TAAATCCGAATGGGAATTTAAATTCAATATCTGCAGCTGCATCAGCATAATGTGCTAATTTTTCGTGGTCGTGAAAACGATAATTATCAGCTCCCATTCCTAAAGAAAGATGCCATTTTAAACGTGTTTCTTTCCATTGATCGTACCATTCTTTTTGAGTTCCTGGTTTTATAAAAAATTGCATTTCCATTTGCTCAAATTCACGCATTCTAAAAATAAACTGACGAGCAACAATCTCATTACGGAAAGCTTTACCAGTTTGTGCGATACCAAAAGGAATTTTCATTCTCCCTGTTTTTTGCACATTTAAGAAGTTTACAAAAATACCTTGCGCTGTTTCTGGACGTAAATATAAATCCATCGCTGTGTCGGCAGAAGCACCGAGTTTTGTTCCGAACATTAAGTTGAATTGCTTTACATCTGTCCAGTTTTTAGAACCAGTTAAAGGATCAGCAATTTCTAATTCTTCAATCAATAACTTTACATCAGCTAAATCTTCGTTTTCTAAAGACTTACCTAATCTGCTTAAAATAGAATTTATCTTTTCTTGATAGCCCAGAACTCTACCGTTGGTAGCAAGAAACTCTTCTTTATTAAAATCATCACCAAAACGTTTTGCAGCTTTTTTAACCTCTTTATCTATTTTCCCTTCAATCTTAAGACAATAATCTTCTACTAAAACATCGGCTCTATACCTTTTTTTAGAATCTTTGTTATCGATTAAAGGATCGTTAAAAGCATCAACGTGACCAGAAGCTTTCCAAGTAGTAGGATGCATCAAAATTGAAGCATCTATACCTACAATGTTTTCGTGCATTTGCACCATTGCTTTCCACCAATAATCTCTAATATTTTTCTTTAACTCAACTCCGTTTTGAGCATAATCATACACTGCACTTAATCCGTCATAAATTTCAGATGATTGGAATACATAACCGTACTCTTTTGCGTGTGATAAAACTTTTTTAAATTGATCTTCTTGTTTTGCCATGATGCAAAAATAAAATAAGCATTTAAACTAATACTACTCAAAAAGAAAAAAGTGAAGAATTTAGTTAATTCTTCACTTTTAAATTGATAAACATGTATTATTATCTAAGTTTTAAAATTGTATTGCCAGTATAAACACCATCTATAAAAGCACTAACAGTATATTTACCTTTATTAATGTCATCTCTATTAACTAATACTAAAGAAACTAAACTAAGGCGATTGTTTTTGTAATTAACTTCAACAGAGTCGGTGTATTGAATTCTTTCACCGTCTTTTAAGTTGGTAATTCCTTTAGGTGAAATTACATTATCATCTTCATCTATTATTTGAATGTAAATAGATTTATCTCCAGCAGAAGTTATTGGGTTTTCAAGTAAATCAAAATTGATCTTAAAAGCATCTGTTCTGCTAGAACGTGAAGTAGAGGTTAATTTACCACTGCTGCGTTCTTTCATTGCAATAGCTTTTACAGGAGAGGTTTTAATAACACCGCCAATAGCTACTTTTGCTTCTAAGTTTTTTTGCTTTAGTTCTAATTTTTTATACTTTTTGCTTAAAATAGCATTATGTGTTTCTTTTTGTTTTAAAATTTCATCAGTAACAATTTTATCTTGAGCTAATTGATCGTTAGCAGTATTTAAAGAATCTACACGAATAAATAATTTTTTGTTTTCACGCTCTAAACTGGCAATTTTTTTACGGTATTTTCTAATTAAATTGTAGTTGTCTACTTTTAAATTTTTGATTGAGTCACGTAAATTTTGCATTTTATCTAACTCGATTTGTAATCTTTTAGATACACTTTTTTTTCGCACAACTACATCGGTATAATCTTTAATTATTTCATCTAACTCATTTTCTAAATCAGCTTTTTCATCTTGAAATACCTTTTGAAGATCGTTGTACTGGCTAGTCTTTTGGAATGAGTACAGTGTTAAAAATAACGACAATATTAAAAGCACAACAACGAGTGCGCTTTTTCTTTTTTGAGTGTTCATTTGTGGGGGTTAATTAGGGGTTAATAATTGTTTATATCACTTTTATCTAAGTTTTACTTCAGTATTGCTATTATACACACCATTAACAAAAACATGAATTTTGTAAATGCCTTTATGTATACTGTCTCTATTAACATCAATAAATGAAATAACAGATAGCTGCTTGTTATGATAATCAGCCATTAAAATATCACTGCATAAAATTTTATTGTTGTTTTTTAATCTTACTTCTTTTACTGGAGAAATTACATTATTGTTTTTATCAGTAATTTGAATGTAAATAGGTTTTGGTCCCGGTGCTATAATGTCGTTTTCCAGTAACTTAAATTCAGTTTTAAAAGCATCAGTTCTACTAGACCTTGATGTAGAAGTGTGCCTTCCACTATTTTTTCTTTTCATTGCTTCTGCTTTAATGGAGGAGATTTCAATAATTTCAGCAGTAGCAATTTTATCGCTTAAAACCCTTTTTTCCTGATGAAGAAAACGATTTTTGTATTTTAATTTAGTATTTATATTTTCTTTTTGTTCTAAGATGTTTTTAACACTATCATTTTTTGTAATTAATTGAGTATTAATAACGCTTAGTGAGTCTATTTGAGTAAAAAGCTTTTTATTTTCTTCAACTAAATTAACGATTCTCTTTCGATATAAGCGTATAAGACCATAGTCTATAGCTTTTAAATTATGGATAGTATCTCTAAGATTGATTATTTTATTAAGTTCAGTTCTAAGTTTTAAAGAAGCTTCATCTTTGTTGTAATTAACATCTTCATAGTCTTCGATGAGTGTATTAAGTTCAGATTCTAGTTCTTTTTTTTCTAACTCAAAAACATCCCTTAATTTAGTATAATCCTCTGCGTTTTGGTACGACAAGTAACCAATAGCTAGAATTAAAACAAGGAGAAAGGCAACTAGGCCATGATTTTTTATTTTTGTAAAAGCAATCATCAAGTTGGGGATCTGATAATGAGTTTGGTATTCTCTGCTAATATACTATTTTTTAGCACATTTGTATATAAATGCTGGGGGGAAGTTAAGAGGTTCAAAGTTTAAAGAGATGTTATCTCCAAAAACTTCTTTTAATTTCTTGTAATAAGTTAAGCTATATTGATACTGAATAAACATTCCGTTTTGCTTTAAAAAAGAGAAACTCTCTGTTAAAATAGTATGTGAAATTTCTTTTGGAATTATAGTTAAAGGTAAACTAGAAATTATATGATCTGCTTTTTTAAAACCAAGCTTTATAACTTCTTGTTTAATGTTTTCAGCAGATGCTTTTAAAACTATTAATTGAGGATGTTTAATTTTTATTAACTCTTCATAAAAAGCGTCATTAATCTCAAAACACACTAGAATTGTATTTGGAGATAGTTTTTTTAAAATATCGTGAGTTATAGCTCCATTTCCTGGACCTAGTTCGATAATTAGTTTTGCAGAAGAAAAATCAATGTCTTTCAGCATTTTATTTGCTAAATATTTAGAACTTGGAACTATAGTACCAGATGTTTTATAGTTTTTTACGGCTTCTTTAAAAAAATTAAACTTTTTACTCAAAATGCTTTTAGATGTGTTTTTTGTATCTTTCTAATAAAAATTTGCTGGTAAAGATGCAATTTTTAAAAGATATATTCTATTTATTTTATCCAAATTTGTGTGTTAATTGCACTAAAATGTTGTTACAGAGAGAACAATATTTATGTATTAGCTGTGTAAACGATTTACCTCTTATTGACGACAATGAGCATGTAAATGTTACACTGAAATCTGTTTTTTATGGAAAAGTGCCTGTTAAAAATGTTCGCTCATTTTTATATTACCAAAAACATGGAATTACTCAGAAAATTATTCATCAATTAAAATATAAAAACCAACCAGAAATCGGAAGCTACATTGGTAAATGGTTCGGGAATGATTTAAAAGAGTCAGAAATATTTAAAAGCGTAGATTATATCGTTCCTGTGCCGTTACATGCTAAAAAACTAAAAAAAAGAAGATATAACCAAGTCACTGAATTTGGTAGGAGCTTAAGCGAAGTTTTAAACATTGAATACAAGCCTAATATTTTACTAAGAACATCGATAGCTAAAACTCAAACGTTAAAACAACGTTTTGAAAGGTTTTTTAATAGTAAAACTAAATTTAAGTTAACCGATAAAGAGATATTTAAAAACAAGCATATTTTACTGATTGATGACGTAATAACAACTGGAGCTACTCTTGAAGCTTGTTGTAATGAATTATTAAAAGCCAAAGGGATAATAATAAGTATTGCTACGATGGCTTATACCCCAAGAGTATAATTTTATTCATCAATATTTTACTACTTTTGATCTTGTATTTTAAATATCATTTTGTGAAGAATAAACACATCGTTTTAGTTATTCTATTTTCTTTTATAATAGTTAGTTGTGCTCGAAAAGGTCGACCAGATGGCGGACCTAAAGATGAGGATGCACCAATTATGATGACTGCTAAACCTCCGAATGAAACAATTCATTTTGATGAAAATAATATTCGAATTTATTTTGATGAATATATTGTTTTAAAAGATTTAACAAAGCAATTGGTAGTTTCTCCGCCATTAAAAAATCCACCAATAATTACTCCTCAAGGTACACCGAGTAAATATATTAATATTGAAATTTTAGATACTTTAAAGACCAATACAACTTATACTTTTAATTTCGGAAATGCAGTTCAAGACAATAACGAGAACAATAAGTTAGAAAGCTTTAAATATGTTTTCTCTACAGGGAATTATATTGATTCTTTAACTGTTAAAGGAAATGTGTTGGAAATGTTTAAAAGAGATAAAGTAAAAGAAATAGGTGTTTTGTTATATCGATTAGACAGTACTTATAACGATTCGATTATTTATAAGCAAAAACCTAATTACGTAACAAGTACTTTAGATTCTACAAATTTCGAATTCACCAATTTAAGTGCAGGTAAATACTTAATGTTAGCCTTAAAAGAATCTTCAAATAACTTTATGTTTAATCCTAAAACGGACAAAATAGGGTTTTTAGCAGATACAATCTCATTGCCAAAAGATAGCCTTGTTTTAAATCCGATTAGAATTTTTAAGGAAATTCAACCTTATAAATTTAAGAGAGGAAAAGAAGCCGTAAAAGGGAAGATTCAATTTGGTTTTGAAGGAAAACAGACTGATATGAAAGTTAATTTACTTTCTAATGTTCCAGATTCGTTTAAGTCATTTCATCAATTTGAAAAAGAAAAAGACACACTTAACTATTGGTTTACTCCTATAGAGCAAGATTCTTTAAATTTTACCGTAAGCAATGAAAGTTTTTTAGATACAATAACAGTTCGTTTGCGTAAAAAGAAAATAGATTCATTATCTGTTTCTTCTAACTTAAGTAGGACTTTACATTTAAACGATACTTTGTTTTTAGAAAGTAATAACCCTATTGTATCTATTGATAAAACAAAATTTTCATTGGTTGATAAAGACACGGTTGATGTTGATTTTGAGTTGAAAAAACAAGAGATTAATAAGTTGGCTGTTTTATTCAAAAAAACACCAAAAATGAATTATAAATTCAATGTATACCCAAAAGGACTAATTGATTTATATGAAACTACAAACGATACTTTAAAGTATAATTTTAAAACTTTAACTGTTGAAGATTATGGAAGTATTGTATTAGATGTTAAAAAAGAAACTACACACCCAGTAATACTTCAGCTTTTAGATAAGGATAAAGTAGTGAAAACGAAATACATTTCAGTCTCAGAAAAAGTTGAGTTTAATCTTTTAGAACCAAAAGAATACACTGTTAGGGCAATTGTTGATGAGAATAATAACAACGTTTGGGACACAGGTAATTTCTTATTAAGAAAACAACCTGAGCAAGTAGTCTATTTTGAAGAGCCTTTTAAACTAAGAGCTAATTGGATTCAAAATGAAACGTTTGTTGTTAAATAACTAAATATTAGCTGTCATTAATGAGGTGTTTTGGAAGAACTAAAAAGTTTACCAGATGTAAAAATAATTGTTCTTTTATTTTATGCAGACATCATAGGTTTCAGTGGTGGAGTTTACTTATTATTATAGGTACTTTAGGAGGAATATACCAAGATGTATTTAAACCTTTTACTGAATATATTGATATCTTATCAACAGAAAAAAAACTCCTGTCTAAGGAAGTAAATGAGTCCAGAGCTTTTTTTAAAAAAAATGATTCATTAACCTTTAATATTTTAATAACAAGGTTTGAGGATTTCAAATCAGATAAAAACACCTACTGTATTGGTAGATCTATAGAGGAACATATAAATATTTTAAAATCAAATAATAAAACACCATTACCTGTTAAAGTGATTTATGTTGATAGCATAATCTCTCCTAAAAATAGTTTTGAAGCAAAAATACTGCAAAAAACTCACAATGCAGACCTTGTATTGTATGGTTTAGCTCGAAATGTTAAAGAAAATTGTGGAGTAGCAGATGTATGTTTTAGATATAAAATTGACAATAAAATATTTCCTTATAAATCAGAAAATATAGACTTTAAGGTTACTAAACATGGCATTGATTATATAAAAACTAGCCCTAATGAAATTGAAGAAGGAAAAATACAAATAGATTATTTTTCGCTAAGAAATTGGTTGTCCGCTCTAACCAGTATAAAGTTTAAGAAGGCAAATGAGGTAGTTTTTGATGTTTCAGGCATTATTAAAAACAAGGCATTAACAGAAGGTGAAAAGGCAAAGAAGATTATGAGTGTTGGAAACCTTTATTTTAATCTAAGAAGATATGAAAAAGCAATAGAGCTGTTTTATAAAGCATTAAAATTTAGGCCGAAGTATTCATATGCCTATAGGCGATTAGGCAATGCTTATAGGAAAACAAAAAACTATAAAAGAGCACATGAATCTTACTCTACCTCACTTGAAATTAATCCAAAGAATAAAACAACGCTTGCTGCTAAAGGGAATTTATTTTTTGATAAAAAAGAATATAATAAAGCTATAAAAGAGTATCAAAAAAGTTTAGCGTTAGATTCAGCAAGAGATTTTATTTACAGGAACATAGGGTTATCTTATTATAAACTTAAAGAAATAAAAAAGGCTATTGAATATTATAATTTAGGTTTAAGTATTAATCCCAAAAACGCTGCAATATATATGGGAATTGGACATACGTTCAAGGATTCTAATGAAAATATAAAAGCGATTAATTTTTATACTAAATCTATCAATTTAGATTCAACCTATATGCTTCCATATTCTCATAGAGGTTATGTTTATCTTAGAAATGGGAAGTATACTAAATCTATAATGGATTTATCAATATACATTTCTAATAACCCAAATGATTTTGAAGATTATGTAAATAGAGCAAGTGCTTATTGTGAAGTAGATGATTTTAAAAAAGCTATAAAAGATTGTAATAAAGCATTGTTATTAAACCCAAACCATACGGCCCCATATTATATTCTAGGAAAAATTTATTATAAGCAAGAAAAAAACCTAAAAGCACTAAATATTTATAATAAGATTATTGAATTTGATTCTATTGAACCCATGATATATAAGAAAAGAGCTGAGACTTATACTAGGTTGAATCAATATAATAAAGCTTTAGATGATTGCAACAAGTTTATTGAGTTAGATTCTACAAAGGCAGGAATCTATGCTTTAAAATCAATTGTCTTAAGTAACTTAAAAGAGTTTGATAAAGCTATAATTAGTTATGATAAGTCGGTAAAGATTGATTCTTTTTATAAGAAAAGCATACATATTAGAGCTAATGCTAATTTCTATATAGGGAATTATAACGAGGCAGTAAAAGAGATCAAAAAAGCAATTAATTTTTACCCTAGAAACTTACATTATAGATTTGATTTACTTTATTTTTTATCTTGGAAATATTGGTTTATGAGTTTTTTTATTATAGTATTAATAATCTTTTTCTTGATAAGAAAATTAATGCGAATCTAATTTTTATCAAAAGGCCTTTCACCAAGTAGCTGAAGGAGAAAACAAAAAATCAGTAGGGTTATCGATATCATATAAATACTGAAAACCTCTGGATTCTTTTTTACAAAAAGGTTCAATAAGATTCACCATATTTATAAAACCTCTTAATGTTAAAATGCAATAAAAAGTTTGATTGTCTTCGCTTAGTATTCCTTCGTCAGATTTAAATAAACCTAGAATTAAGTTACAATTTCGAGGTTGAATAAAATCAATTTGAGATAAGTCTAACCGTTGTTTTTTGTTAATAATAACATCTTCAATTAATTCCTTAAATTTAATAGCTTCAGCTTTATTAAAATTATATAAACGGACAACGTTTTCATCAAGTCCGTTTACATCTTCTATATAATCTAATTCCATTTTTTAATGTGCCTCTAACCAATTTTCACCTAAGCCAACTTCTACATCTAACGGAACGCTCATTTTAAAAGCATTTTCCATTTCTTCTTTAATAATTGGTTTAACGATATCTAACTCATCTTTATGAGCGTCAAAAACCAATTCATCATGTACTTGTAATAACATTTTCGATTTGAAATTTTCTTTTTCAAATCGATTATAAATGTTAATCATTGCGAGCTTAATAATATCAGCAGCAGAACCTTGAATTGGTGCATTTACAGCATTTCGTTCTGCAGCACCACGAACAATAGCATTACGAGAATTAATATCTTTTAAATATCTACGGCGCCCTAAAACTGTTTCTACATATCCATTATCACGCGCAAAATCAACTTGACCAGTCATATAGTTTTTCAGTTTTGGATAGGTTTCGTAATATGTATCGATCAATTCTTTAGCTTCTTTACGAGATAAATCTGTTTGATTACTTAAGCCAAAAGCAGAAACTCCATACACAATACCAAAGTTTACCGTTTTAGCATTGCTACGTTGTTCGCGAGTAACTTCATCAAGAGGAACATTAAATACTTTTGCGGCGGTAGAAGCATGAATATCTTCTCCGTTTTGGAAAGCCTTAATCATGGTTTCCTCCTCACTTAAAGCAGCAATAATCCTTAATTCTATCTGAGAATAATCGGCAGCTAATAACACATGATTTTCATCTCTTGGAATAAATGCTTTACGCACTTCCTGCCCACGTTTTGTACGAATAGGAATGTTCTGTAAATTCGGATTATTAGAGCTTAAACGACCTGTTGCAGCAACTGCTTGTGCATATACGGTATGAACTCTTCCAGTTTTCGGATTTACTTCATTTGGTAAAGCATCAACATAAGTGCTTTGTAATTTTTTATATTGACGAAATTCCAATACATCAGCAATAATTTCATGATCTTTTGCTAAGTACGAAAGAATATCTTCGGCAGTTGAATACTGTCCTGTTTTTGTTTTCTTAGGTTTCTCAACCAGCTTCATGTTTTCAAACAACACGATTCCTAACTGTTTTGGAGAAGCAATATTAAATTCTTCTCCTGCTTGTTCGTAAATATTCTTTTCTAAACGAGTAATGTCGTTAGTTAAATCAACAGAAAGTGATTTTAAAAACTCAACATCTAAGTTGATTCCTTCTATTTCCATAGCTGTTAAAACTGATACTAAAGGTGTTTCAACATCATTAAACAACTTGGTAACATTTCCACTATCTAATTCTTTAGAAAAATGTTCTTTTAGCTGATAAGTAATATCTGCATCTTCAACCGCATATTCACTTTGTTTAGAAAGTTCAACTTGTCGCATAGAAAGTTGATTTTTTCCTTTTTTACCGATCAATTCAATAATAGAAACTGGTTGGTAATTCAAATAGGTTTCAGAAAGTACATCCATATTATGACGCATATCAGGATTGATTAGATAATGTGCAATCATAGTATCAAACAACTTTCCTTTTACAGGTATATTGTAGTTTGATAATATTTTGATATCGTATTTTAAATTATGTCCAATTTTCTCAATCTCATGAGATTCAAAAAACATTCGAAACTCTTCTAAAATAGTTGCTGTTTCATCTTGGTTTTCTGGAAACGAAACATAATATCCTTTACCTACTTCCCAAGAAAAAGCAATTCCGATTAATTCAACTTCTAAAGCTTTTAAACCTGTTGTTTCTGTGTCAAAACAAACTGATTTTTGTTGCATCAATTTTTGTAACAATAATTTTCTCGATAAAGGAGTATTTATGTGTTGATAAAAATGATTGGTATTATTTATGGTTTTATATCCGTTTATGTTGGTTTCTTCGGATGTATTTCCACCACCAGGAGCAGCAAATAAATCAAACTGACCATCATTGGCTTTAGGAACCTGTTTTTTTGATGTAGTTTTTACAGTTGCCTCAGTATTGTTTTCAGTAACGTCTGGAGTAGCGTATGTTTTTGCTAAATTCTCGGCAAGTCTTCTAAATTCTAATTCATTAAAAAGAGCTGTAATGGCGGACATATCTGGTTGTGAAAATTCAAAATCTTCTTCATGAAAATCAACAGGAACATCTAGCATAATTGTTGCTAGTTCTTTAGAAAGTAAACCTAGCTCTCCGTTAGCTTCTACTTTCTCTTTCATTTTTCCTTTTAAGTCGGCTGTATTTGCTAATAAATTCTCCATAGAGCCATAGGTGGCCAAGAATTTTTTAGCAGTTTTTTCTCCAACGCCAGGTAATCCAGGAATATTATCTACAGAATCTCCCATCATTCCTAAAAAGTCGATCACCTGCTCAGGTCTTTCAACGCCAAATTTTTCTTGTACTTCTGGTATTCCCCAAGTTTCGTAACCACCACCAAAACGTGGACGGTACATGAAAATATTTTCGGAAACTAGTTGTGCAAAATCTTTATCAGGAGTAACCATAAAGGTTTGATAACCTTCCTTTTCAGCTTTTTTAGCCAAAGTTCCGATAATATCATCAGCTTCATAACCTTCTTTAATAACGGCAGGAATATTCATTGCTTTTAAAATCTGTTCGATATACGGAACCGCAATTTTAATAGCTTCTGGTGTTTCTTGCCTATTGGCTTTATATTCAGGAAAAGATTCTGTTCTTGCTACACTTCCACCACGATCAAAACAAACAGCTATATGGTCTGGTTTTTCACGTTTAATAACATCTAATAAAGAGTTGGTAAACCCTAAAATGGCAGAAACATCCATTCCTTTAGAGTTAATTCTTGGGTTCTTTATAAAAGCGTAGTATCCTCTAAAAATTAATGCAAAAGCATCTAATAAAAATAATCGTTTTTGATTTGCCATTGTAAATGTTAAGCCTGTTGAAATAAATTATTGATATAGATTTGGTTACATAAATGAATCTATAAAAATTGTTGCCGCGAACTTCGCAGGTAAAGCTACGAAACTTTAACAAGATGTTAAAAATTTGATTTTAAGAATCATACTATCTTTGCTCGACTTTTAAAAAGATAAAATATGTCTCGTTGGTTGATTACAATTATCATTATTTCACTACTTATTCTTGTATTCGAAGCCTATGCTTTTCAAGCTATAAAAACAGTAACTAAAAATAAATTTATTCGTTACGGATGGTTGTTTGTGGGGGTTTTGGCCTATGCAAACTTTTTTTATGTAGTGTTTTCATCTGATAGAAGTTCGGGACAAACAACACAATTCCAATGGGCGTTCGGAATGCTTTTATTAGTGCTAATACCTAAGTTGATTATTTTATTATTCATGTTTGGAGAAGATTTGGTAAGGTGGATTCAAAAAGGAATTTCTTATTTCTCATCGAATGAAACTAAAGCTTTAGCAGGGAGAAGAACTTTTATTGCAAAACTGGCTCTAGGGATTGCAGCAATACCATTTGCGAGCTTGTTATATGGTATTTTTAAAGGAAAGTATAATTACAAGGTTTTAAAGTATCAGTTAGAATTTGATGATTTACCAGAAGCTTTTGATGGTTTTACGATTACTCAAATAACAGACATACATTCTGGAAGTTTTACTGATAAAGAAGAAATACAATATGGAGTTGATTTAATAAACGAACAAAAATCTGATGTGATTTTATTTACGGGTGATATTGTAAATAATTTCGCCAAAGAAATGGATGAATGGATTCCGATGTTTTCACAATTAAAGGCACCAGTTGGTAAGTATTCTATTCTCGGAAATCATGATTATGGTGATTATTCGAAATGGAAAAGTGAAGAGGCAAAAGAGGCAAACTTTGAAGCAGTAAAAGAAATTCATCCTAAAATCGGATTTGATTTATTGTTAAATGAAAACCGATATATAGAAAAAGACGGGCAAAAAATTGCTTTAGTAGGAGTAGAGAACTGGGGTAAAGGTTTTAACCAAGCAGGAGATCTTGAAAAGGCAAGTAAAGGAGTGCAAAAAGAAGATTTTAAGGTGTTAATGAGTCATGATCCAAGCCATTGGGAATATAAAGTAAAAAAAGACGATTTCAATTATCAACTAACCTTAAGTGGGCATACACATGGTTTGCAGTTTGGAATAGAAATTCCTGGAATTATAAAATGGAGTCCAGCTAAGTATGTTTATAAGCAATGGGCTGGTTTGTATGAAGAGTTTGGTAGGTATATAAATGTAAATAGAGGTTTTGGTTTTCATGCATTTCCAGGTAGAGTTGGTATTTGGCCAGAAATCACAGTAATTGAGCTTAAAAAAGCCTGATTTACTGCATTTTAAACAGATGTTAATATCTATTTTAAAAAAAAGCAGTATTTTTGCATAAATTTTTATATAAAACTTTATTTAAAATGACAAAGTTTGGTGAAATAATAAGTGTAAACAAACCAGTTTTAATTGATTTTTACACAGATTGGAGTGAGTTTGAACCTAGTTTAGATACACTTCGTGATGTTGCTGCTGCTTTAGGTGATAAAGCAAAAGTTATTAAGATCGATATTAAAAAGAATGAAATTCTTGCTGAAGCTTTACGTGTAAAAGGTAATCCAACTTTTATGATTTATAAAGAAGGAGAGATGAAGTGGAGACAAACTGGTGAACAGGATGCAAATACTTTAATTGGCTTAGTTCAACAGTACGTTTAAGAAATAGCTTTAAACGTATATCCTTTCTTTGTAAATTCTTCTAAAACTTTTGGGAGTATATAGTATAGTTTTTCGCTAGCTTTTATACTGTCGTGAAATACAATAATACTTCTGTTTTTTGTGTTTTCTAAAACGTTTTTTAAACACTTTTCTTTCGTAATTGATGTGTCAAAATCAGCTGACAACACATCCCACATAATTATCTTATACCCTTTTTTAATAAGTTGCTTTGATTGACTTTTCTTCAGTTTTCCATAAGGAGGTCTAAATAATTTTGAAAGATTTAAATTACTTGATATTTCAGATTTATTTGAAATGATACTTTCACATAACTCGATGTTTTCAATATAACTATCGTTGTTAGTTTTCCAGCCGTTTAAATGATTAAATGTGTGATTTCCTACTGAATGCCCTTCATTTATAATTTGGCAGAATATACTCGAGTGCTTTTTTATGTTATCTCCAATACAGAAAAAAGTAGCTTTGGCATTGTATTTCTTCAACTGGTCTAAAACAAACTCTGTAACTTCAGGCACTGGTCCGTCATCAAAAGTTAAGTAAATTTCTTTTTTATCAGAACCAAAACACCACGTATACCTAGATAATATCTGTTTAAGTATACGTGGTGTTTTGATAAAATAAAACCTCATTTAGTTTAAGGTTTTATAGTGTCTAGTTCTTGAGTAATAGGTTCTTCTTCCTCTGGCATTAAATGTTTGAATAAACGAGCATGCGCTATATATTGTTCGAAGGCTTTTTTACCATACTCCATATCGGTATCGTATTTTGTTATTTGTTGAATAACATTTTGATACATATATAAGTTTGTTTCTAAATTGTCTAGAATTAAATCAAGATTTTCATCTTTAAATGTACTGTAATATTTCAGTTTTTGTTGGAAAATATCAGCAAGAGTTTCGGCAGTTTCACGAGCTTTTTCAATATCACCCATACGATAATACAGTTCAGGATACCCTAAAGAAATACTATAATGATCAAAATCTTTAATAGGCATTTTGTATAGCGATAAATCTAGTACATCTTTAGCATTAATTGAGTCTCCTTTTTTCATGAACTCTTCAGATAGACGCATTAAATTGTTACGGATAGATATAGCATTACGTTTACTTTGTTCATCTAAATAAATCTCACCGTTATTGATGGTTTTCCAATCCCATTTTTTAACGTTTTCATACATTTTTTCAGGATCGATACGTCCCATATCAAACATAGATTTTCCTTCGTTTGATGTTTTTATAGGGACTAATTTGTATGACATTCCGTCTAATTGTAAATAATCTTTTAACCAGATGTATTCTTCATCAGCATTTGCACCACCTGTAAAATATAGAGGGCGTTTCCAATCGAAATTATTTAAAATGTCGAGCATTAAAATTCTATTTTTAGATAGCACTTCACCAACAGTAATATCAATAAAGGGTAAAATTTTATCAGCATCTTTTTGTGCTACTAAACCAGTTTTTAAAACATTGGCTTTATTAACCGGTATACGGATTCTGTTAGTAGGATAAAATTTCTCACTTGCTTCTTCAGTAACAGGGATATAAGTGGCTTCATTATCACTTTCTATCCAACGCATAAAATCTTTGATAGGAAGAATTGAGTCTTTTAATTGAGGTAGCGGATAAAAATAAGCAACATCTAATGTTCCGTATTTATATTGGTCGTGTGTTAATTTAGACGGAATAGGATCAGCATCATAGGTTTTCTTTTTCATTTGATCGATATACCAATCTGTTTGAAAAAGACTAGTATTTACAATTTTAATGTCTTGTCTAATTCCTTCAACTTGTTGCATATACCAAAGCGGAAAAGTATCGTTATCTCCAATGGTGAAAATAATTGCATTCGGGTCACAACTTTCTAAATAAGTTTGAGCATTTAATTGTGCTAAATAACGATCACCTCTATCATGGTCATCCCAATTTTGTGCCCCCATTAATACAGGAACTACTATTAGAGAAACTACTGATACTGCTATAGCAACTGTTCGTTTATTAGCATATTTTTTAAGGTAATCGTATAAAGCAAGTACTCCAAAACCTATCCAAATTGCAAATACATAAAATGAACCTACCACAGCATAATCACGTTCACGAGGTTCAAATGGCTTTGGATTGGTGTAAAAAATAATTGCAAAACCAGTAAAAGCAAAGAATAACGCCAAAGTATATAGGTTTTTCTTGTCTTTTTTAATTTGATAAAACAAACCAATCAATCCTAGAATTAAAGGCAAGAAGTAATACTTATTACGTCCTTTATTGTTTTTGATATCATCAGGTAAGCTTTGTTGCGAGCCTAAACGCATTTCATCAATAAAATTAATACCACTTAACCAATTGCCATTTTCAACATCTAAATGCCCTTGAATATCGTTTTGCCTTCCAGCAAAGTTCCACATAAAATAACGTCCATACATATATCCAAATTGATAATCAATCATGAATCTCATGTTTTCTAAAAAAGTAGGACGCCTTTTACTTCGTGCAGGAATTCCTGCTATTTGTTTGTAATTTTTTTCTGAACCAGGATCAACCATTCTAGGAATGAACCCTTTGTGTTTACTCGAATAATTAGGAATTACATTTTGGTATTTATTTACAATAATATATTTACCATCCTTTTTTTCGTATTTAGGTTTATCATCTTTATACGGCTGACTAGCATCTTGCTCTCTGTCGTAAGCAACAGAATAGTATTTGTCGTAAAAAACATTCGCGTCACCATATTGCTCACGATTGTAATAAGCTAATAATTCACGTGCACTAGATGGATTGTTTTCGTTAATCACAGTATCTGCATTTGCGCGAATTGGCAACATTAACCATGATGAAAACCCAATCATAATAAATAATACTGATAAGACTAATGTATTAGCAGTAACTAAACCTTTTTTACGAGTATAGTTTAAGCCAAAATAAAATAAAGCAATTAAAACTAATCCAGCGATGATTGTTCCAGAATTATAAGGTAATCCGATTTGGTTGATAAAAAACAACTCAGAAACACTAAAGAATTTTAATGTAAAAGGAAATAAAAATTTAAAAACAAAGGCTAAAATAAATATTGAAATTAAAGTAGCAATTGCTGTTGTTTTTATATTGATGTCTTTATATGTTTTGAAAAAGTATAAAAGTACAATTGATGGAATTACTAATAATGATAAAATGTGCACACCAAAAGATAAACCTACGACAAAACTGATTAAAACTAACCATTTATTACCTCTAGGGGTATTTATTTCAGATTCCCATCTTAATCCTAGCCAAAATAAAAGCGCCATTAAAAAAGAAGACATTGCGTATACCTCACCTTCTACAGCACTAAACCAAAAACTATCAGAAAAAGTATAGGCTAAAGCACCTACTAAACCACTACCTAGAACTGCAATTTGTTCACCGTTGCTAAATTTACCATTTTTAATAGCCATTTTTTTAGCTAAACTGGTAATGGTCCAAAACATGAATAGAATTGTAAACGCACTAGCTAAACCAGACATGAAATTTACCATCATAGCCCACTGACTTGGATCGTTGCTAAACATAGCAAAGAAAGCCCCAAGCATTTGAAATAAGGGCGCACCAGGAGGGTGGCCTACTTCTAATTTAACAGCTGTTGAGATGTATTCTCCACAATCCCAAGAACTAACAGTAGGTTCGAGAGTTAATGTATATGTAATTAATGCCACGGCAAATGAAAACCATCCTAAAATTGTATTCCATTTTTTGTAGTTAAAATCTTTCATAGTTTTAAATAAGTTACTGCGAATGTACTAATAACTAGTGTTTTTATACCTAGCAAAAATATAATTTTGAATATATTTGTATAGCTGCTTTTCAGATAAATTTCTGTTAAAAGAAAAAAAGTTAAAAAAAGTTTTGCAGATATTATAAAAACTTATAAATTTGCACCCGCAATAAAGCTATTGGCCTATGGTGTAATTGGCAACACACCGGTTTTTGGTACCGACATTCCAGGTTCGAGTCCTGGTAGGCCAACTTAAAAGTCTTAACTAATTTAGTTAAGACTTTTTTTTGTAACAAATTTTAAAACAACTCGTCTTCAGTATATAACTAAAAACAAAACCATTATGAGACGAATTTTAACCGCATTTTTTTGCTTCTTTTTATTAAGCTTAACTGCACAAGAAGCAAAGTTCAAACAGTTTTATAAAAGTCATAAAGATAAATCAGCATTTTCTGTGAATTTATCTAGTTCTTTCGCAGGATCATTTTTAGATGATGAAGATAATGAAGAGTTAAAAAATCTTTTAGAGCAATCAAGTGATTTTAAAATCATGGTTTTTAATAATGACGACAATACTGTTTCTAAAGATTTTAGACGTTTTTCAAAAAAGAATAGTTTAAAAACCTTAGTTAGAGCAAAAGATAAAAAAGGTAAAGCTGAAGTTTTATTCTTAGAGAAAGGAGATTACGTAAGAGAAATTATTGTAAGAGCAAGTGCAGACAGTGATAAGTTAGTGTTACTGGGAATTAAAACGAAAATAACAAAAGATGAATTAGCTACTCTTTTAGCTTCATCGAAATAAAAACTAAAACCGGAAGATAATCTTCTGGCTTTTTTATGCTAATTTATTTTTTAAAGCTTCAACGACTTTTTTACTATTTCCAATAAAAATTTCATCTTCAACAATAAAAACAGGTCGTTTTAAAAAAGTGTATTCATCTAAAATATACTGACGGTAATCAGCTTCAGTAACATTTTGATTTTTTAAATCCATTTCTCTATATAGTTTTGCTCGTTTATTAAATAAGCTCTCATAGCTGTCGGTCAATTTTCGCATTTCCTCTAACTAGTCAGTGGTTCTAGTGTTTATTTTCTGTAAAATGTAGCTTGTTTTAATTATTGATAACCAGGTGTTAATATTTTTTGGTTATTTAGAATTTTAATACAGATTAAATGTGGATCTCTATCCACTCTCAAATGTATTAATTCTTGATTGTTGTTTAAATTAAGGTTGGTTAATAAATTATTTGAACGATAAAAAGTTGTTAGGTTATTAACAATACCTAATAATTTTTTGTTAATGCTATATTTTAATTAAAAAAGCAACCTCAAACGAGATTGCTTTTTTAAATATTTATAAGATTTTGAAACCTACCCTAAAAAAGGGTATTTGTAATCTTGTGGAGTTACAAATGTTTCTTTTATTAATCGAACAGAAGTCCAACGTAATAAGTTTTGAGCAGAACCTGCTTTGTCATTTGTTCCAGAAGCTCTTGCTCCTCCAAATGGTTGTTGTCCTACAACGGCACCTGTTGGTTTGTCGTTGATGTAGAAGTTTCCAGCTGCATTTTCTAATGCTTTAGAAGCTTGCTCAACAATATATCTATCAGTAGAGAAAATTGCTCCTGTTAATGCGTATTCAGTAGATTCATCAACTAATTTTAATGAAGCTTCCCATTCAGCATCTTCGTATACGTAAATAGTCATTACAGGGCCAAATAACTCTGTACACATCGTGTCGTATTTTGGAGATTTACTAACAATAACAGTTGGTTCAATAAAGTAACCAACAGATTTATCATGACCTCCTCCAATAATTACTTCAGCATCAGCATCAGCTTTAGCAGCATCAATATATTTTGCAATCTTATCAAAAGAACCTTCGTGAATAACTGCGTTTACAAAATTAGATGGATCTTCTGGAGAACCCATTTTTAATTCAGCAGCTTGTGCAATTAAATGCTTCTTAACATCTGCCCAAATAGAAGCAGGAATATAAGAACGTGAAGCAGCAGAACATTTTTGACCTTGGTATTCAAAAGAACCTCTAGTTATTGCTGTTGCAACTTGTAAAGGATTTGCAGAATTGTGCGCCCAGATAAAATCTTTTCCTCCAGTTTCTCCAACTATTCTTGGGTAAGTTTTATAAGTATGAATGTTGTTTCCTATTTGTTTCCATAAGTTTTTAAAAACATGGGTTGATCCTGTAAAGTGTAATCCAGAAAAATCAGGAGAAGCTAATACAGTATCAGTAATCATAACAGGATCACCGTAAACAACGTTAATTACACCGTCTGGTAAACCAGCTTCTTTAAATAAATCTACAATTACTTGTGCAGAATATGCTTGGTGGTCAGATGGTTTCCAAACAACTACGTTCCCCATTAAAGCTGCTGCTGCTGGTAAGTTAGCGGCAATAGAAGTAAAGTTAAACGGAGTAATTGCATATACAAAACCTTCTAGTGGTCTGTATTCAACTCTGTTCCAAATTCCAGGAGCAGAAGCAGGCTGATCTTTAAAAATATCAGTCATATATTCTACATTGAAACGGAAAAAATCAATCATTTCACATGCTGCGTCAATTTCTGCTTGATGTACATTTTTAGATTGTGCAATCATTGTTGCAGCATTCATTTTTGCACGGTAAGGACCTGCTAATAATTCAGCAGCCTTTAAGAAGATAGAAGCTCTTTCCATCCAAGAAACAGAAGACCATGCTTCTCTAGCTGCTAAAGCAGTAGAAATTGCAGTGTCTACGTGAGATTTATCTGCTGTATGATATTGTCCAACAACATGCTTATGGTCGTGAGGAGGAGTAATATTTTTGGTGTTTCCAGTTCTAACTTCTTCACCGTTAATATGCATAGGTACGTCAATATTACTATTAAACATTGATTTGTACATTGCTAATAATTCTTCTCTTTCTGGAGAGCCAGGAGCGTATCCTTTTACAGGTTCATTTACTGCTTTAGGAACATTAAAAAATCCTCTTGCCATTTTGTTATGTTGTTTATTTTAAAAAATTATTTTTTTCAATTAAAAAGTAAAAAACACAATCTAATACTATTAATTTGCAAAGATTAATGTGTGATACTTTTGTCAAACAATCTTAGATTGATTTGAGGCGCAAAGTTAACACTTATTTTTAGTAATAACTAAGCTGTTTTTACGTCTTAACTTACCAAAAAAGATACTATATGTGCACGGTAACTTATTTACCTTTAGGAAATAATGATTTTATATTAACCTCTAATAGAGATGAAGATCCGAATAGAAAAACAATTCCACCAAAAGAATATGATGAGGAAGGAGTGAAGCTAACGTATCCTAAGGATGAATTAGCAGGAGGAACTTGGATTGGTTTGTCTGAAAAAAGGCGTTTGATTTGTTTATTGAATGGTGGTTTTACAAAGCATCAAAGAGCAGAAAGTTATCGAATGAGTAGAGGGGTAATTGTAAAACAACTATTAAAAGTTGATAACCCTGTAGAGATTATTAATCATTTTGATTTTGATGGAATTGAACCTTTTACCATTGTTTTAGTAGATTGGAAGCAAAACCTAAAAGCTTATGAATTAGTTTGGGATGGTGAACAAAAGCATTTTGAAATGTTAGGAGATAACCCAAAAATATGGTCGTCATCAACCTTATATGATGAAGAAATGAAACAATTACGCCGCAATTGGTTTGCTGATTGGTTATTAGAAAATAAAGATTTTACGCAAGAAGATATTCTTGCTTTTCATCAAGATGAAACCAGAGGGAGCTCTGAAATATCATTAAAAATGAAGCGTTCTCGTGTAGAAACTGTAAGTATTACCTCGGTTAATAAAAATGCAACTGATGTTTCAATTAGATATATAGATTTTATAAATAAATCTGAATTAATATAGCGCAAAAGCAATAAACATAATTGCTATTGCACCTAAAGACCCGATCATAAAAAACACAAAATTAGCCATTAGATATTTTATAAAAGTTTTGAAAACTCCTTGACCATAAAACTTTTTCATTGCTAAGAAAAGGTATATGAGAAAAATTAATGTAAAAACAGGAATTATGTATTCGGTGTCTCTTGTAAAATCTATAATATAAAAAATAGAGAATAGTAAAAAGAATACTGTTTGTACATGGAAAACAAATACCAAATGTTCTACATAAGTAAACTTTCTGCGTATATAAATAAATCGTAAAAATAATGTGAATAATGGTAGTAATATAAACAAGGCAATAGAGGAGTAGGAAAGCATCTTTTTTCGAAATTTCACTACTTCTCCTTTTTTAGAAATAAAAGAGTTAAAAACATTTACACGTGAGTATAAAAAACGATTACCGAACGTTTTTTTCATTTGCAAACTATCTAGTGCTGTGTCTACATCAGTATTTGGATGTTTTTTTTGAAACTTTAAAACTTTAGAAAATATATCAGAATCATTAAATCCGATATTAAATAAAGATGATTTGAGGCCACCTGCATTTTTTATAGAATCTAATTTTTCGTTTGCTATTTTGGCTTTAATAGAATCTTGTTTGTTGATTTCTGTATAGACTAATTTTTGAATAGAATCTATGTCTATAGGTACTGCTTCTACTCCTTTTTCGCTTATTTTAATTTGAGATGTAATATTATTGTCCGAAGTGTTCCCTTTACGTAAATCTTGTAATTTTGAATAACTATCAGTAAGACCAATAATTAAAAAGAAAATAATAGATACGGTTAGATAAAATCGAAAAGGATTCGCATAACGCATTCGCTTTCCTTCCACATAATCTTTAGAAACCTTACCAGGTGCAATGATTAAAGGGATAATGGTTTTCCAAAATTTAGCATCCCAAGAAATAAAACCGTTAAAAATTTCAGCTAAAAAACTTTTAAAAGTAATTTTAGCAGTTTTGTTTTTCTGTCCACAATCTGGACAAAATTTTTCTTGACCATTAAAAGGATATCCGCAGTTTAAGCAATTAGGTTCTTTTATAATTGCTACTTTATTCTTTTTAAGCATTAGTTTAAAGTAGGAGTTGTAGTAAGTTGAAAAGTTGGTATAGTTACTAAAAATTCTTCCGAAGTTTCTAGGTTAATCATTTTGTAATTACCTTTCATTGCACCGGTGTTTGATAGTAAAAAACAGTTAGATTTATAATTGTATTCTTCATTAGGTTTTAAAACAGGAATTTCGCCTACAACACCTTCTCCTTCTGCATATTCAATATTGTTTAAGGCATCAAAAATAGTCCAATAACGTTCTAAAAGTTGAACAATATTTTTAGAGTTGTTTTCTATAGAAATATAATAACTAAAAGCATAATATTCTTGATAACCACGATACACTTTGCCGTTAAAAGTGGTTTTTACTGATATCTTTATGCCTTTTGTTATTTGTTGAAACATAGCCTAAATATAGTTTTTTTTAGAGTTTTAATCAATAGTTGAAGTAATTAACTATCTGTTTTGATTAAAGTATCCATTCCCAACACCTATAACTCTATCGTAAATTTCTCCAAAAGGTTTGTAGTACACAATTACAGTGTACTCATTTTCAGTTTGATAAAAAGAACCATCAATTTCGTGTAGGTTGACTTTGTTGTTCTTGTTTAAAGTTGCATAACTGTAATTGTAAAACCCTTGTTTAAAAAGTATTGCTGCTTGATAAATTTTATCATCAGCATCGTATTTCATCTTGTTCTTATCAGTTAATTGATAGTTGTTAAAAGCCCCATAAACATAAATATCTTTGTTTTCGAAAGATTCAAAAGCATCTAATGAAAAGTGAACGAGAGAATAATCTGCTTCGGTATTTGCATCATCAGCTTCTAGTGTTCTAACAACAAACTGACCGTTAATATCTGGATTATAGGTGTAGGTTTTGTTTGCT
This sequence comes from uncultured Tenacibaculum sp., assembly GCA_947504185.1. Taxonomy (GTDB): domain Bacteria; phylum Bacteroidota; class Bacteroidia; order Flavobacteriales; family Flavobacteriaceae; genus Polaribacter. The sequence continues at coordinate 171,767 of CANNGJ010000002.1, read as the reverse complement.
TTCGGTTCGTCAGTGTATAAATAACTATTGTAAATATCTTTTCGTTCTGTCTTAGCAATATTTAAGCTTGTGTTGCGAATGTGTTTACTGTCAAAATTTAAAAATTCATTACCTCCCCAAAAATTAGTTTTAAAAGTATGATTGTAAACTAATTGTTGAGGTTTTATGAAAACTGGTTGAATGTTGTTTATGGCAGTATTCCAATTATAATTCTGAATTACGGATACATTTATTTCTTGCGTAGGGTTATTAATTGATAATGTTGGGTGATTTACTACAAATTGAACTGTTTGTTTTTGATTATTTGATTTTGTGTCCCTACTTCTAAAAATAGCAACACCTACAGTGGTTATATCTTCGTAAAAAACACAACGTCTTGAAAAAACAACTTCGTAATCTTCATCTAAAACAGAGATTAAATAATTCCCGCTTTTAGTAATAATAGTATTTTGGTTAGGAATGTCAACTGAATAATGTGTGTAAGGTTGTAAGGTGTTAAATGAGTTACTAATGTTAAATATTTCGTTTTCATCAAAACCATCGATGTATTGATTAGAGGTCAGGTTACTTGGCTTCCAATCATGGGTCATATGTTCAACTTTATATTTATATTCTTTATTGTCGGCATCTAAATCATCAAAAGAAAGTTCTAAAACTTGACTTAATTTAACCATCGCAGCATATTGATTAGTGCTATGTTTAGGTCTTAGTTGAATCGTTTTAATGTTTTGTGCATTTACTATACTTGTAAATACAAACAGTAAGAAAACAAGTTTTTTTATCATGGTAACAAATGTATCAAATTGTGAGCCAAAGAAAAATAATTTATTTAGAATAAATATAAATAAAGAACTATCGAAAAGATAAAAAACTAAAAACTTACCCAAAATTTTCAAAATCAGTAAATTTGCATGTTTTTTAAGAAAATCAAATTAATCAGTTCCTATGTCAAAAGACATCCGTATTAAGAAAGGCTTGGACATCAAGCTAGTTGGTGAGGCAGAACAAATTACTACCGAACTTCCATTGGGTAGTATGTTCGCTATTAAGCCAAGCGATTTTCACGGCGTTATTCCTAAAATTTTAGCTAAAGAGGGTAGTGAAGTAAAAGCAGGTGAAGCACTTTTTCATGCAAAAAGTGATGAGCGTATTTTATTTCCAAGTCCAGTTAGCGGAAAAGTTACAGAAATCGTTCGTGGAGCAAGAAGAAAAGTATTAGAAATTAAAATCACTGCTACAGCACAGCAGGAATACAAAGATTTTGGTAAAAAAGATGTTGATGCAATGTCGAGTGAAGAAGTGAAAAGTCACTTATTTACTTCAGGTTGTTGGCCATTTGTAAAGCAACGTCCGTACGACGTGGTTGCAAATCCTAATCAAGTACCAAAAGCTATTTTTGTATCTGCCTATGCTAGTGCACCATTAGCAGCAGATTATGATTATACCTTAAAAGGTAAAGAAGCTGAATTACAAGCTGCTTTAACTGCGTTAACAAAGTTAACCGAAGGGAAAGTACATGTTTCAGTTGCTAAAAATTCAACATTATCTCCTTTTAAAGAGATGAAAGGTGTTGAGTTACATAAAGTATCTGGACCACATCCTGTAGGAAATGTAAGTACTCAAATTGCACAAATCGATCCGATTAATAAAGGTGAAGTTGTATGGGTAGTTACGCCTCAAGATTTAGTGGTGATAGGAGAATTATTATTAACAGGAAAGTTTAATGCAAAACGTACAGTTGCGTTAACAGGTTCTAAATTTAGTAAACCTCAATATGTTACTGCAGTTGCAGGAGCGCAAATGAGCGATATTACTAAAGGTAATTTAGAAACTGATAACGAACGTGTAATTAGTGGAAATGTGTTAAGTGGAGAGCAAGTTAGCGAAAATGGTTTCTTAGGATACTATGATAACCAAGTTACTGCGATTCCAGAAGGAGACGATTATGAATTATTTGGATGGAACAAGCCAGTTTTTGATAAAGTTTCTACTTCTAGAGCTTTAACATTCTCTTGGTTAAATCCAAAGAAAAAATACGATTTAAATACGAATACAAACGGAGAGCACAGAGCATTTGTGGTTACTGGATCGTATGAAGAAGTATTTCCGTTAGATATCTATCCGATGCAATTATTAAAAGCTTGTATGTATAAAGACCTTGACGAAATGGAAGGGTTAGGAGCTTACGAAATTGCACCTGAAGATTTTGCGTTAACAGAATTTATTTGTGTGTCTAAACAACTTCACCAGAAGATAATTCGTGAAGGATTAGATTTAATGAGAGAAGAATTAGGATAAGATATGGGCTTAAAACAAAACTTACATAATTTAAAAGAAAAGTATAAAGGAACTAAAATGGCACCGCTATTTAATGGTTTTCATACTTTTTTATACTTGCCAAATGAGACAACTCACGGAGGAACTCATATAAAGGCAGCAGATGATTTAAAACGTACAATGAATATTGTAATCATGGCTTTAGTACCATGTTTATTATTCGGTATGTTTAATGCAGGGTACCAACACTATGCAGCTATTAACGGATTTACTGAAGGAATGTCTTTCTTTAGTGGAGATTTTTGGAACTTAGATAACTTATTAGTCGGAGCAGCAAAAATTTTACCATTAGTAATTGTTTCTTACGTAGTTGGTTTAGCTATCGAATTCGTATTCTGTATTATTAAAGGACACGAGATTGAAGAAGGATATTTAGTAACAGGAATGTTAGTTCCGTTAATTGTACCAATCGATTTACCATTATGGATGTTAGCTGTTGCAGTTGCATTTGGAGTTGTAATTGGTAAAGAAGTATTTGGAGGAACTGGAATGAACATTTTAAATCCAGCTTTAACTATTCGTGCATTTTTATTCTTCGCATATCCAACTTGGATGAGTGGAGATAAAGTATGGGTAGAAGGAGCAAGAGAATTAGCAGGTTCTGCTGATGCAATTTCTGGAGAAACTGTTTTAGGAAGTTTAGCTCAGAATGCCGCTCCTAACTTTTCAGTTTCTGATATGTTCTTCGGATTTATTCCAGGTTCTATTGGAGAAACGTCAACATTATTAATTTTATTAGGAGGTTTATTCTTAATCTTTACAAAGATTGGAAGCTGGAGAATTATGTTGTCTGCAGTAATCGGAGCTTTAGTAATGGGATTCATCTTTAATCAAGTAGTTGATTTAGGATGGATTGGTGAAACAAGTAAGTTTTACGGATTAATGAGCTTAGATTTCTGGAAACATTTATTAGTTGGAGGATTTGCATTTGGTGCTGTATATATGGCTACTGATCCTGTATCTGCTTCACAAACAAATAAAGGAAAATGGATTTACGGTTTCTTAATCGGATTTATCTCGATTATGATACGTGTATTCAACCCAGCATATCCAGAAGGAGTAATGTTAGCTATTTTATTAATGAACGTTTTTGCTCCAACAATCGACCATTACGTGGTTCAAGGAAATGTAAAGAGAAGATTAAAACGTGCTAAAGTTAAAACTGCCTAATTATGAGTAAGAGAACAGATAGTAATGGATATACGCTACTTTTTGCCATCGGAATGGTATTAGTAGTAGGAGCCTTGTTAGCTTTTACAGCTTCATCGCTTCGCCCAATGATCGACGCGAATAAGCGTATCGAAAAGCAACAAAATATTTTGTATGCAATGGGTGTTAATGAAAATGATGAGAGCAGCGCAATCTTTGTATCGAAAGATAAAGTAGCTGATGAGTTTTCAAAATATATTAAAAAGCAATTAGTAATCGAAGGAACTAAAGTTACCGAAGATGCAAATGCTTATTTAATTGATGTTAAAAAACAACAAACAGCTGCAAAAGCAGGAAACGTAAGAAAGCTACCATTATTTGTAGGTGAAAAAGACGGTAAGACGTTTTACATCGCACCAATTAGAGGTAAAGGTCTTTGGGATGCTATATGGGGATACGTTGCAATGGATAAAAACATGGTAGTTCAAGGGGCTTTCTTCGATCATAAAGGAGAAACACCAGGATTAGGAGCTAACATTAAGCAACGTTATTTTATGGATGATTTCATCGGAGAAAATTTAATGAGCAATGGTTCTTTTAAAGGAATCACGGTTTCTAAATCAAATAACGACCCGAAGAACGAAGATAAAAATGATAACGAGGTAGATGCAATTGCAGGAGCAACAATTACTGGAGACGGTGTTGCAGCAATGATTAAATCTGAATTAGGTTTATACGTACCTTACTTTAAAACATTGAAATAATTATGGGACTTTTATCAAAAAAAGACGCAGCGTTAATTACGGACCCATTAGCAGATAACAACCCAATTACTATTCAGGTATTAGGTATTTGTTCTGCATTAGCGATTACAGCAGAGTTACAAGCATCTATTGTAATGTCTGTATCGGTATTGTTTGTATTAGGAATAGGAAACGTGGTAATTTCTTTATTAAGAAATATCATTCCATCAAAAATTAGAATTATTGTACAGTTAATCGTAGTTGCTGCTTTAGTAATTATTGTTGATCAAGTATTAAAGGCATTTGCTTATGAGTTAAGTAAAACACTTTCGGTATTTGTGGGGTTAATTATTACCAACTGTATTATTATGGGACGTTTTGAAGCATTTGCTTTAGGTAACGGACCATGGAGATCGTTCTTAGATGGAATTGGAAATGCTTTAGGATACGCTGTTATTTTAATTGCAGTAGGTTTCTTTAGAGAATTGTTAGGTTCTGGTACTTTATTAGGATTTAAAGTATTAGGAGACCCAATTGAAAAAACAGGATTATATGCTTTAGGATATGAGAATAACGGATTCATGTTATTATCGCCAATGGCATTAATTGTTGTAGGTATTATTATTTGGGTTCAACGTAGTAGAAACAAAGCATTAATTGAAGACTAACCTAGTTAGTGTTCATTAAAAATATAGAAAAATGGAACATTTAGAATTATTTTTCAAGTCGATATTTATTGATAACATGGTATTTGCTACGTTCTTAGGAATGTGTTCTTACTTAGCGGTATCTAAAAAAGTATCAACAGCAGTTGGTTTAGGAGCTGCAGTTATCTTTGTATTAGCTGTAACAGTACCTATTAACTGGTTATTAGACCAATATTTATTACAACCAGGAGCATTATCTTGGTTAGGAGCTGAATATGCAGATTACGATTTAAGTTTCTTATCATTTATCATGTTTATTGCAACAATTGCAACGATGGTACAACTGGTAGAAATTATTGTTGAAAAATTTGCACCAGCATTATATAACTCTTTAGGTATTTTCTTACCGTTAATTGCAGTAAACTGTGCAATTTTAGGAGGATCTTTATTTATGCAATCTCGTGAAATTCCAACATTAGGGTTATCATTAACTTATGGTATTGGTTCAGGTATCGGATGGTTTTTAGCAATTTTAGCAATTGCTGCGATTCGTGAGAAAATCAGATACTCATCAGTACCACCAGCATTAAGAGGATTAGGGATTACTTTTATTATTACTGGTTTAATGGCGATTGGATTTATGAGTTTTGGAGGTATGTTAACAGGAGGTGACGATGAAGCGAAGAAAGAAGAAGCTCCTAAAGCAGAAATCAAGATAGAAGAAAAGAAGGAAGAGGTAAAAGAGGATGCTGAAAAATTAGCAGATAACACTAAAAAAATTACAGAATAATGATGTTTTTAGAAGTAAGTACTGGAGGTACAGTAGCTGTAACTGTAGTCGCATTCTTAGCAATTGTATTAGTTTTAGTAGGATTGTTATTATTTGTAAAACAAAAATTAGCACCATCGGGACCTGTAAAGATTACGATTAATGGTGATAAAACAATTGAAGTAGCTTCAGGAGCTACATTGTTAACAACCTTAGGAAACGAGAAGATTTTCTTGCCATCTGCATGTGGTGGTGGTGGATCTTGTGTACAATGTGAGTGTCACGTAAATTCTGGTGGAGGTGAAGCTTTACCAACAGAAACACCTCACTTTACACGTAAAGAATTACAACACGGTATTCGTTTAGCATGTCAGGTTAAAGTAAAGCAAGACATGGATATTTCTATTCCAGAAGAAATTTTTGGAATTAAGAAATGGGAAGCAACAGTAGTGCGTAACTATAACGTAGCAACTTTTATTAAAGAGTTCGTAGTTGAGATTCCAGAAGATATGGATTATAAAGCTGGTGGATATATTCAAATTGAAATCCCTGAATGTGAGATTAAATATTCAGATATGGATATTTCAGCACATCCACAAGATCATCCAGGTGAACCTGAAAAATTTGAGGCTGATTGGGATAAATTTAACCTAAGGCCATTAGTAATGAAAAATACTGAAATTGTAGAACGTGCATATTCTATGGCTTCTTACCCTGCAGAAGGGCGTGAAATCATGTTAAATGTTCGTGTTGCAACACCTCCTTTCGATCGCGCTAAAGGCGGATGGATGGATGTAAATCCTGGTATTGCTTCTTCTTACATTTTTAACCAAAAGCCAGGAGATAAAGTAACTATTTCTGGGCCTTATGGAGAATTCTTTATCAACGAGTCTGAAGCAGAAATGTTATATGTAGGTGGTGGAGCAGGTATGGCACCAATGCGTTCACATATTTATCATTTATTTAGAACATTAAAAACTGGTAGAAAAGTAACATATTGGTATGGAGGTCGTTCTAAAGCAGAATTATTTTACATTCACTATTTTAGAGCATTAGAAAAAGATTTTCCAAACTTTAAGTTCTTTATTGCTCTTTCAGATCCATTAGAGCAAGACAACTGGAAAGTTAAAGCAGATGTTAATGATGAATCTGGAGATGGATTTACAGGGTTTATTCACCAAGTTGTAATAGATGAGTATTTATCTAAACACGATAGTCCTGAAGATTTAGAATTATATTTCTGTGGACCACCATTAATGAACAAAGCAGTACAAAAAATGGGAGAAGATTTTGGTCTTGATGACGAAAACATCCGATTTGATGACTTTGGAGGATAGAAACTCAATGTTAATATATATTAAAACCGATACAGAAATGTATCGGTTTTCTTTTTTTTAATAAGATTTTGTTGAAAGAATATACTTGTGGTACTTGAAGATAGAAAACGTACCTTTGCACAAATTTTGCATAAATGACTACTTTTCAAGATATAGACTTATCTAATGCGTTGCGTAACTCAATCGAAGACCTTGGTTTTGAGAATCCAACACCAGTTCAAGAACAAGCTTTTCCTGTAATCAGATCAGGTAAAGATATGGTGGGTATCGCACAAACAGGTACAGGTAAAACATTTGCTTATATGTTACCTATACTTCGTGATTTAAAGTTTTCTAAGCAGCAACATCCAAGAGTGTTAGTTTTAGTTCCTACGCGTGAATTAGTAGTGCAAGTAGTAGATGAAATAGAAAAACTTGCAAAATACATGACCTTACGTACCATTGGGGTATATGGAGGTGTAAATTTAAATCGTCATAAACAAGCAGTAATGCAAGGTGCAGATGTTATTGTAGCTACACCAGGGCGTTTATATGATTTAGCTATTAGCAGAGTTTTAAAGCTAAAGTCTATCCAGAAATTGGTGATTGATGAAGTGGATGTAATGTTAGATTTAGGATTTAGATTTCAATTATTAAATATCTTCGATTTATTACCACAACGTCGTCAAAATATTATGTTTTCTGCAACGATGACTCAAGATGTAGAAGCATTAATTGATGACTTTTTTATTGCGCCTAAAAAGATAGCTATTGCAGTTAGTGGAACACCACTTGATAATATACAACAAGTAGCTTACGATGTGCCTAATTTCTACACAAAAGTTAACTTACTAAACGAGCTATTATTTGATAAGTCTGAGTTTAGTAAAGTACTAGTTTTTGCTCCTAATAAAAGAAATGCAGATCGATTATTTGAATGTATTAAAGAAGAGTTTCCTTCTCAAACATGTGTAATACATTCTAATAAAACACAAAATTATCGTTTACGTTCTATCGAACAGTTTAATAAAGGTGAAAAGCGAGTTTTAATTGCTACTGATGTAATTGCACGTGGATTAGACTTAGAAGAAGTTACTCATGTAATTAACTTTAATACACCGCATTTTCCTGAAAATTATATGCATCGAATTGGTCGTACAGGACGTGCAGAACATGAAGGAAAAACAATTTTATTTACTACAGAAAAAGAACAGGAAGCAAAACAACGAATTGAGGAATTGATGAAATATGAGATTCCGAAATTAGAAATTCCTGAGCAGGTAGAAATTTCAAAACAATTAACAGAGGAAGAACGTCCTAAAGAAGAGCGAGAAATTTCTAAAAACAGAACTTCACAAGAGTATGTTCCGGGTCCTGCGTTTCACGAAAAGAGTGAAAAGAATAGTAAGGTGAACCTAGGCGGGTCTTATCGTAGAGAAATTGCAAAGAAGTATAAGAAGCCAAAAACGCGTGGTGATAAAAATTACAACAGACGTAATAAAAAGAAATAATGCAAGCACTTACTGAGCAAGAACTACATAATTTAGGAATGAATATTGTGGGTAAAAAGCTGGAACAAATGGGATATGAGTTTGTGGCTATTAATAGCGAACTTAAAAAACATCCACAATTTGTATTATTTAAAAAAGGAGAACCCACTATTTTTGTATTAGTAAAAACTACAAATAATATTCAATCTCCAGAAGAGTATGACGTATTATGGATGGAAACTTTTAAAGAGCATGCAAAAAAGCAAAATGCAAAAGTTTGGTTTGCAGGAATAGGTATTGCAAACGCTGAAAGTGTAGATCTACCTGTTTTTAAAAACCAGCCTTATTATGTAGCTTTTAACGATTTTATAAAGTTTTAAACCAACTCCTTTAGTAGACTTTTATTGTGTAGCTTGTTAAAAATAAATAACAAATTACTATTTATACATAATTATATACCAATTATACATCTATGTGCATTTTGCTTTAAAACAAGTAGTTAATGCAGTAAATTTGTAATAGGGGAAATTAATAAAACATAATTATGAAAAAACAATTACTAAAGGGGATTCAAGGTTTTTTTAAAAGTGCTTTGGCACAATTAGCAGAGTTTGGTAAAGCAGCTAGTTACGCAATAAGCCACTAATTAAAAAATTTTGAAGAAAAACACTCATTTTAAAATAAAATGAGTGTTTTTTTATGCTTTAAGTTTAACTTTAATGCATGAAAAAATTATTAAGTAATATTCGAGAGTGTAGCTTATGTAAAGACTTTATAGATCCTAATCCTGTTGTTTTTGCGAGTAAGTCTTCGAAAATTATAATTATTGGGCAAGCCCCAGGAACAAAAGTTCATAAATCAGGAATTCCTTGGGATGATGCTAGCGGAAAGCAGCTTAGAAGATGGATGGATGTTACCGATAAGCAATTTTATAATACTGATAATTTTGGAATAATACCTATGGGATTCTGTTATCCTGGTAAAGGAAAAACAGGAGATCTGCCTCCAAGAAAAGAGTGCGCACCTCAATGGCATGAGGAGTTAATGGCTAAGATAAAAAATATTGAACTGGTTGTTTTAATTGGGATGTATGCTCAAAATTACTACTTGAAAAACCAAGCGAAGAGAACATTAACTGAAACTGTTGATAATTTTCAAGAATATTTACCTAAACACTTTGTATTACCACATCCATCACCAAGAAATAGGTTTTGGTTAACTAAAAACCCTTGGTTTGAAAAAGAAGTGCTCCCAGTTTTAAAAAATAAAATTCGAGAGATAATCGTTTAGCTTTTTTGCCAAACAAGTAATTAAAAGATATTAGTTGAGTTGATAAATTTGTACTTTTGTAACCTATGATAGAAACACGAGAAGCCATATCAGAAAAAGCGGTTTTAATAGGTATTATAACCCAGAATCAAAATGAAAAACAATCTAAAGAGTATTTAGACGAGTTGGATTTTTTAACCTTAACAGCTGGTGGAGTACCTGTAAAACGCTTTACTCAAAAACTTGAGAAACCAAATCCTAAAACCTTCTTAGGAACTGGTAAGTTAGAGGAAGTGAAAGCATATATTGAATCTCACAATATCGGAACCGCAATTTTCGATGACGAGTTATCTCCTGCTCAAATAAGAAATATAGAGAATTTTTTAGATTGTAAGATATTAGATAGAACAAACTTGATTCTAGATATTTTTGCGAGTAGAGCACAAACAAGTTCAGCTAAAGCACAGGTAGAGTTAGCGCAGTATCAATATTTACTTCCAAGATTAACTCGATTATGGACTCACCTTGATAAGCAAAAAGGAGGTATTGGTATGCGTGGTCCTGGAGAAACAGAAATTGAAACGGATCGACGTATTATTAGAGATAAAATTACTTTACTAAAAAAGAAACTGATAACTATTGATAAACAAATGGCAGTTCAACGAAAGAATCGTGGTAAAATGGTTCGTGTTGCTTTAGTAGGTTATACTAATGTAGGTAAGTCTACTTTAATGAATGTGATAAGTAAGAGTGATGTTTTTGCAGAGAATAAACTTTTTGCAACATTAGATACTACAGTAAGAAAAGTAGTGATTAAGAACATTCCTTTTTTAATGACAGATACTGTTGGATTTATTAGAAAACTGCCAACTCAATTGGTTGAATCTTTCAAATCTACCTTAGATGAAGTTCGTGAAGCAGATTTATTACTACATGTAGTTGATATTTCTCACCCAAATTTTGAAGACCACATTGCTTCTGTAAATAAGATATTAGACGAGATAGATAGCGCTAATAAACCTACAGTAATGGTTTTTAATAAAATTGATGCGTATACTCATGAAACTATAGATGAGGATGATATAGTTACTGAGAAAACAAAAGCACATTATACATTAGCTGATTGGGAAAAAACTTGGATGAATGATTTAGAAAAAGAAAATATTTTTATTTCAGCACTTAATAAAGATAATTTAGAGAACTTTAAAGAAAAGACGTACGATGAAGTGAAAAAGATTCATATCCAGCGATTTCCTTATAGTGATTTCCTATACCAAGAATATTAAAATTTACCTTGTAATAACAAGATGATAATACAAAAAGAACTTAAATACTTTGATTTTTAAGTTCTTTTTTGCTATCTTTAGTTAATCTTAAGAAGTAAATTAAATATTTCTTACAGTTTTAAAGATCAAATTTTTAACCATTTTAACCCCCGTAAAATGAAAAAAACAGCCTCGATTCAGAGTAAGCTATCAAAATTTCTTTTTGATAATAATAAACAATTCAAATTTTCATTAACCTTTTTTTAGACGTTTTATCTTGTCTTAAATTTTGTGGTTTTTTAAGTTCTTAGATGTATTATCTAAAAGCAATTGCCTTTAAAAATTTTAGAAAAGTAAATAAAACGCCTAACATAATATATTCGTGTAAATATATAGTTATGAAAAAAACAGCCTTACTATTCGTAATTCAATTCTTTGTATTTCAAGTTTTTTCTCAAGAGAAATGTGTGAATAAAGAAACATCATTTATCGATTTAAATTCTATAAATAAATGTGAAATTACTGAAACGAAAAAAGATGTAAATATTGCAGAAGCAAGTATTAGTAATATTGTAATAAAAAATAAAAGGTACTTGAAAAAGAGAGAGCTTTTAATACCTAGAGTAATTAGTATTTCAAAAACCTTAAGAACAAAAAAAGTTCAAGTAAATCTTAAAGAAAATTTATTAAATAAAGATAAACTAAAAATAACTGAAGAAATAATCCCTTTTAATTCAGTCGATGAAATACCGTTGTTTTTATCCTGTAAAGATGCATCAATTAACAAGCAAGATTGCTTTAATTATGAGATGGAAAAACATATTGTTACTCACTTTAATTACCCTAAAAAAGCTTTAGAAAGAAACATAGAAGGAGATTTAAAAGTGAGTTTTGTAATTAGTATTGAAGGTGAAGTGAAAAGTATTAAAGTTGTAGGTGATAATATACATGAAGTTTTAAAACAAGAAGCAGAAAGAATAGTTTCAATGCTGCCAAACTTTGTGCCAGGTAAGCATGATGGAGTTGAAAAAGAAGTGTTATATAGTTTTCCAATGAGTTTTAAATTGGACTAAAAATATAAATCTTATAATAATAAAAAAGGAGTGAATTTAATTCACTCCTTTTTTATACGTTTAATTTAAACTATTCTTTTTCAGTATCGGTATCTTCTTTAATAATACCTAAACGCTTAGCGCGTTTTTCCCAACTCTTTCTTGCTAAGCTTTGTAAATCGGCAACGTTATCACTTTCATCCATAATTTCGAAGCCTAATAAGGTTTCTATTACATCTTCTTGAGTAACCAATCCACTTACCGAACCATATTCATCAACAACTAAAGCTAAATGCTCTCTCTGTTCAATTAATTTTTCAAATAAATTAGGGATTGATAAGTCTCTATTCGCAATTATAATATTCCTTTTAATCGATTTTAAAGGTTCATTTCCTTTTTTATCAATTAAAGCCAATAATAATTGGTCTTTTAAAACATACCCGGTTATACTATCAGGATTTTCAGCAAAAACAGGAATTCTTGAAAAACGTAACGATCTGTTTTCATCAAAAAACGATTGGATTGTTTGATTTTCGTCAGCAGTTGTAATAACTGTACGAGGTGTCATAATATGTTTTGCTTGAACGTCTTTAAAGTTCAACATATTTCTAATCACGTTACTTTCGTTTTCTTTAAAAACCCCTTCTTGTTCAGCAATATCTGTCATAGCAGAAAAATCTTCTCTACTTAAAACACTTTCACCATGACCTCCTTTTCCACCAATTAACTTTGTTGTTAATTGTAATATCCATAAAACACCAGTCCATTTTAATGGAAAAATCAAGATATTTAAAGCTTTGGTTGTAAAGTTAGCCAGCTGTTTCCAGTAAGTGGCACCGATTGTTTTTGGAATGATTTCAGAGGCAACTAAAATTAAAATCGTCATAACAGAAGATACAACACCAACCATTAAATCTTCAGTAAACTCAATACCAAAAAAAGTCTTAGTTTCACTTCCATAGATTTCTGCGTATGCAACTTTGGCTTGTACACCGACTAAAATTGCACCAACTGTATGGGCAAGTGTGTTTAGTGTAAGAATAGCAATTAAAGGTTTGTCAACATCTTTTTTAAGTGTTTCTAATTGTGTCGCAAATGCTTTACCTTCCTTCTTTTTAACGTTAATAAAAGTAGGTGATACACTTAACAGTACAGCTTCTAAAATTGAACATAGAAATGAAAAGAAAATAGAAACTGTTGCGTAAATTATTAATAAGGTCATTCTTTTTAATTTTAAGCTAAAATAAGCAAAAAACAAAACCTCAAAGATTTCTCTTTGAGGTTTGTTGCTATATTGCGTTTTTGTGATTAGAAACCATAGTTAACTCCTAAGCCAAATACTTCTCTTGTTTGAAATCCTTTAAAAGCATTGTCATCATAAATAGCTTGCATAGAAAGGTTTGCTGATAAATATTTGTTTACTTTCATTACAACATTAACCGTATAGTCAATGTCAACGTTTTGAAAATCTTCTAAATAGTTGCTGTATAAGTTTAAAATATTTTCAACAGAAACATTTTTCATTATATCTAATTTGTAATAAGCATTAACTGCAGCTCCTAACTCGTAACGAGTAGTTTCTCCTTGATCAACACCAAATGCAGGTCCGAATTCAGTTAAATGATCATGAACAAATATTAGTTTAGAAGTAGCTGGGGCTATGTTTACTTTTAAATTGTCAGATTTTTTCCATAACATACCTGGTCCAATTTGAAAATATGCAGGAGAGAAAAAGTGTGAAGTTTGCACTCCCCCAACATCTGTTGAAGATAATTGAGTTTTAAAGTTAAAGAATGCTGAATAATACCAGTATCCTGAAGCTTTTTTTCCTAATAAAGAATTTAACTCTAAACGATCATCAGTTTTTTGAATGTCTTCTCCTTTTAATTTTGTTAAACCATAAGAAGCAATGATTTTGTTATCCCAAGTCCAGTCCCCTTTTATGTAGTTAAAATCGTAGTTTAAACCTAAAGTTCCTGAAATGTTGTTTGACCCACCTGCTAACCAGTTGTTGAAAGCTGATTGGTTAAATAAAAATGAAATGTTTCCACCTTTTTTCCAACCATCTTTAGGTTCTTCTTTTTTTTCTTCTTGTGCATTTACTGCTAATGCTCCGAATAAAATAGCTATAGCTAATAATTTTTTCATTGTAATAATTTTTATAATTTATTTTTGAAAGCGCAAAACTACACTTTCCACTTACTTTAGACAAAAGAATTTGATAAAAGTCACTTTCAAATTATTTCTTTTTTTTATACAAAGGAACCGTTGAACAAGCCTCTCCAAACATAATAGTTTTAGCAATTGGTTGAATTCTTTCTATTAACAAAGTATAGGCAGAAGCAGGTATTGGTTTATCTGCACATCCTTTAATAATTATAGGTTTGTCTTTATATTCAGAAACATCAATTTGGCTGATGATTTCTTGATAGATAACCGTTTCTAGCAATTCTAAATTACCAACAATAACTTTTTTAGCATACTCAGATAATTGAGTACTAAGTAATAGATAAGCCCAAGATGGAATAATAGCGTCAGAAGAACATGATAAAGCAACATAGTTGTTTTGGTACTGAGACCAGTCATGATTATTTACTTGTTCCCTAAAATCTTTTTCACGAAGAATTAATCCTTCATAGAGCCAATCTTTAATGTCAAAAACAACACGATTGCCTTGAGGATAAAAATCTTCAAGATCAATAGTGATTAATTTGCTGTTAGCAATTCTATTTATAATTTCTTCAGCCATAAATTATAGCATTCCTAGTTCTAACTTAGCTTCTTCACTCATCATGTCTTGAGTCCAAGTAGGATCGAAAGTAATTTCAACTTCACAGTTGTTAATTTCTTTTAAGGTTTTTACCTTTTCTTCAATCTCTACTGGTAAACTTTCTGCTACAGGGCAGTTAGGTGAAGTTAAAGTCATTAATATTTTTGCATCGTTTTCTTCTGATACGAATACATCATATATTAAACCTAATTCATAAATATCTACAGGGATCTCTGGATCGAATATTGTTTTTAATACACGGACTATTTTATCTCCTAAGTCTTCTAAATCTTTATCTGTCATTATTACTTATTGTATTTATATTCTTCTATTACAGGTGATTGGGTGTTATCGTTAGTTTTAACCTGTTTAATCAAAAAACCATCATCATCGTATGTATTTATGTAAATATTTTCGAAAAACAATTGGTCATCTCTATAAGATTTTACATTTATAAACATATCAATCGGTGGTAATGTTTTTATTTCATTAGCTAATGCAAAAGTAGCTCTCAAAATTGACGACCTAAGATAAGCTTCAAAATAAGGAACAGCAGAAAAAGGGCTCTTTTTTATATTCTCATATTGAATAATATGATATTCTGTATCTTTATATACCATCTTTACCTTGTCATTTTCTAAATACTCAAGTGTTATTATCAAGTCGGTAGAGTTTGGTATATCATTAACATTTCTAACCCTAATTAATCTATTAGAAGAATCATATTTATAATAGACTGTGTTTATTAAGCTTGATTCACCATACCCCTCTGATTTAACAATATTATCTTTATCGTAAGTAAATAAGGTTTTGGTTGTGAATTTATCATCTTCAAACCTGTAGATGCTCAATAGTTTACTGTTATTATAGTTAAACTCATGGTAATTATTAACATTATCTGAATAAAGTATTTTTTTTAACCTAAATTGATCATCATACACATATTGCTGAACTGATGAAGAGTTATTATAAGTATATGTCTTCTTAATTGGTAGTTTTGGCTTCTCTTTAACCAATTCAATTGAATTACTTTCACTAGAGCATCCCAGTATTAAGAACATTATAACACTTAACAAAGTTAATATTTGCTGTTTCATAGTCTTTAATTCGCTAATTTACTTTGTTGAGCAATTGCGTACATTTTTATTTGTTTTACCATAGAAACCAATCCATTTGCACGAGTAGGACTTAAGTGTTCTTTCAATCCAATTTCATCAATAAAATCAGTTTTTGCCTCTAAAATAGCTTGTGGTGTTTGGTTTGAAAATACTCTCAATAATAACGCCACAATACCTTTGGTTAAAATAGCATCACTATCTGCAGTAAATTCAATAGTATCGTTCTTTAGTTCAGAATACAACCATACCTTCGATTGACATCCTTTAATTAAATTCTCATCTAATTTATAAGCTTCATCTATTAATGGCAACGATCTTCCTAAGTCGATAATATATTCATAACGCTCCATCCAGTCTTCAAACATAGAAAACTCATCAATAATTTCTTCTTGTATTTCTTTGATAGTCATTTTTTAAAACTATTTTTGCACAGTCGTAGGACCACTTTATTTAAAAGTGCAAAATTACAGTAAAAAAATAAGAAATGAGTAAATTATTAGCAGTTGGTACCGTAGCATTTGACGCTATTGAAACGCCTTTTGGTAAAACAGATAAGATATTAGGAGGTTCAGGAACTTTTGTTGGTTTAGCAGCTTCTCAATTTGGAGTTGAAACAGGAGTGGTTTCTGTTGTTGGTGGAGATTTTCCTCAATCATATTTAGATATGATGAACAACAAAGGAATTAATACTGATGGAGTTGAGATCGTTAAAGGAGGAAAGACTTTCTTTTGGAGTGGTAAATATCATAACGATATGAACTCTCGTGATACTTTAGTAACTGAATTAAATGTATTAGAGCATTTTCAGCCTGTAGTTCCAGAAGCGTTTAAAGATTCAGGTATTGTAATGTTGGGTAATTTACATCCGTTAACACAAGCATCTGTTTTAGATCAAATGAATGAAAGGCCAAAATTAGTTGTATTAGATACAATGAACTTTTGGATGGATATCGCTTTAGCTGATTTACATACTGTTTTAAAAAGAGTAGATGTAATTACAATTAATGATGAAGAAGCTCGTCAATTATCTGGAGAGTATTCTTTAGTAAATGCTGCAAAGAAGATTCACGAAATGGGGCCTAAGTATGTAGTGATTAAAAAAGGAGAACATGGAGCTTTATTATTTAATGAAGGGAAAATGTTTTATGCACCAGCATTACCATTAGCAGAAGTGTTTGATCCAACAGGAGCAGGAGACACATTTGCAGGAGGTTTCTGCGGATATTTAGCTAAGACAGAAGATATATCGTTTGAGAATATGAAGAACGCAATTATCTACGGTTCTAATTTAGCTTCTTTCTGTGTTGAAAAATTTGGAACTCAGCGAATGGAAGAACTTACAAAAGATGAAGTGCTAACACGCTTGCAGTCTTTTAAAGATTTAACACAATTTGATATAGAGTTATCATAAATAAAAATCCGCGCGTTTTGCTGCGGATTTTTTTATATTAAAAAACAACAACACACAACACAACTAAATATTTAAGATTCAAATGAGTGACGCTATTAAACACGAATGCGGAATTGCAATGGTTCGATTAAAAAAACCTTTGCAATATTATAAAGATAAATATGGTACCGCATTTTATGGTGTAAACAAAATGTATTTGTTAATGGAAAAACAGCACAATCGTGGTCAAGATGGTGCAGGTTTGGCAAGTATAAAATTTAATGTCGACCCAGGAACAAGATATATTAGTAGAATACGATCTAATCAATCGCAGCCAATTCAAGATATCTTCGGAAAAGTTAATAAAAGAATTAACGGTGTTTTTGAAGAGAATCCAGAAAAGGTAGATGATGTTCAATGGCAAGAAGAAAACGTACCTTACTTAGGTAATTTGTTTTTAGGACATGTTCGTTATGGTACTTTTGGTAAAAACTCAATAGAAAGTGTGCATCCGTTTTTACGTCAAAGTAATTGGAAACATCAAAGCTTAATAGTCGCGGGTAACTTTAATATGACCAACTCTAAACAATTATTAAATGATTTAATTGATTTAGGGCAGCACCCAAAAGAGTTTACTGATACAGTAACTGTGATGGAAAAGATTGGTCACTTTTTAGAAGATGAAGTTTCTGAATTGTACATTAAAGCTAAGGAAGCTGGGTTTAATAAAAAAGACGCTTCACCGTTTATTGAAGAGCACTTAGATATTCAACGAATTTTACAACGTTCGGCAAAAAATTGGGATGGTGGTTACGCTATGGCAGGATTACTAGGTCACGGAGATGCTTTTGTGTTGAGAGACCCATCAGCAATTCGTCCAGCATTTTATTATGAAGATGAAGAAGTTGTAGTTGTAGCTTCAGAGCGTCCGGTAATTCAAACAGTTTTTAATGTTGATATTGATGCTATTAAAGAAATAGATAGAGGTCACGCATTAATTATAAAGAAGAATGGTGAAACTTCAATGAAGCCAGTTTTAGAGCAGCGTATTAAAAAAGCATGTTCTTTTGAGCGTATTTATTTTTCTAGAGGAAGTGATGCTTCAATTTATGAAGAAAGAAAAAACTTAGGAAAATATGTGTTTCCTGAGGTATTGAAGTCGATTAATAATGATATAGAAAACGCAGTGTTTTCTTATATTCCTAATACAGCAGAAACTTCATTTTTCGGAATGATGGAAGCCGCTGAAGATGTATTAAATCAACAAAAAACAGCTGCAATTTTAGCAGGAAACGGAAAGTTGTCGAAAGAAACAGTGGTAGATATCTTATCCAAAAGACCACGTTTTGAAAAGATTGCAATTAAAGATGCAAAACTAAGAACGTTTATTACTGATGATAGTAGTCGTGACGATTTAGTGGCCCATGTATATGATGTTACTTACGGTGTTGTAAAACCAACAGATAATTTGGTGATTATTGATGATAGTATTGTTCGTGGTACAACTTTAAAGAAAAGTATCATTAAGATTCTTGATCGATTAAATCCAAAAAAAATAGTAGTCGTTTCTTCAGCGCCACAAATTCGTTATCCAGATTGTTATGGAATTGACATGGCAAAAATCAACGATTTTATTGCTTTTAAAGCCGCTTTAGAATTATTGAAAGAAACGAATCAGTATCACATTGTTGATGACGTTTATAAAAAATGTAAGCAACAAGAAAATAGTGAAGATAAAAATGTAGTGAATTTTGTAAAAGAAATTTACGCACCTTTTACTGATAAAGAAGTATCTGCTAAGATTGCTCAAATGCTTAAAACATCAGAAATTAAAGCTGATATTGATGTGATTTTTCAACCAGTAAGCGGTTTGCATAAAGCCTGTCCTGATAATTTAGGAGATTGGTATTTTACGGGAGATTATCCAACTGACGGAGGTCATAGAGTAGTGAATCAAGCATTCATTAACTTCTATGAAGGGAATGATGAAAGAGCTTATTAATTCAAGTTACTTTTAATAGTATAAAAAAAGAGTGCTCACAACGAACACTCTTTTTTGTTTTATAAATAATGAGTTTTATAGAGGAACGACAATAGCTCCGTTAAATTTCTCTCTTATTTTATTTAAAGCTCTATCTGCTTGTAATCTTGTTTTATAATTACCAACTTGTATTTTCCATTCTGGAGCGTCGTATGAAAGTTTAGTGTATACACCTGGAAACTCTACTGTAAATCTACCGCGAAAACTTCTAGCTCTTTTTTCTAAACCATTATATAATTGAATTCTGTAGCCAGAACCATTGTATTTATTGTATTCCCTTTTCTTTTTAATTAAAGAAGTAATGTCTTTATTCTCAGTGTAATTAGATTGCCCGCTAGCAAAATACACACCTCCAATAAGAAGTAATAAAAAAGTAATGATGAATTTCTGTTTTTTCATTTTTTTTAATCTTTTTACAAAAGTAACGACTTGTTGTTTAATACATTGCTAACGTTGTTTATTTAGAATTAGTATAAATTATAAATTAGCAATCTCTTAACATTTCACAATTTAGACAGAAGTAGTACTTTTGTCCAACTTTCTATGTGCTGTTTTTATAATAGTTGTATAGAAAAAATTGTACCAAAATAGATACAAAACTTATATTTTATAGTATGAAAAGTGTGAAACATCACAGCAGATTAACCCAAACTCTCGTAAAGAGTTTCGCTTTCCTTTTAGTTTTATTCGTAAGTTTTTCGGCATTTTCGCAAGAAATTGACGAGGCGCGTCAAAAAGAAGGAAAAAAATTATTTAAGTCTTTATGTGCTTCATGTCACAAATTAGATAAGAAACTTGTTGGGCCAAAATTGGCTGGTATTGAAGAAAGAAGAAGTAAAGAATGGTTGCAAGCTTGGATTAAAGACAATGCAGCATTAAGAGCTTCTGGTGATAAAGATGCAATCGAGATTTTTGATGAGTATAAGCAGTCTAACATGACAGCTTTCCCTCAGTTAACTGATAAAAATATCGACGATATTTTATATTATACAACTGTTGGTGAAATTAAGCCAGCTGGTGCGGTAGATGCTACTGTTGCTGGTTCGGAAAAAGGGGATGCGCCAAAATGGATATTATACATATTAGCAGCAGCAATTGCTGTAGCTTTTTTAATTATTGCTAGTTTATTAAAAACAATTAGTGAGTTAAAAGGAGCTCCTAAAACTCCAGGATTGTTAGGTCAAGCTGCTGAGTTATGGGAAGGAATTAAGAAAAATACATTCTTACATGTGTTGTTTGTAATCTTCGGAGCATTAATTACTGCATATTTCTTATTCGGGACTTTATTTAAAGTAGGGGTAGATCAAGGGTATCAACCAATTCAACCAATTGCTTTTTCTCATAAAATTCACGCAGGAGATAATAAGATAGATTGTCAATATTGTCACTCTTCAGCAAAACACAGTAAAACATCTGGAATTCCTTCAGTAAGTGTTTGTATGAACTGTCATAAAAATATTTCAGAAGTTGCTGATGATACGAAAGTGGTGATGGATGATCATACTTTAAATAAAGCTGACTTAGATAAGGAAATCGCTAAGATTTACGATGCTGTTGGATGGGATGCTGAAAAACTAGAATATACAGGTGAAACTAAGCCAGTAAAATGGGTGAGAGTTCACAATTTACCTGACTTTGCATATTTTAACCACTCACAACACGTTACTGTTGCAGGATTAAAATGTCAAAAATGTCACGGGCCAGTTGAAGAAATGGAAGAAGTATATCAATACTCGCCATTAACAATGGGTTGGTGTATCGACTGTCATAAGGAAACTAAGGTTGACTTAAAAGGAAATGAATACTACGCTAAGATTCATAAAGAATTAGCGAAGAAGTATGGAGTAGAGCAAGTAACAATTGCGCAGTTAGGTGGAAAAGAGTGTGGTAAGTGCCACTATTAATCAATTAGAAAGTAGAAAAACACGTATATAAATGGCTTCAAACAAAAAATACTGGCAAAGTGTTGAAGAACTAAAAGATAGTTCTGTTGTTGAAACGCTACGTAATAATGAGTTTGTACAAGATATTCCTACAGATGAG
This sequence comes from uncultured Tenacibaculum sp., assembly GCA_947504185.1. Taxonomy (GTDB): domain Bacteria; phylum Bacteroidota; class Bacteroidia; order Flavobacteriales; family Flavobacteriaceae; genus Polaribacter. The sequence goes on along the minus strand of CANNGJ010000002.1, from coordinate 150,368 downwards.
TTTTTAGGTGATAAAGAAACATTAGAAACTTCATCAACTTCACGTAGAGATTTCTTGAAATATGTTGGATTTACCACAGCGGCAGCTTCTTTAGCAGCTTGTGAAGGTCCAGTAAGAAAATCAATTCCTTATGTAGTGCAACCAAATGATATCGTTGTAGGTGTTGCTGATTGGTACGCAACTACAATTGCAGATGGTTTTGATTTTGCAAACGTATTAGTTAAAACACGCGAAGGTCGTCCAATTCTTGTAATGCCTAACAAAGAGGCAGGAGGAGAAACAAACGCACGTACACAAGCATCTGTTTTATCATTATATGATGGTGACTTACGTTTAAAAGAACCTAGAAAAGGTGAAACTCAAATTTCTTGGGCTGATGCTGATAAAGAAATTGTAGCAAAATTAAATCAGTTAAAAGACGCAAACGAATCTGTTGTATTATTAACAGGTACTTTAGCAAGTCCTTCTACTGAAAAAGTAATTGCTGATTTTATTACTGCTTATCCAAATGTGAAGCATGTAGTATACGATGCAATTTCTGAAAGTGCTACTGCTGATGCTTTTGAAGCAATGTATGGTCAACGTGCATTACCAAATTATGATTTTTCTAAAGCTGAAGTAATTGCATCTATCGGAGCAGACTTCTTAGGAGATTGGCAAGGAGGTTATGAAAAATCATACGCTGCAGGGCGTAAAGTTGAATCTGGTAAAATGTCTTACCACGTTCAAATAGAAAGTAACATGTCATTGGCTGGAGCAAATGCTGATAAAAGAATGGTTGTAAAGCCTTCTGAACAAGTTTTTGCTTTAATCAATTTATATAACGCTGTAACTGGAGGTTCACTTCCATCTAAAGCAACAAAATTAGATGCTGAAATAAAGAAGCTAGCTGCTGATTTAAAGAAAGCAGGGTCTAAAGGTGTTGTTGTTACAGGATTAAATGATAAAAATGCACAGTTAATTGCATTAGCAATCAACAAAGCATTAAATAGTGAAGTTATCGATACAAAGGCTGTTAATTTAACACGTCAAGGTAACGATACTCAAGTAGCAGAATTAGTTGCAGATATTAAATCAGGTAAAGTAAAAGGTTTAGTTACTTATAACACAAACCCATTATATACTTTAGCAAACGCAACTGAATTAGCTAATGGAATTAAAAACTTAAAATTATCTGTTGCAATCTCTACTCAAGATGATACAACAGCTAATGCTACACAATATACATTACCAGCACCTCATAATTTAGAGAGCTGGGGAGATGTAATGGCAGTAGCAGGTACTTATAGTTTAATGCAGCCAACTATTTCACCATTATTTAATACACGTCAGTTACAAGATGTATTATTAAAATGGTCTGGTAGTTCTGTAAATTACTATGATACTTTAAAAGAATTTTGGAGTACTACTGTTTTAGGAGGAGCATCTTGGAATCAAGCGTTACATGATGGTTTCTTTAAAAACGAAGTAGTATCTGAAGATGTTGAAAGAGCAGAAGTTGATGTAAATGCAGCGGGTGTTGCTTTAGTAAGATCAGCGAATAATGCTTCAGGATTCGAATTAAATTTATATGCATCAACAGCATTAGGTGATGGTAAGCAAGCAAATAACCCTTGGTTACAAGAATTACCTGATCCATTAACACGTGCAGCATGGGATAACTACTTAACAGTATCTATGGCAGATGCTAAAGAGTTAGGTTTCTCTAATCCTGTAAAAGATAATGGAGCTATTGATGGTAACTACGCAAACGTAACTGTAAACGGAGTAACGATTAAGAATATTCCGGTAATGATTCAACCAGGTCAAGCAAAAGGATCTGTTGGTTTAGCAGTTGGTTACGGTAGAACTCAAGGATTAAAATCTGAAATGCAAGTTGGTATTAATGCATATCCATTTTATAAAGATGGAAGCAATGTACAATACAACGTCTCTATAGAAAAAGCATCAGGATGGCATAAGTTTGCTTGTACTCAGGTACAAAGTACACTTGCAGGGCGCCATGATATTTTAAAGGAAGCTTCATTAAAAGAAGTAACTAATAAAAACTTAGATCCTAAGCATACATGGAATAAACCATATATGGTTACTTACGATCACCAAGAGGTTGAAGGAAGTACTATCGACTTATGGGATGAGCATGATAGAAGTATCGGGCATCACTTTAACTTATCTATCGATTTAACATCTTGTACCGGTTGTGGAGCATGTGTTGTAGCATGTCACGCAGAAAACAACGTTCCTGTTGTTGGTAAAGATGAAGTTCGTGTAGGTAGAGATATGCACTGGTTACGTATCGATCGTTATTATTCTTCTACTGTTGTAGATAAGCAGTATGAAAAGAAAGATGGTAAAGAAATTCCAACTTTAGAGAAATTTAAAAAAGATAACCCAGGATTAGCAAATCAAGAAGTTGAAAGAAGATATACTGAGAAGGTATTAGAATTAAGCAGAGGAGATTTATTTGATGCTTTAGAAAATCCAGCAGAGAATCCTCAAGTAGCTTTCCAACCAATGATGTGTCAGCACTGTAATCACGCACCATGTGAAACAGTATGTCCAGTAGCAGCAACGTCTCACGGTCGTCAAGGTCAAAACCAAATGGCTTATAACAGATGTGTTGGTACAAGGTATTGTGCAAATAACTGTCCATATAGAGTTCGTCGTTTTAACTGGTTTAACTACGCAGAAAACGAAGAGTTCGACTTTAACATGAATAACGAATACGGTAAAATGGTATTAAATCCAGATGTAGTTGTTCGTTCTAGAGGAGTTATGGAAAAGTGTTCTATGTGTATTCAAATGACACAAGCTACCATCTTAAAAGCTAAAAAAGAAGGTAGAGCTGTAAATAAAGATGAGTTTGCAACAGCATGTTCTCAAGCTTGTTCTACAGGAGCAATGGTGTTTGGAGATATTAATAACTCTGAAGATACAGTAGCAGCATTAAAAGAAGATAATAGAGCATTCCACGTATTAGATTATATAGGTACTAAACCAAACGTTGTGTACCAAGTTAAAGTAAGAAATACAAACGAAGCTTAATAATAAAATTAACAAGTATATAGATTTATGTCGTCTCATTACGAATCATCTTATAGAGAACCTTTAATACTTGGTAACAAAAGTTACCATGATATTACTGAGGATATTGCTAGACCTATAGAAGGTAAAGCAAACAAACATTGGTATGTAGCATTCTATATTTCTTTAGCAGCAATGTTATGGGGATTTGGATGTATATTTTACACCGTAGGTACCGGTATTGGTGTTTGGGGTTTAAGTAAAAACATCGGTTGGGCATGGGATATTACCAACTTTGTATGGTGGGTAGGTATCGGTCACGCAGGTACACTTATTTCCGCAGTACTATTATTATTTCGTCAAAAATGGAGAATGGCAATTAACCGTTCTGCAGAAGCAATGACAATTTTTGCGGTATTCCAAGCAGGTTTATTCCCTATCATTCACATGGGTCGTCCATGGAATGGATACTGGGTATTACCAATTCCTAACCAATTCGGATCGTTATGGGTTAACTTTAACTCGCCATTATTATGGGATGTATTCGCAATTTCTACGTATTTATCGGTATCATTAGTTTTCTGGTGGACTGGTTTATTACCTGATTTTGCAACGATTCGTGATAGAGCAGTAAAGCCTTTCCAAAAGAAGATTTACGCATTATTATCTTTCGGATGGTCTGGTAGAGCTAAAGACTGGCAACGTTTTGAAGAAGTATCATTAGTATTAGCAGGTTTAGCAACTCCATTAGTACTTTCTGTACACACAATTGTATCGATGGACTTCGCAACATCTATTAACCCAGGATGGCACTCAACAATATTTCCTCCATATTTCGTAGCAGGAGCAATCTTCTCAGGATTCGCAATGGTACAAACCTTATTAGGTATTATGCGTAAGGTTACAAATATGGAAGCATATATTACACGTTTACACGTAGAGTATATGAACATCGTAATTATCTTAACAGGTGGTATCGTAGCAGTAGCATATGCAACTGAATTCTTTATTGCATGGTATACAGGATCACCTTACGAAAACTATACTTATTTATCTTTTGGAGCTGAAGCTGGAGCTTACGGATGGGCATTTTGGTCATTATTAATCTGTAATATCTTTACACCACAGTTATTATGGATAAAGAAAATTAGAAGAAGCTTTATTTGGTCTTTCATTATTTCAATTATCATTAACATCGGTATGTGGTTTGAGCGTTTCGATATTATTGCAATTGTATTAAGTAAAGGTCAATTACCATCTACATGGTGGCGTTTTGAACCAACGTTTGTTGATGTTGGTATCTTCATTGGAACTATCGGATTCTTCTTTGTATTATTCTTATTATATGCAAGAACATTCCCAGTAATTCCTACAGCAGAGATTAAGACAATCTTAAAATCAACAGGGGAGAATTATAAAAAATTAAGAGAGGAGAACAATGAGCACTAATAAAGTAATTCACGCATTATATAATGATGATGATATCTTAATGGATGCCGTTAAGAAGGTAAAAGCCGACCATCATCATATCGAAGAGATCTTTTGTCCATTTCCAGTTCACGGATTAGACAAAGCAATGGGATTAGCACCAACACGTTTAGCAATTACTGCTTTTATGTATGGTATTACTGGTTTATCTGTAGCTATATGGTTAACATGGTATACTATGATTGCTGACTGGCCGCAAGATATTGGAGGTAAACCTAACTTTTCTTGGGCAACAAACATGCCAGCATTCGTGCCAATTATGTTCGAATTAACAGTATTCTTTGCAGCCCACTTAATGGTTATTACTTTTTATATGAGAAGTAAAATATGGCCATTTAAGAAAGCTGAAAATCCAGATCCAAGGACAACTGATGATCATTTCTTAATGGAGATTCCAGTTGATGGAAATGAAGATGAATTAAAAGCTTTGTTAGAATCAACAGGAGCTGTAGAAATTAACGTAGTAGAAAAGCACTAATAAAGAGATATGAAGAGTTTTAAAATAATTATCGCTTTAGTTGTTATTGCAAGTGTAATTTCTTGTAATAATAAGCGTAAACCACAAGTACAATACATGCCAGATATGTATGTAGCTGTTCCTTATGAAGCAAATGGTGCTGATGGTTTAAATGGAAAAATGGTTGATAGAAAACCAGTTGCTGGTACCGTTAGTAGAAACGGTATTGTAGCTTATGATATTCCTGATACAAATGAAGGGTATGAAAAAGCAAAAGCTGAATTAAAAAATCCATTACCTACTACTGAAGTAAATTTAGAAAAAGGTAAGGAATTATACGGAATTTATTGTGCTTCTTGTCACGGAACAAAAGGTGATGGAAACGGAGTTTTATCTCAAAGAGATAAATTTAACGGTATTCCAAATTACAAGGATAGAGAGTTAACACCAGGAAATATTTATCATGTAATTATGTATGGTAAAAACTTAATGGGATCTCATGCATCACAATTACAGTACAAAGAGCGTTGGCAAGTTGTACAGTACGTAGAAAAGTTAAGAAGCGAATTAAAATAAGTCTATAATAGATAGTTAAGATATGTACCAGTTTTCAGGAAAATTAAAAATGCTTGCTATTGCTCTTATGATTTTAGGAGCGTTAGGTACTGCCGCTAGTTTTATGTCGGCACCTAAAACACTAGAAGAAGCAAAAGAAATTTTAGCAAAACAAGATGCTCACCATGGAGGTGGTCACGATGTTGCTGATTCTCACGGAGAAGAAAAAGCACATGCTGAAGAAGCTAAAACTGAAGCACATGCTGAAGTTGAAAAACATTCAGAAGAAGCAAAAACGGAAGAGCATACTGCTGATAGTACAGTAGCACATGCTGTTGCAGATTCTGCTCATGTAGCAGATACTCATAAAGAAGAAGTAAAAGCACATGTTGTTGAAACTAAAGATGCGCATGCTAATGCAGCTCACGCTGAAGATCATGATGCTCATGCAGCACACGCTTTTCATCAAATGCAAAACCGCCCTTGGGCAGCTTTCTTTGTAGCGTTAATGTTCTTTTTAGGAGTTACATTATTAGTATTAGCATTCTATGCAATTCAAAGAGTAGCACAAGCAGGTTGGTCTGTAGTGTTATTTAGAGTAATGGAAGCTATCACAGCAAACATACATTATGTAAGTGTTATTATGTTAGTATTTTTGATTGCTACATTTATGCACATGAATCACTTATTTCCTTGGATGAACGAAGGAGTTGTAGACCCTACAAGTCCTAATTACGATCCAATTATCGATGGTAAAAAGTGGTTTTTAAATACTCCAGGATGGTTAATTAGAAGTATTTTCTATTTAGTGGTTTGGAATGCTTACCGTTTTATCATTAGAAGAGATTCTATTAAACAAGATAATGGAGATTTAAAATTACATAAGAGAAACTATAACATCTCTGTAATCTTCTTATTCTTATTTATGATTACTGAATCTATGATGTCTTGGGATTGGATTATGACAATTGATCCACACTGGTTCTCTACATTATTCGGATGGTATGTATTAGCTACTTTCTTAGTATCAGCTTTAACTACTATTGCTTTTGTAACTATTTACTTACGCTCAAAAGGAGCTTTACCATTTGTTAATGATAGTCATATTCACGATTTAGCAAAATACATGTTTGGTTTTTCAGTATTCTGGACCTACTTATGGTTTGCTCAATTCATGTTAATATGGTACGCAGATATGCCAGAAGAAACTACTTACTACTTATTACGTTTTAATGAGTACAAGTTACCTTTCTTAGCAATGGTAGGAATGAACTTTATTTTCCCAGTATTATTATTAATCAATAGTGATTTTAAAAGTATACCTTGGTTTGTAGTAATCGGAGGTGTTGTAATCTTATTAGGTCACTACGTAGATTTATTTGTAATGATTATGCCTGGTACTGTAGGTGCTCATTGGGGATTCGGAATTGGTGAAATTAGTGGTATATTATTCTTTTTAGGATTGTTTATCTATGCTACATTTAGCGCATTTGCAAAAGCAGATCCGATAGCAAAAGGAAACCCATTCTTACAGGAGAGTGAATCATACCATTACTATAATATCGAACACAGAGGAGAAGATAGTAACCACCATTAATAAAAAGAATTAATAAACAATAATAGTTTAGATAATATGCTCGCTTTATTTTATATTTTCATAGCAGTTGCAATAGGAGTTAGTTTTTGGCAAATAACTCGAATTATGGATTTTCGTTCTGTAATTGCTACTGATAAAGACAACGAAACACAAGGTAAATTAGCAATAGGATTTTTAGCATTCCTATATGCAATGATGATTTACTGTTTAATAGCAATGAATGTAATTATGTTACCAGAATCTGCTTCGATAGAAGGAGAACATGATGATAACTTATTTGATATTACATTTTGGTTAATTGGTATCGTACAATTTGCGATGCAGTTCTTAATTTTCTTCTTTACTTATAAGTATAGAGGTAAAAAAGGTCAAAAAGCTTTATTCTATGCAGATAGCCATAAATTAGAGTTAATTTGGACAGTTATACCAGCGGTAACAATTGTTATTTTAATTGGATATGGTTTATGGGCTTGGAACAACATTATGTATGTTGAAGATGAAGCAGTAACTATTGAGGTATATTCAAGACAATTTGATTGGCAAGCTCGTTATGCAGGTGCAGATAATGAATTAGGTTTAGGTAATGTAAACTTTATTAAAGGTATTAACTCAATGGGAGTTGATATGTCTGACCCTAAGTCTCAAGACGATATAAAAGTTACTGAATTAGTTTTACCAAAAGGTAAAAAAGTCTTATTCAAATTCCGTTCGCAAGATGTATTACACTCAGCATATATGCCTCACTTTAGAGCGCAAATGAACTGTGTACCAGGAATGGTAACTCAATTCGGATTTACGCCAAAGTATACAACAGCAGAGATGCGTGAAAATGCAGAAGTAATTGCTAAAACAGACGGAATTAACAAGATTAGAAAAGCAAAAGGAGAAGATCCTTATGAGTTTGATTATTTGTTATTGTGTAATAAAATTTGTGGTGCTTCTCACTACAATATGCAAATGAAAATTACTGTCGTAGAACCAGCTGAATACGAAAAGTGGTTATCAGAACAAAAAACATTAGCTCAAGTTATTAAATAAGATATTTTTTAAAAGTATATATAAAGATATAGATTATGTCAGATCATCATCACAAAGAAACATTTGTAACTAAATACATCTTCAGTCAAGATCATAAAATGATCTCGAAGCAGTTCCTAGTAACCGGTATATTTATGGGTATAATAGGAGGGTTTATGTCTATGTTATTCCGTTTACAAATTGCATGGCCAGAAAAATCGTTTTCTATCATTGAAGCATTTTTAGGTTCTCATCAAACAGATGGAATTATGGACCCTGATATGTACTTAGCATTGGTTACAATTCATGGTACAATAATGGTATTCTTTGTATTAACAGCAGGTTTAAGTGGTACTTTTTCAAACTTATTAATTCCATTACAAATTGGAGCTCGTGATATGGCATCTGGGTTCTTAAACATGGTTTCTTACTGGTTATTTTTCTTATCATCAGTAATCATGGTAATTTCATTATTTGTTGAAGCAGGGCCAGCATCTGCAGGATGGACAATATATCCACCATTATCAGCATTACCACAAGCTATTCCAGGATCGGGTACAGGTATGACATTATGGTTAGTATCTATGGCTATTTTTATTGCATCATCATTAATTGGGTCATTAAACTATATCGTAACTATTTTAAACTTACGTACAAAAGGAATGAAAATGACGCGCTTACCATTAACAATGTGGGCGTTCTTTATTACAGCTATTATTGGTGTGATTTCATTCCCGGTATTATTATCAGCAGCGTTGTTATTAATTTTAGATAGAAGCTTCGGTACGTCATTCTTTTTATCAGACATCTTTATTTCAGGTGAAGTATTACACTATCAAGGTGGGTCGCCAGTATTATTTGAACACTTATTTTGGTTCTTAGGTCACCCAGAAGTATATATTATATTATTACCAGCATTAGGTATTACTTCTGAAATTATTTCAACAAATGCTCGTAAGCCAATTTTTGGTTACCGCGCAATGATTGGATCTATTATGGCAATTGCATTTTTATCTACAATTGTATGGGGTCACCACATGTTTATCTCAGGAATGAATCCATTCTTAGGATCTGTGTTTACTTTTACAACAGTATTAATTGCGATTCCATCAGCAGTAAAGGCATTTAACTACATTACCACCTTATGGAAAGGTAACTTACAATTAAATCCAGCAATGTTATTCTCTATCGGATTAGTTTCTACATTCGTAACAGGAGGTTTAACAGGATTAGTTTTAGGAGATTCAGCATTAGATATTAATGTACACGATACGTATTTCGTAGTAGCGCATTTCCATTTAGTAATGGGTGTATCTGCTTTATTAGGAATGTTTGCAGGTGTGTATCACTGGTTCCCGAAAATGTATGGTAGAATGATGAACAAAACATTAGGTTACTGGCACTTCTGGTTAACAATCATTACTGCTTACGGGGTATTTTTCCCAATGCACTTTGTTGGTTTAGCAGGTTTACCTCGTCGTTATTACACAAATTCAAACTTCCCAATGTTTGATGATTTAGTAGAGATTAACGTATTCATGACGGTAATGGCTATTATTGGAGGAGCTGCTCAGTTAATATTCTTAGCAAACTTCTTTATCTCTATTTATAGAGGACAAAAAGCAACTCAAAACCCATGGAACTCTAATACGTTAGAATGGACTACTCCAGTAGAGCATATTCACGGTAACTGGCCAGGAGCAATTCCTGAAGTTCACAGATGGGCTTATGATTATAGTAAGACAGATGAAAATGGTGAGTATGTACACGGAAAAGATTTCGTATTACAAACAACACCGTTATTAGATGGAGAAGAGCCATCTTAAAAAAAGATAAAATTAAAATTAAGCCTTCCAATTTGGGAGGCTTTTTTTATACACTTAAATCAACAGTGAATATGTATCTTAGCATTACTAATGTTGCTAAGTAACATTTATTACAATTCAAAATTTATAATTCAAGTATATTTGTGCTCTTATGAATGAAAATCTGAATCCTGAAAATACAAATTTAACGAATGAAGAATTAGATGTAGAAAAAAAGCTACGTCCACTTTCCTTTGATGATTTTTCAGGTCAAGATCAAGCAATTGAAAATTTAAAAATTTTTGTTGAAGCAGCTAATCAACGTGAAGAAGCTTTAGACCATACGTTGTTTCATGGACCTCCAGGTTTAGGGAAAACAACGTTAGCTCATATTTTAGCAAATGAGTTAGGAGTAAGTATAAAAGTTACTTCAGGTCCTGTATTAGATAAACCAGGAGACTTAGCAGGTTTATTAACAAACCTTGATGAACGAGATGTATTGTTTATTGATGAAATCCATCGATTAAGTCCTATCGTAGAAGAGTATTTATATTCTGCAATGGAAGATTATAAAATCGATATTATGATTGAATCTGGGCCAAATGCACGTACAGTTCAAATCGATTTAGAGCCTTTTACGCTAATTGGTGCAACAACACGTTCAGGATTATTAACAGCTCCGATGAGAGCTCGTTTTGGTATCAGTAGTCGATTACATTATTATACAACTGAATTACTTACAACCATTGTTCAAAGAAGCTCATACATTTTAGGTGTTCCTATTTCTATGGAAGCAGCTATTGAAATTGCTGGACGTAGTAGAGGTACACCACGTATTGCAAATGCATTGTTACGTAGAGTACGTGATTTTGCACAGATAAAAGGAGATGGAACCATAACTATAGAAATTGCTCAATATGCTTTAAAAGCATTGAATGTTGATGCACATGGTTTAGATGAAATGGACAACAAGATTCTAACAACCATAATCGATAAATTTAAAGGGGGCCCGGTAGGAATCTCTACTTTAGCAACAGCAGTATCAGAAAATTCTGAGACGATTGAAGAGGTTTACGAACCATTTTTAATTCAACAAGGATTTATAATGCGTACGCCTCGTGGAAGAGAAGTAACGGATTTAGCATATAAACATTTAGGAAGAATAAAAGGAAAAAGTCAAGGAGAGCTTTTTTAAAGCATGAAATTACTAAAGAAACTAATACCCATATTAGAATGGTTACCCAACTATAAAAAGTCTCAATTAAGAGGAGATGTAGTAGCTGGTATAACAGTTGCTATTGTGTTGATTCCACAAGGAATAGCCTATGCTTTAATAGCGGGTTTACCACCAATTTATGGTTTATATGCAGCTTTAGTTCCGCAATTAATGTACGCTGTATTTGGTTCTTCTCGTCAAGTAGCAATAGGTCCGGTAGCAATGGATTCTTTAATAGTAGCAACAGGAGTTTCAACACTAGCCTTAATAGGATCTGAAAGTTATATTGCTATTGCTATTTTATTAGCATTAATGGTAGGTACCATCCAATTTTTAATGGGTGTTTTACGCTTAGGATTTATTGTTAATTTTTTATCACGACCAGTAATTATTGGATTTACATCAGCAGTAGCCTTAATTATTGGTTTAAATCAATTTAGAAATTTATTTGGAGTTGAATTTTTACAAAGTGATCAAGTACATATTTTATTAGAAGATGTTTTTAATAGAATAAAATACTTCAATATGAATACAACGATAATAGGTATTATTGCTTGCGTTATAATAATGACGTTTAGAAAAATAAATAAGAAAATACCAAATGCATTAATTGTTGTTGCTCTAGGAATTTTAGCCATTCGTTTTTTTGGAAACCAATTTACTGATGTTGCTATAGTAAAAGACATTCCTTCTGGATTACCAAAATTTACAATACCTGTAATAGATATTGCTTTAGTAAGAGAATTATTTCCTATTGCAGCAACACTGGTAATGGTTGGGTATTTAGAAACTATTTCGATAGGAAAAACATTAGAAGCAAAACAAGATGAGTATCGTATACGACCAAATCAAGAATTGGTTGCTTTAGGAATAAGTAATATTGTTGGGTCATTATTTCAATCCTATCCATCAACCTCTAGTTTTTCTCGTTCAGCAATAAACGAAGAATCAGGTGGAACTACAGGGGTCTCAGCAATTATTTCGGCAATTATTGTAGTATTTACTCTTCTTTTTTTAACACCAATATTTTATCATTTACCAAAAACAATATTAGCCGCAATAATTATTGTAGCCGTTTTTAATTTAATAAATGTTAAAGAAGCAAGAAGATTATGGAAAGCAAATAACTTGGATTTCTGGCTCTTAATTGCGACTTTCTTTTCAACCTTATTTTTTGGAATAGAACAAGGAATTTTAATAGGTGTAGGATTATCGTTAATCGTTTTAATTTTTAGAACATCAAGACCTTATGCAATAGAATTAGGTAAAGTTCCTAATTCAGATTTTTACAGAAATAAATCTCGTTTTAAGGAAGTAGTTATTGATAACGAAGTATTGGTTTTTCGATTTGACGCACAGTTATTTTACGCCAATTCAAATTATTTTAGAGATAAGTTAGACGAATTGACAGAGGAAAAAGGTGAGGCATTAAAATTGATTGTATTAGACGCAGAGAGCATTAATAGAGTAGATAGTACAGGAATAGAAATGCTTAAAGAAAGAATTAAGTATTATAAAAAAAGAAATATAGAGTTTTATTTTGCAGCAGTAAAAGGACCTGTAAGAGATGCCTTTTTTAGAGGTGGTTTATTAGAGGTACTTAGTTTAGATCATTTTTTTATGAGACCAAACGGAGCTGTAAATTTTTATAAAACGGGAGATAATCAAAATCAAAAAAAGTACGCGCAATATATACATCAAGCGTACGAATAGTATATTATGAAGATAGAGCAAATTTATACAGGTTGTTTAGCACAAGGAGCTTATTATATTGAAAGTAACGGAGAAGTTGCAATCATTGATCCTTTACGTGAAGTAGAACAATATATAAAGAGAGCAGCTAAAGATGAAGCCAAAATTAAATATATTTTCGAAACTCATTTTCATGCTGATTTTGTTAGTGGGCATGTAACACTTGCAGAAAAAAAAGGAGCAACTATTGTATATGGTCCAACTGCAAAAACTTCATTTAGTGCTCACACAGCAGAAGATGGAGAAGTATTTAAAGTAGGAGAAATTACAATTACGGCATTACATACTCCTGGGCATACGATGGAGAGTACTACCTATTTGCTAAAAGATAAAGACGGAAATAATCATGCTATTTTTAGCGGAGACACCTTGTTTTTAGGAGATGTAGGTCGTCCTGATTTAGCTCAAAAAGGAGACTTGACTCAAGAAGATTTAGCTGGAATGTTATACGATAGTTTACGAACTAAAATTATGCCTTTGGCTGATGAAGTTATTGTATATCCAGCACACGGAGCAGGTTCAGCTTGTGGTAAAAACTTAAGTAAAGAAACTGTAGGAACTATAGGAGACCAAAAGAAAACAAATTATGCGTTGCGAGCAGATATGACAAAAGAAGAATTTGTACAAGAAGTTACCGATGGTTTGTTACCTCCACCTGCATATTTTCCTTTAAACGTAAAAATGAACAAGGAAGGATATCAATCTATCGATGATGTTATTAAAAGCGGATCACGAGCTTTATCTTTTGAAGATTTTGAAAAAATAGCAAATGAAACAGACGCGATTATTTTAGATGTACGTCATCAGTTTGAATTTATTAAAGGATTCATCCCTCAATCTATTTTTATTGGATTAGGAGGTACGTTTGCGCCTTGGGTAGGAGCTATGATAAAAGATGTTACGCAACCTATTTTATTGGTAACTCCGGTTGGAGAAGAAGAAACAACGATTACACGTTTATCTCGTGTTGGTTTCGACAATGTTTTAGGATATTTAGATGGAAGTTTTGATACTTGGAAAGCGTCAGGAAAAGAAATAGATACCTTACGTTCTGTGTCTGCTACCGATTTAGAAGAGGCGATAAATAATAATGCAAAAGTTTTCGATGCACGTAAGCCAGGAGAATATGCAAACGAGCATATTGTAGATGTGCCAAGTACACCGTTAGATTTTTTAAATGATCATGTAGAAGAATTCCCTACTGATCAAGATTTTTATATTCACTGTGCAGGAGGGTATCGATCGGTAATTGCAGCTTCTATTTTAAAAGCAAGAGGATATCATAATGTAATTGATGTTGCAGGAGGCTATGGAGCAATTAAAAAAACAAATATTCAAAGAACCGATATGGTTTGTCCGTCAACTTTAAAGTAATATAAAATGAAAAAAATCGTTCTATTTTTAGTATTAGTGGCTTCTATTGCTTTTTCATGTAAACCACAAAATGAAGGAATTGTAGATATTACAGTTGAAGATTTACAGGTTGTATTAAATAACGATAAGAATGTTCAATTAATAGATGTTAGAACTCCAGGTGAGTGGGCTGATGGTATTATTGATAATGCAATAAAAATAAATGTAACAGCTGATGATTTTGAGAAACTAGCCTTAGAAAAGTTAGATAAATCAAACCCAGTATATATTTATTGCCGATCGGGAGGTAGAAGTAAAATAGCAGCAGATGTGTTGTTAAAAAATGGTTTTCAACCGTATAATGTTTTAGGAGGTTATATGGCTTGGGAAGAAAAAAACAAGTAAAATGAAACAAGAAATTTATATAGAGAATTTAAAATGTGGAGGTTGTGCAAACACTATTATTAACGGATTAAATTCAATAAAAGGTACAGAAAACGTAAATGTTGATGTAGAAAACTCGTTAGTAACTTTAACAAGTAATGAAGCAACTTTAATTTTGGTAAAAGAAAAATTATCTAAACTAGGATACCCAGAAGTAGGCGATAAAAACACAGTATTACACAAAGCAAAATCATTTGTAAGCTGTGCAGTAGGTAAAGTAAATAAATAATTAAAAAGCAGAAGTTTTATACTTCTGCTTTTTTATGCTAATCGATTTTTTAAAGCTTCAATAACTTTTTTACTATTTCCAATAAAAATTTCATCTTCAATAATAAAAACTGGACGTTTTAAAAAAGTATACTCATCTAAAATATACTGGCGGTAGTCTTTTTCAGTTATATTCTGATTTTTCAAATCCATTTCTCGATACAGTTTTGCTCGTTTATTAAACAAGCTCTCATAGCTGTTGGTCAATTTTCGCATTTCCTCTAACTGTTCAATAGTTAAAGCATTTGTTTTTATTTCTTGTTTTTCAAATCCGTCAAGATTTACTTCTTTTAATATTCTACGACAAGTATCACAAGTTTGTAAAAAATAAACTTTCTTCATGGCTAAATAATTATCTTTGGTAAACGCTAAAATAGATTAGAATAATGAATAAACAATTTGAAGTTTTAAAAAAATCGAGAGAATTAGTTTTAAAAAAAATTGATGGATTATCGATGGAGCAATTACACAAAATTCCAGAGGGATTTAAAAATAATATTGCTTGGAATGTAGCCCACTTAGTTGTTACTCAACAACTATTACACTACAAATTATCAGGATTAAACTGTTTAGCTTCTGATGAGTTAATTGAAAATTATAGAAAAGGAACCTCTCCAACCGTAACACTTTCAGAAGAAGAATTAGAAGAAGTAAAAGAGTTATTGATAGGATTACCAGATACTTTAAAAGAAGATTTTGAAGCTGGAATTTTCAAGGAGTACAACACCTACGAAACAAGTACAGGTTTTGTATTAGATTCTATCGAAACCGCCATTGCTTTTAATAACTTACATGAGGGTATACATTTAGGAACTATCATGGCATTAACAAAGTTGGTATAGCACTAAAAATATATCGGATGAAGTTTAATACTAAAACCATACATGGAGGTCAAAAGCATGAAGAAGCTACAGGTTCGGTATCAACTCCAATATTTCAAACATCTACTTTTGCGCAAAACCAACCTGGAATAAATAGAGGGTATGAATACTCTAGAATTTCAAATCCAACGAGAACAGCTTTAGAAAATTCTTTAGCAGCTATTGAAAACGGAAGTCATGGCTTCGCTTTTGCATCAGGTTTAGCAGCAATCGACTGTGTTTTAAGAATATTAAATCCAGGTGATGAGGTTATCGCAGGAAACGATTTGTATGGCGGAACGTATAGAATGTTTACCAAATTATTTCAAAAATATGGATTTAAGTTTCGGTTTGTTGATATGGAAGATGCAACAAATGTTGCGGACGCAATATCGGATGCTACTAAACTTATCTGGATAGAGTCACCAACAAATCCATTATTAAAAATTGCAGATATTGAGAAAATAGCAACAACAGCTAAAGCTAAAAACCCAAATGTTTTAGTAGGGGTTGATAATACATTTGCAACACCATATTTACAACGCCCGTTAGATTTAGGAGCAGATATTGTAATGCATTCAGCAACTAAATATATAGGAGGTCATTCTGACTTAATAATGGGAGCTTTAGTTGTTAAAGACGTTCAATTGGCAAAAGAGTTACATTTTATTCAATATGCAGCTGGCGCTGTTGTGGGCCCTATGGATTCTTTTTTAGCACTTAGAGGAATAAAAACCCTGCATTTACGCATGCAGCGTCATTGTGAAAACAGTAAAGCTGTTGCATTATTTTTAAATGAGCATCCAAAAGTTAGTGCTGTATATTATCCTGGTTTAGAAAGTCATTCAAATCATGAAATAGCTAAAAAACAAATGGATGATTTTGGAGGTATGGTTTCTTTTCGTTTAAAAGATGAGAGTATAGAAGCTGCTCATACCTTTTTAAAAAGCACAAAAATATTTACGTTGGCCGAATCTTTAGGTGGAGTAGAAAGTTTAATGAGTCACCCAATTACGATGAGTCATGCTTCAATACCAGAAGAGGAACGCTTAAAATTAGGTATTACAAACTCATTAATTCGCCTAAGTATTGGAGTAGAAGATGTAGAGGATTTAATGAAAGATTTAGAACAAGCTTTGACTAAGTAGATAAAGGCAACTTAGTTGAGAAAAAAAGAAATAAAAAAAACCGAAGCTAAAACTTCGGTTTTTTATTTTATATTAAGCTAATTATTTAGCTTCAGCATATCTTCTTTCAACTTCGTTCCAGTTGATTACTTTAAAGAAAGCATCAATATAATCTGGACGACGGTTTTGGTAGTTTAAGTAGTAAGCGTGCTCCCAAACATCTAATCCTAAAATTGGAGTTCCACCACAAGTTACACCAGGCATTAATGGGTTGTCTTGGTTAGGAGTAGAACATACTTCTACTTTTCCTCCTTTATGAACACATAACCATGCCCATCCAGATCCGAATTGAGTAGCTGCTGCTTTAGAAAAAGCGTCGATAAAAGCTTCTTTTGAACCAAATTCAGCTTCGATAGCATCTTTTAATTCTCCAGATAAGTATCCTCTATCTTCAGGGTTCATTACTGTCCAAAATAAAGAGTGATTGTAAAATCCACCTCCATTATTACGAACACCACCGTTGCTCATATCTAAATTCCCTAAAATATCTTCGATAGATTTTCCTTCTAAATCAGTACCAGCAATTGCTGCGTTTAATTTAGTTGTATATCCGTTATGGTGTTTGCTATGGTGAATTTCCATAGTTCTTGCATCTATATTTGGTTCTAAAGCGTCGTACGCATATCCTAATTCTGGTAATTCAAAAGCCATAATTGTTTGATTTTTATGTGATTAATTTTTCATTTTTACAATGGTAAATTTACCATAAAAAAATAAGGCAAACAACCGTTTACCTTATTCTAAATTTATTTCAATATAAATAATAACTATTCTTTAGTATACTGGTTTTTCATCGGCAGAAAACTCTGTCATAAACTCTTCTGCTTTTTCTACCATTTGTTTACTTCCGCAATAAAAAGGTACACGTTGATGTAATTCAGATGGATCAATATCCATAATTCTCATAAATCCATCGGAAGCTTTTCCTCCAGCCTGTTCACAAATAAAAGCCATAGGATTACATTCATATAGTAAACGTAATTTCCCTTTAGGTGTAATTGCCGTTGCTGGATAAATATAAATTCCACCTTTAATCATGTTTCTGTGAAAATCTGAAACTAATGAACCTATATAACGAGCAGTGTATGGTCTATTATCAGCTTCATTTAACTCCTTACAGTGAATTAAAAAGCGTTTCATTCCTTCTTGAAAATGCGTAAAATAACCTTCGCTTACTGAATATATTTTACCATTTTCTGGATATTGCATATTAGGGTGTGATAGGTAAAAAGTACCAATAGCAGGGTTTAATGTAAACCCATTTACTCCATTTCCTGAAGTAAATACTAACATTGTTGAGGTACCATAAGCAACATAACCTGCGGCAACTTGCTCACTTCCTTTTTG
Organism: uncultured Tenacibaculum sp.; assembly: GCA_947504185.1. Lineage (GTDB taxonomy): Bacteria > Bacteroidota > Bacteroidia > Flavobacteriales > Flavobacteriaceae > Polaribacter. The sequence continues at coordinate 131,999 of CANNGJ010000002.1, read as the reverse complement.
TAAAAAATCTTCTTTTGTAACAGGAGTTCCTACAGGAGAAACTCTTCGGTAAATTGAGAAAATTGTTCCTACAGATACGTTTACATCAATGTTTGATGATCCATCTAAAGGATCCATTAATAAAACATATTTGTTTTGATTTGCTTTATCATGTCCTTCAACAATTACAAAATCATCTTCTTCTTCGCTTGCAATACCACAAACAATTTCACGATTAATAAGCGTTTGTTTAAATAGATCGTTGGCTAAAACATCTAATTTTTGTTGCGCCTCTCCTTGTACATTGATATCTCCTGCTGCTCCGGTAATATCTACTAAACCTGCTTTTCTAATTTCGTGATTTACTACTTTAGCAGCTAATCGGATAGAATTGATAAGGCGAGATAATTCACCAGAAGAGTATTTAAAATCTTTTTGATTACCGATGATAAACTCACCAAGAGTCATGTGCTTGTTATTCATGTCAAATTTTTGTGTTGTGTACAAAGATGCCAACTTTTTTACGTTTCTACAACGATTTCGTATTTTTTAAATTTTAACCAAAAAGGCAGATGTGTTTTAATTTTATATTTGTTTTAAAGGAATGTTTTAAGAATTATCTTTACATAAAATTTGAAAGATGAGTTTTATAATTCGATCGGGTGAAAAGAAAGATGCACAATCAATATTAGATTTAATTATAGAGTTAGCTGTTTTTGAAAAAGAACCTAATGCTGTAAAAATTACAGTTGATGATTTATTACAAGATGGTTTCTCAAACAATCCTAAGTTTAAAACATTTGTAGCTGAAGAAACTAACGGAGAGATAATTGGTATGGTGCTGTTTTATGAGCGTTATTCTACATGGAAAGGAAAAGCAATTCATTTAGAAGATTTAATGGTTACAGAAACTAAAAGAGGTGTTGGGGCAGGTAAAGAATTGTATGCGTCAGTAATGAAATATGCATCAAGTAACGGGTTTAAAAGAGTGGCTTGGGAAGTGTTAGATTGGAACACCAATGCAATTGATTTTTATAAAAAAACAGGAGCAACTGTTTACGATGAGTGGAGAGTTTGCCATATGAACGAACAAAGCTTAACTGAATTTTGTAATGAGAATATTTAAGTTTGGAGGAGCATCGGTTAAAGATGCTGAAGGTGTGAGAAACCTAGCTAGAGTGTTACAACACGAAGGAACTGAAAATTTATTGGTTGTGATTTCTGCAATGGGAAAAATGACCAATGCTTTTGAGAATGTTGTAAACAGTTATTTTGATAAAAAGGAAAATTTAAAAGAAGCTTTAAGTTTTGTTGAGGGTTTTCATCAAAATATGATGAATAATTTATTTGATGAAGCCCATGAAATTTATAACAAAGTAAATTTTTTATTTGGTGAACTGAGTGGTTTTATGGCAAGAAACACTTCCGAAGATTATAATTATGTATATGATCAAATGGTTGGGTTTGGTGAGCTATTGTCAACTAACATTGTAAGTGCTTACCTTTCTGAAATAGGAATCTCGAACCAATGGTTAGATGTTAGAGATTATATTAAAACCAACGATAGTTACCGTGATGCAAAAGTTGATTGGGTAGATACACAAAAACAAATTTCAAGAAACATAGATACTTCTAAATTAAATATCACTCAAGGTTTTCTGGGAGGTTTTGATGAAAAAACAACAACTTTAGGTAGAGAAGGTTCAGATTATACTGCGGGTGTTTTCGCATATTGCTTAGACGCAAAAAGTGTTACTATTTGGAAAGATGTTGATGGAGTTTTAAATGCAGACCCTCGAGTATTTACTAAAACAGAATTATTAAAAGAGATATCTTATACTGAGGCGATTGAAATGGCTTTTTATGGGGCTTCTGTAATACATCCTAAAACAATACAGCCACTTGAGCAAAAGAATATTCCGTTATTTGTTCGTTCGTTTGAAGATATAAACAATTCAGGAACTTGTGTTGGTAGAGGAAAGAAGATCACTCCTGAAATCCCGTGTTTTATCGTTAAGAAAAAACAAATTTTAATTTCGATATCTGCTAAGGACTTTTCTTTTATGGTTGAAGATAATATTAGTGCAGTTTTTAAAAAGCTACATGAGTATAAATTAAAAGTGAATTTGATTCAAAATTCAGCAATTAGTTTTTCGGTATGCATAGAGGATAAATATAATAGCTATAAAGATTTTTATAATGATTTAAAAGAGGCTTTCGTTATAAAAGCATACGAAAATACTACATTGTATACCATTCGTCATTTTGATGATAAAGCAATCGAATTTATCAAAAAAAGAGGGGAGGTTGTTATTAGACAAATCAATACAGAAACTGCCCAGTTGGTCGTTAAATAAATGACTGAAAAGCTCATTAAAATCCATTATATTTGCATTTGCGTCTAATTGGATATTATTGTATGAGTATAGTCACATCAAAAGAAATAGCTAAAGTAATAGGAGTTGATAAATTCGGTGCAGCTGGTACCTTTATTGGTTGGTTATTACTTAAAACTTTACGTATTTCTGCAATTAATAAGATTTACGATAATAATAAAAATAAATCGGACCTTGATTTTTTAAATGGGGTTTTAGACGACTGTAAAATCGAATTTGAAATTCCTGAGGAAGATTTAAAACGTATTCCTAAAGACGGTCCCTTTATTACTATTTCAAACCACCCGCTAGGTGGAATTGACGGGGTTTTACTACTAAAATTATTAATAGAAAAAAGAGCAGATTATAAAATTATAGCTAACTTTTTACTGCATAGAATTGAGCCTTTAAAGCCATATGTAATGCCTGTAAATCCTTTTGAGAATCATAAGGATGCAAAATCGAGTGTTGCTGGGATTAAGAGTGCTTTAATGCATTTAAGAGAAGGGAAGCCTTTGGGGATTTTTCCAGCAGGTGAAGTTTCTACATATCGTGATGGTAAACTAATGGTTGACAAGCCTTGGGAGGAAGGAGCTGTTAAGTTAATTAAGAAAGCGAAGGTACCTGTAATTCCTATTTATTTTCACGCTAAGAATAGTCAGTTATTTTATATTCTTTCTAAAATTAGCGGAACATTACGAACAGCTAAACTTCCTTCAGAAGTTATTTCTCAAAAAAATAGAGTTATAAAAGTAAGAATAGGTAAGGCTATTTCTGTAAAAGATCAAGAACAATACAAAGATGTACCTTCTTTTTATGAGTTTATAAGGAAGAAAACATATATGTTGGCAAATCCTTTTGAGAAAACACCTCAAAAGATTTTATCAACTCAAAATTTAAAAATTCCTAAAAAAGTTAAGAAAATTACTTCTCAAAAAACACCTGTTTTATTTGAAAAAGAAGTAGATGATCTACGAGATAAAGGAAGTAGATTATTAGAAAGTAAAAATTACGAAGTGTTTTTTGCAAATGCGAAAGAGATTCCTAATATTTTACATGAAATAGGCCGATTACGTGAAATAACTTTTAGAGATGTTGGTGAAGGAACCAATAAATCTATTGACTTAGATAAGTTTGATAAATATTATCATCATTTATTTTTGTGGGATAACGTACAAAAAGAGTTGGTGGGTGCTTATAGAATGGGTTTAGGAAAAGATATTTATAAGAAACACGGTATCAACGGTTTTTATATTCATACGCTGTTTAGAATAGAACCAGAGTTGTATTCAATGATGCAAAGTACTATTGAGTTAGGTAGGGCATTTATCTCTAAAAAATATCAGCAAAAACCAATGCCTTTATTTTTACTTTGGAAAGGTATTGTACATGTTACTTTGCGTTATCCTAAGTATAAATATTTAATGGGTGGAGTGAGTATTAGTAATCAGTTTTCAGAATTCTCGAAATCATTAATGATTGAGTTTATGAAATCTCATTATTACGATCCTTATGTAGCGCAATATATTCACCCGAAAAAAGAGTTTAAAGTAAGCCTTAAAGACGCTGATAAAGATTTTGTATTTGATGCCACTGAAGCTGATATGCAAAAATTTGATAAAATTATAGATGAGATTGAACCAGGAGCTTTACGTATACCAGTATTAATTAAAAAGTATGTGAAGCAGAATGCTCGTTTGGTTGCATTTAATGTAGACCCGAAATTTAACAATGCTATAGATGGTTTAATGTATATAAAGGTTGCAGATATACCAGACAGCACAGTAAAACCTGTTATGGAAGAGTTTCAAGCAGAATTAGAAAGAAGGGCTACAGAGAATTTAAACAAGTAATTTAAGTATAATAAAAAAAGCCTCGTAAATATTACCAGGCTTTTTTTTATTTGCTGTTATGAAGTCTTATTTAAAAAACGTTCTAAATATATCATTACCGTTTGCGAATAATAATAAGACTATTAATAAAATAAACCCTGTTACTTGTGCATATTCTAAGAATTTGTCTCCTGGTTTTTTGCCTGTAATCATTTCCCACAAGGTAAATACTACATGCCCACCATCTAAAGCAGGAATAGGTAATAAATTCATGAATCCTAACATGATTGATAAGAATGCTGTAATGTTCCAGAAAGTTTGCCAGCTAAATTCTGAAGGAAAAATACTTCCGATAGAAATAAACCCACCCAATCCTTTATACGCACCTGTACTAGGATTAAAAATCTTTTTCATCTGCTTAACGTAGTTGGTTAAAGTAGTCCATGCTTTATTAGTTCCAGCAGGAATAGCTTCACCAAAAGAATATGTTTTTTCAGCTAATTGGTAGTAGCCTAGTTTTTCTAAGTCTGAATAAGGTAATTGTGTTTTGTAAATCATTAATTTACCTTCTTCATTTACTTTAGCGCTAATATTTTTAGTAACCTCTTTTCTATTCACAGTAAGATTTACTGTTTGTCCTTTATTAAGGTTAAGTATAGCTTCTACTTGATCAATATATCTTGCAGTTTCTCCATTTACAAGTGTAACAATATCGCCTTTTTCTAAACCAGCATTTGAGTTTTGAGAATCAGCAGGTATTTTTCCAACAACAAAAGGGTATCTAGGGGATACAAAAGCTCCAGCATCTTTACCTCTGTCAACTAATTTAGAAATAAAATCCGTTGGAATTACTTTTTCAATAACCTCTCCGTTTCTTTCAATAGTATAATTGTTTCCATTGATAAATTCTAAAGGTAATTCTCTGAATTTTTGAATAGCTTGCCCATCAATAGTTAATATTTTATCTCCAGTTTGTAAACCTAAATCTTTACCTAGTTGGTCTTGTACCCAAACACCATCTTTTAAACTTTCGTTAGGTAAAAACTTTTCACCGTAAGCATACATTAAACAGATGTAGATAATAATACCTAAAACAAAATTCACAAAAACACCACCTAACATAATAATTAAGCGTTGCCATGCTGGTTTAGAACGAAATTCCCATGGTTGAGGAGGTAATGCCATTTGCTCAGTGTCCATGCTTTCATCAATCATTCCAGATATTTTTACATATCCTCCTAAAGGAATCCAACCGATACCATAAACCGTATCACCAATTTTCTTTTTAAATAACGAAAACTTATAATCGAAAAACAAATAGAATTTTTCTACTCTAGTTTTAAATAATTTAGCAGGAATAAAGTGTCCTAACTCGTGCAAAACAATTAATAGCGATAAGCTTAAAATAAATTGTGATGCTTTTATTAATATTTCCATAAAGGTGTTTGTCTAAATTTAAAATCTGACAAATGTACGTTTTTCAAAAGAGTTCTAAAAACTTGAGAAGTAGATGAGACTTGGTTTTAACAAACTTTTTAACGTTCGATTAAGTATACCTTGTTTTTAGTCGTATTTTTGTAGGAAAATTAAAGAGAATGGACTTAAAGTTCTTTAAAAAATCAAAAAGCACTTTGCTTTTTTTAATTGTTTTTTGCGCAGTTGGAATCCCTGTTTTTTATCATTTAGTAAAGGTTGATGATCGATTGCCAATTTATAACCCTGCTGATATTAATCCTAAATTGGTAGATGCTTCTGTTAGAATGAAGTCTAAAAATCATACTATTGGAGATTTTAAATTAATCAACCAAAATGGAAAAACAATTACGAATGCTGACTATAAAGATAAAATCTATATAGCTGATTTCTTTTTTACACGTTGCCAAACAATTTGTATTGCGATGGCGTATAATATGAGCGAACTACAAGAGCATTACAAAAAAGATAATGATATCATGTTTTTATCACATTCGGTAACTCCAGTAATGGATAGTGTTCCGCAATTAAAAAAATACGCTGAAAGTAAAGGTGTTATTGATGGAAAGTGGAATGTAACTACTGGCGATAAAAAACATATTTACAATTTAGCTCGTAAACATTATTTTGCTGTTTTAGATGAGGGTGATGGAGGGGATAACGACTGGGTGCACACTGAAAACTTTGTATTAATAGACAAAGAAGGTCGTATTAGAGGTTCTTATGACGGTACCAAAAAAGAAAATATGCAAAAAATTATTGAAGATATTACCTTATTAAAGGAAGAGTATAAAAAATAGAGGTACTATTTTTTATTCCCTTCTTCATCAAAATTCTTATTAATTTCCTGCTCAGTTTTAACCACTGATACTCCTAGAGACAATAGCATAATAGCCATTGGTTGCCAGCTAACATTTTTAGAAACACCAACAAATAAAAGCGCAGCAAAAAACGAAATTGTAGAATAGATTAAAAATTGCTTTGTAAAATAAGTATTCGCAAACTTCCAGATTATTTCGTTTTTCATTGTCCTATTAGTGCGATATCCATAGATGGCATTTATTTTCTTAGGTGGAAAGAAATAGAAAATAATACTAAATAGAAAAAGTAAGCCGTTAATAGAAAGTACGTAATAATAAGGATTCATTAGTTGTTTTTTATTGAATTGATAATTCCTTTTAATAAGGTATTCATATCAGCATTTTTAGTAAGTCCTGTACGAACTACGACTAAATCTTTACTTGGTAAAATAAATACATTCTGACCTTTATAACCATTAAAAGAATACATGCTTTTTGGTACATCAGGATATCTATTACCTGCGTTTAGCCATATTTGTGCACCATACCATCCATCAGAACCCGGTGTAGGAGTTGTAGCGTAGTCAACCCAATCTTTATCAAAAACGTTTTGCCCATTCCATTCACCATTATGTAGGTATAACATTCCTAGTTTTGCCCAATCTCTTGCTGTTGCCCAAGCATACGATGAACCAACATAATTACCACTCATATCTGTTTCAATAATCATTGAATTCATTCCAATTTTATCAATTAAAGCACTGTACCAAAAATCTAAATACTCTTGATGTGTGTTAAATTTAGAGCGTAAAATACCCGAAAGTAAATTAGTAGTTCCTGAAGAGTAATTCCAAGTTTCGTTTGGTTTACCAATCAAAGGTTTATCAATTTGAGTTTTGGTCATGTCTTTTTGTAAAAAAAGCATTTTGGTAACATCAGAAATAGAATTGTAATCTTCTGTCCATTCTAAACCAGAATTCATTTGTAATAAGTTATGAAGGGTAATGTTTTTACGCTCATCATTTTCCCATTCTTTAAATAAATTATCAGTTTGTACATCTATTTTACCTTGACAACGTAAAATACCAAACATAGTACTGGTAATACTTTTGGTCATAGACCAACCTATTTGTAAGGATTCTTTAGTAAAACCATCATCATATTTTTCTGCAATGATCTTATCTTTATATAATACGACTACAGAACGAGTTTTGTTTCTGTCGTTAAAAATAGTATCAATAGTTTCGTTTAATTTTTTATAATCAATATTAGAAAAAATAGTGTCGATTTGCTCTGCGTTTCCATATGGGAAAGGAGTTGTATTATCTGGCTTAGCTCTATGCGGAACTAAAGGCTTTTTAGAGGTGTCAAAATCATCAGTAATTAAAACAGCACCTAACCCTTTTCTGTAAACAGCTTTTCTTTTTAGTAAGCCAAATGCAGAGCCAATTGCAGATTTCTCCTCAGTATCAATCTTATCTGTAGTTAAATTGATAGGAGAAAAATCATTATCGTTATTGTCAGTAAATTCTAAAGTTCTATTTGCAAGAAAAACAGAGGAAGCAGTATTTTTAGCGGAATACCCAGCAAGGATATTTAATTTTGGATAATTGTAAATTACAGCAACAATGAGAATTACTGCTATTAAAAGTAATATTCTTTTTAAATTTTTCATAGAGGGACTTTTTTTACAAATGTAAGAATTTAATTGATTGATGTTTGTATTTGAAACGCAACCCCTACCTTTGCTCAAAATTTGATTTTATATGTTTAATGTAGATAAAATTAGAGCAGATTTTCCGATTCTTAATAGAGAAATACACGGCAAAAAACTAGTGTATTTAGATAACGGAGCAACTTCTCAAACACCTCAGGTGGTTATCGATGCTATTGTAGATTATTATAGTAATTACAATGCTAATATTCATAGAGGTGTGCATACTCTAAGTCAAGAAGCGACTGATAAATATGAAGAAGCGCGTATAAAGATTCAAAAACATTTTAATGCGAAACATTCGTATGAAATTATTTTAACGTCAGGAACTACACATAGTATTAATATTGTGGCTTCTGGTTTTGCATCCTTATTAAAAGAAGGAGATGAAATTATCGTATCTTCTTTAGAACATCATTCTAATATTGTTCCTTGGCAAATGCTTTGTGAAAAAACTGGAGCAGTTTTAAAGGTGATTCCTATGGATGAAGATGGTTCGTTACGAATGGATATGTACCATGAATTATTAAACAGTAAAACGAAGTTAGTTTTTTGTAATCATGTGTCGAATGCATTAGGAACAATAAATCCAATTGAAGAGATTATTCATGCAGCTCATAAATTTGGAGCTTATGTTTTAATTGATGGGGCACAAGCAGTACCACATATAAAACCTGATGTACAAGACTTAGATGTTGATTTTTATGTGGCATCTGCTCATAAAATGTGTGGACCAACAGGAGTTGGTTTACTATATGGTAAAGAAGAGTTGTTAAATATGTTGCCACCATATCAAGGAGGAGGTGAGATGATTGAAACAGTAACTTTCGAGAAAACCACTTATGCTGGTTTACCACATAAATTTGAAGCTGGAACTCCTAATATTTGTGGTGGAATTGCATTTGGAGCTGCTGTAGATTATATGAATGCTATTGGTTTTGAAAATATAGCAAAACAAGAAGGAGAATTATTAGCTTACGGAACACAAGAGTTAGAAAAAATAGAAGGTTTAAAAATTTACGGAACAACTAATAAAGCATCTGTAATATCTTTTAATATAGAAGGAATCCACCCATATGATGTAGGTTCTATTTTAGATAAATTAGGAGTTGCTGTTCGTACTGGTCATCATTGTGCGCAACCAATTATGGAATTCTACTGTATTCCTGGTACTGTTAGAGCATCGTTTACTTTTTATAATACTAAAGAGGAGGTAGATGTTTTAGTTAATGCAGTTAAGAAAGCAAAAATGATGTTGAGTTAATAGCTGAATGATTAGTTATAAAAAAAGCCTCTTCTTAAAAGTAAGAGGCTTTTTTTATATAAAGTATTTTATTCTTAATCTCTCGACATAAAAATCTGTAATACATACCAGAACAATAACATTAACGAAGCAAACAATCCTAATGCAGCAGGGATATAATCGTCGGTAGAAAATTTGTTGACAAGATTAGATGTTTGATATAAAATAGATCCAGCAGCTAATACACACATACCAACCGAAAACCATAAACCTAAGTTAAAACCAAATAAGGTACCTGCAATAATTAAAGCAATTGCGATAAAAAAGCCTACGGCTAAACCAGCTTTAATAAAAGAAAAATCTTTTTTGGTAATAAATACGATAGACGATATACCAACAAATAATCCTAAAGTAACGATTCCAGCTTGTTCAATAATTTCAAAATTATTGGTATAGCTAATTGCCATATATATTAAAGGAATAAAAATAAATGCTTCAGCAAAAATATATCCTGAATAGGCTAAGTATTGTAGGTTTTTATCCGATGTTTTTAATGCGGTACTTTCAGCATAATTTGTAATCAGCATAAAACCACCTAAAAGTAATAACCATCTGTAGCCTTGAGTCATTGACAAAGCAAACTCAACGATTGTTGCATTTTGTAATAATAAGTATTCAAATAAAATAAAAAGAAGCACGCCTCCAGCTACGTGAGCATATGTTTTTTTGTAAAAAGCAATTCTATCAATTTCTGAAGCTTGCGCAGCAAGCACTTTTGTGTTAAATGAGTTTTCCATAATTAATTTTAATTTATGATAAAGATAACTTTTTTGAATAAAATTTAAGGTTCGATGTTGGTTATTGTGGAATTACACTTTTTCCATTGTTTAATTTACGTGTTTTTCTGTGTAATTTGTTTAAAATTGACGTTTTATTAGTGTTTTGATGATTTTATTGCAGAATATGTTTTTTGTTAAATACGTGCTGGCAAGTTGATTTCACTAGGCTTTAACTTTTTTTTAACTTTTTTTTTTTGATTCAAAAATATATATATTGCACATCGTTAAATAACCCTTCAATTTGTTATTAAAATGACAAATTTTTAACTACTTCATTTACGAAAATGTTAATTATAGGTTTTTAGCAAAGTTCATTGTCTATATAGGCAATTATTAATTAACTAATTTTCAATTTTTCACAACATGAAAAGAATTTTTTTAACATTAGCAGTAGCTGCTGGAGTTTTAGTTGGATGTCAAGAGAACTCTAAGGAAGAGGTTTTACCAACTCAACAAGCAATCGACATGAGCGATTTTTATTTAGAAACTGAAGCACCAGAATCTAGAGGAGGTAGCGAACAATGTTCTTCAATGAGAGTATTAAACGCTCAATTAAAAGAAAACCCAGGATTATACAAAAAAATGTATGATGTTGAATACGCTACACGTAAATTTATCTCTCTTAAAAAAGGAGGTAACGGTAACGGCGGTGGTGGTAACACTGGCGGTGGCGGTGGAGGTACTACTCCAGATAACTTAGGAGTAATTAACATTCCAGTATACGTTCACGTAGTATATAGTAACAATCAACAAAATATTAGTGATGCGCAAATTGCTTCACAAATGACAGTTTTAAACGATGACTTTAGAAAGCAAAATTCTGATGCAGGAAATACTCCTTCTGAATTTGCAGGTGTTGCAGCTGATGCTGAAATCACTTTTTCTTTAGCAGGAACTTTTAGACATTCTAATTCAAGAGCTGATTGGGGTACTACTAGTGCAGTAAAAACTACTTACCCACCAGTAACACCATCTACTCACTTAAATATTTGGGTTGCTAACATTGGTGGAGGAATTTTAGGATATGCTCAATTCCCAGGTGGTTCTTTAGCTACTGACGGTGTTGTATGTTCTCCTCAATACTTCGGAACAACTGGTTATGTATCTGCTCCATTTAACGGAGGTCGTACTATGACTCACGAAGTTGGTCACTACTTAAACTTACGTCACATTTGGGGAGACGGTAGATGTCGTCAAGATGATTTCGTAGCTGATACACCAGCTTCTGATGCACCAAACTACGGATGTCCTTCTTACCCAACTGTAAACTGTAAGTCAAATGACATGACAATGAACTACATGGATTATACTGATGATGCTTGTATGTCTATGTTCTCTGAAGGTCAAAAATCAAGAATGAGATCAATCTTTGCAGCAGGAGGAGCTAGAGCTTCTATGTTAAACTAAGATTTAACTAAGTATAATATTTAAAGCGCCACGTAAGTGGCGCTTTTTTTACGTCTTGATTTAACTAGCTGTAAATCAGTGTTTTTCCTGTTTCATTGAGGTTTGTCATTTTTTAACTTAGTAATTCGTGAAAAATAGATTTTCACTAAACAACTAACTAATTTTAAATTTTTAAAAAATGAAAAAACTTTTCGTAGGGCTTGCATTATCTGTAGGCTTATTATTGGGTTGTCAAGAAAACTCAAAAGAAGAAGTATTAACTCCTCAAGAAGCGGTTGATATGAGCAATTTTTATTTAGAAACTGAAGCACCAGAATCAAGAGGGGCTAATGAAACATGTTATTCAATGAGGGTATTGAATGAACAGTTAAAAGAAAATCCAGGATTGTATAAAAAAATGTACGATGTTGAATATGCAACGCGTAAATTTTTAAATGCTAAAAAACCAGATGGAGTAGGTAATGGAAACGGAGGCGGAAATAATGGAGGTGGAAACGGAGATGTAGATGTTTTACCAATAGATGATGGGTTTGGAACGATTAATATTCCGGTTTATTTTCATATCGTATTGCCAAATGCAAATGATGTATCTAGTGGGCAAATCAATTCGCAAATGAATGTAATTAATAGTGATTTTAGTAGCCCTAATACAAATCAACTACCATCAGGAGCAACTGACTTTATAAACGATGCTACAGATGCTGAAATTAGTTTTTCTTTAGCAGGAACTTTTAGATATAACGATTCGAGATCTTCTTGGGGAACGAATAATGCTGTAAAATCTGCATATCCACCAATTACACCAGATACACATTTAAATATTTGGGTATGTGAAATAGGTGGAGGAATTTTAGGTTATGCACAATTCCCAGGAGGTAATTCATCTACTGATGGTGTAGTACTATTAACAGGAACGTTGCCAGGAGGTAATGCAGCGCCTTATAATGTAGGAAGAACATTGACTCACGAAATTGGACACTATTTAAACTTACGCCATATTTGGGGTGATGGTAGATGTCGTCAAGATGATTTTGTTGCAGACACTCCAGCTTCAGATAGCCCTAATTATGGATGCCCATCGTATCCAACAACAAATTGTAAATCAACAGATATGACTATGAATTATATGGATTATACTGATGATGCATGTATGTATATGTTTACTGATGGTCAACGTAATAGAATGAGAGCTATTTTTGCTCCCGGAGGCGCAAGAGATTCTATGTTAAATTAAAGAATGAAATCTTTTAAGAAGATTTTATAGAAAGATTAAAAGTCAAGAGAATTTTCTCTTGACTTTTTTTATTTTTAAAAACTTAAACGAACATTATGTTTTTTACAAAACAGAAATTAGTTATTCTTGTTTTATTGGTTTTTTTAAGTTGCAAAGAATCAATTAAAAATCAATCATCTATGAAAAAAATAGTAATTGCACACAGAGGGGCTTCTGGTTATTTACCAGAACATACTATGGAAGCTAAAGCGATGGCTTATGCTATGAATTCAGATTATATAGAGCAAGATTTAGTGTTGAGTAAAGATAATGTTCCTGTGGTAATACATGATATTTATTTAGATGATGTTACTAATGTTAATAAAGTTTTTCCTGATAGAAAAAGAAAAGATGGTCGTTTTTATGTAATCGATTTCACTTTTGATGAATTGCAAAGATTACAAGTCATTGAGCGTTTTGATCCTAAAACAGGAAAACAATTTTATCCAAAACGTTTCCCTAAAGGGAAAGGAAATTTTAAATTACATTCACTTCAGCAAGAAATAGAATTAATTCAAGGGTTAAATTACAGTACAGGAAAAGATATTGGTATCTATCCAGAAATTAAAAACCCTAAATTTCATCATCAGAATGGAAAAGATATTGCTAAAATCACGATAAACATTCTTTCTCAATATGGATATAAAACCAAGAAAGATAAATGTATTTTTCAATGTTTTGATGCTAAAGGATTAGAAAGAGTTAGAAAAGAATTAAAATCTGACTTGTTTTTAGTTCAGTTAATAGAATTTGAAGAAGAAACAAAAAAACTAAAACATTTTGCTACTTATGCTGATGGTATTGGTCCTTGGTATAAGCAAGTATTAGATAAAAAAGAAGCCGGTAAATGGGAGTTTACTTCATTAGTAGAAGATGCTCATACGCTTGGTTTAAAAGTACATCCGTATACTTTTAGAGTTGATCAATTAGATGAGTTTTCTTCTTTTGAAGAAATGATGAAAGTTTTGTTAATTGATGCTAATGTAGATGGAGGATTTACAGACTTTCCTGATAAAATGGTTGCATTTTTAACTAAGAAGTAACTTCAATCAGCTTTTTTCTATAGGCAGTAAGTAGTTTCGATTTTGAGATGAAACCTATATACTTTTGGTTTTTAACTACCGGTAAGTTCCATGCGTCACTTTGTTTAAACTTTTCCATTACTTTTTCTACGGAGTCATTGTAAAAAATAATAGCAGGAGCACTTCTCATAAAAGTTTCAACAGTTACTTTATCGTACATTTCACGATCAAACATAATTGGTCGGATATCATCTAACAATACAATCCCTAAAAATTGAGAATTTTCATCAATAACAGGAAAAATATTTCTATTAGAATTGGCAACAGAAGTTTTTAACATAGTACCCAACAACATTTCTGGATGAGTGGCTTTAAAGTTGGTTTCAATCAACTTATCAATCTTCATCATCATCAGTACATTTTTATCTTTATTATGCGTAATTAACTCTCCTCTTTTAGCCAATTCTACTGTGTAAATAGAGTTAGAAATAAAGTATTTTGTAACTGCGTAAGAAATTGCAGCAACCAGCATTAGTGGTACAAATAGGTCATAACCTCCTGTTATTTCTGCGATTAAAAAAATAGCAGTTAGTGGAGCGTGTAACACACCAGCCATCAACCCAGTCATACCAATTAATGTAAAATTACTTTCTGATATATTTCCTCCTAATTGATTAATGATTTTTGCTAGTACATTACCTATGGCACTTCCCATAACTAAGGTTGGAATAAAAATTCCTCCAATACCTCCAGCAGCAAATGTTGTAGTCATGGCAATTGCTTTAAAAAGTGTGATTAGTAAAAGGAAAGAAATAACAATCCAAACATTTTTAAAATCTATTTGATAAGGAAGATCTTTCAATGCCTCTTGTGTATTGCCTTCTAATAAATTATTGATTAAACCATAACCTTCACCATAAAGAGGTGGAAGAAAATATAACATCAACCCAATAGCTACCCCACCAATAATAAGTCGATGAATCGGTTTTTTAAAAGGTTTGAAAAAAGAAGTGATGCCAAAGTAAATTTTTGAAAAATAAACTGAAGCCAAACCTGTTCCGAAACCTAACAAAACATAGTAAAAAATATCTTTTATTTGAAAAATATCTTTTAATTCGAATCCTAATAAGGCATCGTTTTCAAAGAAAAAGTAAGAAGTTACCACAGCAGAAACTGATGCTAGCAATAAAGGAACTAATGATGCAAAAGCAAGATCTAAACTAAAAATTTCAACCGCAAAAATAATGGCTGCTACCGGAGCTTTAAACATTGACGACATTGCTCCTGCTGTTGCACACCCTATTAACAACATTCTTGTTTTTGAATTCATATGAAATAACTGCGAAACAGTAGAGCCTAAAGCAGCTCCGGTACTTACCGCTGGTCCTTGTAAACCTACCGATCCTCCAAATCCAACAGTTATTGGTGCGGTAATTAACGAGGCATAGATTTTATACTTTTCTATAATTCCGCTCCGCTTAGAAATTGCATGTAAAGTTGTAGAAATACCATGTCCGATTTCTTTTTTTATAAATCTTTTTTTAATGTAATACACTAAAACTAAACCAATAATTGGGAAAATAAAATATAAAGAATGATGAATGTCTTTAATAAATTTCCCTTCTAGGATTGTTTGAAAAAAAGAAGTAAGGTTTTTTAAGATTAAGGTGCCAATACCTGCTAAAAAGCCAACGAGTATACTTAAAACATAAATAAACTGACGTTCAGAAATGTGTTTATATCTCCAAATCAGAATTTTTTTAAATATGTTTTTAGCTTTAGACATTAATACAAATATAAACTTCAAAATTGTAAATTATTCTCCTGTAAAATGTTTTATGTATTTTTAGCCAGATAAAATATTTCTGATGCTAAAAAAACTAAAACTACCTACACCACATACATTGTTACTTTTAATAACATTAGCGGTAACAATTTTAACTTGGTTTGTTCCTGCGGGTAAGTACGATACTTTAAAGTATGATACAGGTTCTAAACAATTTGTAAAAACGCATTTAGATGAAGTTGAAAAATTTGCAGCAACTCAAGAAACATTAGAAGCGTTAAATATTAATATTCCATTAGAGAAGTTTGTGTCAGGAGGAATATATAAACCGATTAGTATTCCGGGCACCTATCAAAAATTAGATTCGAAACCTCAAGGATTTATTGATTTTATAAAAGCACCAATTAAAGGGATTATAGCTTCATCAGATATTATTTTATTAGTATTAATTATTGGAGGTATTATAGCTGTAATGAATCTTTCAGGAGCTTTTGATGCTGGAATTGCAAGTTTAGCTACTTCATTAAAAGGGCGTGAGTATTGGCTAATTATAGTAGTTACTACATTAATTGCAATTGGAGGAACAACCTTTGGTTTAGCTGAAGAAACCATTGCTTTTTACCCCATTTTAATCCCTGTTTTTTTAGCAGCAAAATACGATGCCATAGTTGCGTTGGCTTGTATTTATATTGGGTCGAGTATTGGAACTATGTGCTCAACCGTAAATCCGTTTAGTGTGATTATTGCTTCAGATGCAGCAGGAATTAATTGGACAACTGGTTTTACAGGCAGGTTGTTAATGTTAATTGGAGGGATCGTTATTTGTTTAATCTATATAATGAGATATGCAAATAGAGTTCAAAAAGACGCAACGAAATCAATTATCTATGATCAAAAAGAAATGATAGAGAGCTTGTTTGGAAATTCAACTTCTTCAATTCATAAATTAAATACAAGATTACGATTAATACTTATTGTTTTTGCGATGTGTTTTGTGGTAATGATTTATGGTGTTTCTCGTTTAGGGTGGTGGTTTGAAGAAATGACTGCGGTATTTTTAGTAGGAGCTATTGTTATTGGAATTTTAGCCAAAATAAAAGAAGAAAATTTTGTTACCACGTTTATAAAAGGAGCTAATGATTTATTAGGAGTAGCATTTATTATTGGGATTGCGAGAGGAGTTTCAGTAATTATGGAAAGTGGATTAATGAGTGATACGTTATTGTATAATGCAAGTACAATAACAGAAGGGATGCCTAAAGGAATTTTCGCAAACGTTATGTTATTTATCTATTCAGGACTATCATTTTTTATTCCTAGTTCTTCAGGTATGGCTGTATTAACGATGCCAATTATGTCGCCTTTAGCAGATACTGTTGGTATTGGTAGAGAGGTAATTGTAAACGCATACCAATATGGAATGGGATTATTTGCATTTATCAACCCTACAGGGTTAATTTTAGCTTCTTTAGCAATTGTAAAAATTGGATATGATAAGTGGTTAAAGTTTGTAATTCCGTTAGTAATTATTCTAACAATTTTTACAATGATAGTTTTAACAGCTCAAGTATATTTATAAAAATAAAACCCGTTCTAAATTTAGAACGGGTTTTATTTTTTGAGTATAGAATTATTATTTAGAACTTAAAATATCCGTTCCTAAATAGCCATCATTTTTATTATAATACCAAGCTCTATTTTTAGGCATTTTAATTCCGTTTATAGTCTCTTCATCTGATAACAGAATATATTCTCCGCTATTTGGTTTGTCTTTAAAAAACTGATAAACTTCCATGGCATAGGTTTTCGGATTGAAGTAGAAATACCAAGTGTCTTTCCCAGCTTCCTTTTTATAAGTAGCTTTTAAAACTAAATAGTCTTTTCCTTTAAATTTTTTACGTTCAATTTTACTGTGAATAATAGTTCCATTATCTTTTAACTTCATCGGAAGCCCGTATAGATAGATATAATAATTCTTATACAATTTAGCTCTTTCACAGCTTAATTTATGCTCTTTTTTCTCAGTTTCTGTAGGTGTTTTTCCGTTAAATCCAATAGTGCAATTTTCTTTATCAATAGTGTATTCAGTGGTGTTTTCTCCTCTTGAAGCTTTTACATAAAAATACTCTTCAGGTAAATTTATTTTAATCTTACTATCACGATTTGGATTTTTAGGAGTTTCCATAGTTACGTTTAAAGTACCATTAAAAGTTTCCCAATTCCCATTTGGGTCGTGATATTGAATTGCTTTTTCTAATAATTGTTCACCAGTTAATTCTTGAGAGAATCCTTGAAAAGCGAATAATAAAACGAATAGTATGGTTAGTTTTCTCATGATTTTATTTTTTTGATAAAGAGAGTTTTAAATTATTGTAGTCGCCTAAATATAGTTGTCTTAAAGCTTCAACATAAGGTCTTTTATTATAATAACCGTCATTAAAATCTTTTAGAGCGGCGTCAATCATAATTTTAGCATCTTCAATTTTTCCTTGTTTTGATAGTATTAAAGCCTTGTAGTATTTTCCGTCGGCACTAAAACCATAAGAGTTCTTAATAAGACGATCAAAACAAGCTTGTGCATTTATAAAATCTCCTGACTCTAAATATGCAATTCCTTGATATAGAAAAGCAGTTACATCAACAGATTTTTCACTAAAATCTTCTATTTCTTTATTGATGTATTTATCAAAATAATAAATTGATTTTTTATAGTCTTTTAACCCTAAGTAGGCAATTCCCCTCCAGGCATCTACACTTAAACCTTGAGGAGCATCAATAAAATTTGGAGTTAAAACATCGCTTGCATCAAAATCTTCGATAGCTTTTTTGTAATCTCTATAAAACCATAAATATAAATACCCTCTCCAAGGAATTCTATTTGCAGAATCTAGTTTTACAGCTTTGTTATATTGAGGCTTCCACTCATGAGGCATTCCTCTTTTTAAATGAGCAACAGATAATTCATAAACAGCTTGCTCGTAAGTTGGGTCTATTTCTACAGCTTCTGCAATTCCGTTTTGAAAAGGCGTAGATCCTTGCATAAACTGTATAGCTTTTTTATATCTCTTTTCAGCAAGAGATCTCTTGTTTAATGAGTTTGTAGTAGATTCTTTTTGGCAAGAAAAAAGAATAAAAACAATAATTATACTAAGGGATGATTTCAATAACTTTTCCATTTTCTATTCTATAAGAGGTGTACATATAATAATTTTGAGGAGCATTATCATAAGAAATAGCATTCCAATTTTCTGACTTAGAAGTGAATTTGAAAAGCTCATCAATCATTTTCGGATTTAAAGCTTTCTCTTTTAAATCTAAATCCATTTCAATAATTTCGAACCAACCAGCATTTCCTTCGCAGTTCACTAAAAAACGAAAGTTTACATAGCCTGATTCAGTATAATTATTTGTGTTGAAAGTAGCATTTAAATTATCTCTAAATTGTTTTTTGGATCCTTTATAAGCTTTTAAACTAGCGCTACTATATGTGTGATAAAGGCTGCCTTCGTTGCATAATTCATACTTGTCATTTAACAATGCTTTACTTTGATCTATATAACCGATGTAATTTTTGTAAGGTTTTCCTTCAGTATTATATGCATCTTTAATGTATAGATATCCGTAGAGTACAATTCCTGCGAAAGCAACTAAAATAGACGAAACAACTATTAAAGCGATTTTTAAAATTTTCTTTTTTTTCATGAATATAAAAGTAACAAAAAATCCCGCTCTATTTAGTAGAACGGGACTTTTATATATTTTCTATCATTGCGAATGTTAATGAAGTAATCTCTTAATTTATGAACAGATTACTTCGCTTTTGCTCGTAATAACGCGTTATTCTTTTACATCTAATTTAATACTCAACTCTTCTAATTGAGAATCATTTAAGCTTGCAGGTGCATCAATCATTACATCACGACCTGAGTTGTTTTTAGGAAACGCAATAAAATCACGAATAGTTTCTTGTCCACCTAAAATAGCAACCAGCCTATCTAATCCGAAAGCTAAACCTCCGTGTGGTGGTGCTCCATATTCAAAAGCATCCATTAAGAAACCAAATTGTTCTTTTGCTTCTTCTTCAGTAAACCCTAAATGTTTAAACATGATTGCTTGCGTTTCTTTATCGTGAATACGAATAGAGCCTCCACCTATTTCGTTACCATTTAAAACTAAATCATAAGCATTTGCTTTTACGTCTCCAGGATTTGTGTCTAATAATTCTAACTGACCTGGTTTAGGTGATGTAAATGGGTGGTGCATTGCGTGGTAATGGCCTGTTTCTTCATCTAACTCTAATAACGGGAAATCGATTACCCATAACGGAGCAAATACTTTAGGGTCTCTTAAACCTAAACGTTCTGCCATTTCCATACGTAAAGCAGATAACTGCGCACGTACTTTGGTAGTATTACCAGATAAAATACAGATTAAATCTCCAGCTTTAGCTCCAGTTTTTTCTGCCCATTTAGCTAAATCTTCTTGGTCATAAAATTTATCTACAGATGATTTAAAAGTACCATCTTCGTTACATTTTACATACACCATACCTAAAGCTCCTACTTGCGGACGACGTACCCAGTCAATTAATTTATCAATTTCTTTTCTTGTGTAAGAAGCTCCTCCAGGAACTGCGATACCTACAACTAATTCAGCATCGTTAAATACTTTAAATTCTTTGTTTTGAGCTACATCGTTTAACTCACCGAACTCCATTCCAAAACGGATATCTGGTTTGTCATTCCCATATAAACGCATAGCGTCGTCAAACAACATTCTTGGGAATTTTTCTACTTCAACTCCGTTGATTTCTTTTAGTAAATGACGTGTCATTCCTTCAAAAATCTCTAAAATATCTTCTTGCTCAACAAACGCCATTTCACAGTCAATCTGTGTAAATTCTGGTTGACGATCGGCACGTAAATCCTCATCTCTAAAACACTTAACAATCTGGAAATACTTGTCCATTCCACCAACCATCAATAGTTGTTTGAATGTTTGAGGTGATTGTGGTAATGCGTAAAACTGACCCGCGTTCATACGTGAAGGAACTAAGAAATCACGTGCTCCTTCTGGAGTTGACTTGATTAAATATGGTGTTTCAACATCAATAAATCCTTTGTCAGATAAATATTTACGAACTTCCATCGATACTTTAGAACGGAAGATTAAACTATCTTTTACAGGGTTACGACGGATATCTAAATAACGATATTGCATACGAATATCTTCTCCACCATCAGTATTATCTTCAATAGTGAAAGGTGGTAATTTAGCTTCATTTAAAATTTCTAATTCAGAAACTAATATTTCAACATCACCAGTAGGAATATTTGCGTTTTTAGACTGACGTTCAATTACTGTTCCTTTAACTTGTACAACAAATTCACGACCTAAAGTCTTCGCTTTTTCCATTAATTCTTTAGAAGTACGCTCTTCATCAAAGATTAACTGAGTGATTCCGTAACGATCACGTAAATCAACCCAAATCATAAAACCTTTATCACGTGATTTTTGTACCCATCCAGAAAGGGTTACTTCAGTATTAATGTGCGAAGCTCTTAATTCGCCACAAGTATGCGTTCTGTACATTTCTTGAAATTTTGAGGTGCAAAATTACGCAAATAAAAAGAAAAGAACGAAGGATGATTAAAAGCTATTTGTTTTTAATTTCTGAAAATAAACAGTTGCTGCTTTTTTAACTTTCGGAGCTAAAATTAAGGTTGATAAAACAGTAGGAATTGCCATTAAAGCATAAGCGCTATCCATTAAATTAATAACAAAATCTAGTTTAATTATTGCAGCAACTATAATTACTAAAACATAGAAATGATTGTAATATTTAGCAAGCTTAGTATTGGTTAAATAACTAAGACAACTATACCCATAAAAAGAATAAGTAAATAGGGTTGAGAATGCAAAAATTAATACACAAATAGTTAAAATAATGCTTCCTAAATGATATGGTAGCACAGAATCGAAAGCAGCTAAAGTCATAGTAATACCATTACCATCAAAACCTTTCCACACGCCTGAAACCAATATCGCTAATGCAGTTAATGTACATACTAATAAAGTATCTATAGCAGGACCTAACATAGCGACTAAACCTTCACGAATAGGTTCGTTTGTTTTTGCTGTTCCGTGCATCATTGGTGCGGTTCCTAAACCTGCTTCGTTAGAAAAAGCAGCACGTTTTACGCCAGTAATTATTAATGCCCCTAAAGCACCGCCTAAAACAGATTTTCCTGTAAAAGCATCTGTAAATATTAATGAGATTATAGATGGAACTTCTTCTATTTTTATAAGAAGAATAATTAAAACGGTTAGTAAATAGACAACTACCATTATCGGAACTAATTTACCAGCCACTTTTCCTATTCTTTGAATTCCTCCAAAAATTACCATTGAGACAATAAATGCAATAACGATTCCTATTAAGAATTTTGCAGTAAATTCGTTTGATTCATTCACGCTAAAAACATCAATTATTGTTTGCGTTAATTGATTTGCTTGAAAAGCAGGTAATGTTCCTATTAAACCAGCAGTCGAAAAAAAGATAGCTAAAGGTTTCCATTTTTTACCTAAACCTTCTGTAATTACATACATTGGACCTCCTTTTACATTTCCTTCTTCATCTTTACCTCGGTACATTATAGCTAAACTACAGGTGAAAAACTTTGTTGCCATACCTACAAAAGCGCTTACCCACATCCAAAAAATAGCTCCAGGTCCTCCCATGGCTATCGCAATTGCGACACCACTTATATTTCCCATTCCTACAGTTGCAGCAATAGCAGACGATAAAGCCTCGTAATGAGATAAGTCACCAGGAGAATCTTGTTTGTCGTATTTACCACGTAAAACAGCAATAGCGTGTCCCATATATCTAAAAGGTACCAAGCCAGAGTATATGAATAAGTATAATCCGCCACCTATTAATAGTATTAATAATGGCATTCCCCAAATCCACGAAGAAAAATCAGACACTATATTTTGAATACTTAAAAGCATGTTTCTTTAGTTTTTGGCTAATGTACCTAAATAGAGTGCATAAAAAAGAGCAATACTCATTTATTAACGAATATTGCTCTTTTGTGTATTTTTAATTAAAAGCTACTTAATGATAACACCTTTTTTTTCTAGGATGTCAATATCTCTTAAGAAGCCTTTTTGAATGGTGCCTTTTTGAAAAATATAAGTTTTTTCATGTAATTGATTGTCTTCAAAAAAAGTAACTTGAAAACGATTGTCTAAAGTAAATAATTCAGGCTGCATTATTTCGAATTTAGAAAAAGAATTAGCAGGTAGAATATCTATTTTTCTGCGAAATAAAGAGGTTGTTTTTGTTTCAGAAAACCCTTGAGAAACAATTACAATCATTTCTAAATCAACTTCTTTTCTGTTGATAAGGTATACGCCCCATTCATCAGAATTATCTTGCTCGTTTTTATCTAAAACAATTGCCAATTCTAAACCAGTTACAATTGGTATGTGAATATCTTTTTTCATTTAGATTATTTTAAATGGAAAGACGAAAGTTTTTTAATTCTTTCGTCTTTTATGTTTTTAATTAAATTACTGATTTAAATTGCTCTAGGAAACGCTTATCGTTTTCGTAAAACATACGAATATCAGGAATTTGATATAATAACATGGCAATACGCTCAATTCCCATTCCGAATGCATATCCAGAATATTTAGTAGGATCTATATTGGCGTTCTTTAATACGTTAGGATCTACCATACCGCATCCCATAATTTCTAACCATCCAGTTCCTTTGGTAATTCTATAATCTGTTTCGGTTTCTAATCCCCAGTAAATATCTACTTCAGCACTAGGTTCAGTAAATGGGAAATAAGAAGGACGTAATCTGATTTTAGATTTACCAAACATCTCTTTAGTAAAGTATAAAAGTGTTTGCTTTAAATCGGCAAAAGAAACATCAGTATCAATATATAAACCTTCTACTTGATGAAAAATACAGTGTGCACGAGCAGAAATATCTTCGTTTCTAAAAACACGACCCGGAGAAATTGTACGAATTGGTGGTTCGTTATTTTCCATATAGCGAACTTGTACCGATGAGGTGTGAGTTCTTAATAAAGTATCAGGATTTTTTTCGATAAAAAACGTATCCTGCATATCACGTGCTGGATGATATTCTGGTAAATTTAAGGCAGTAAAGTTGTGCCAATCATCTTCTATTTCTGGTCCTTCAGAAACAGTAAAACCGATACGGTTAAAAACCTCAATGATTTGATTTTTTACTAAAGATATTGGGTGACGAGAACCTAAATTAATTGGCTCTGATGGACGAGTTAAATCTCCATAGATTCCTTTTTCTTCAACAGCACTCTCTAAAGTGTCATTTAATTCAGCTACTTTTCCTTCGGCAGATTGCTTTAAGTTGTTTAAAGCCTGGCCAAAATCTTTTCTTAATTCGGCATCAACATTTTTAAATTCAGCAAATAAATCTTTTAATAAACCTTTACTTCCTAAATATTTTATTCTAAAAGCTTCCACTTCTTCTTTCGAAGTAGCTTTGAAAGCTTGTACATCACCAATCAATTCTTTTACCTTGTCTAACATCGTTTTTATCAAAAATTAGGCTGCAAATTTAAGATTTTTATATCAAAGTTGTGTAGGTTTTAGCAAGAGTTATCGACTATTGAAATCATTGCAGCGAAAACGATTGCAAAAAGCGAAAAATTAGGTAAATAATTGACTTTTTTAAATTCAGCAAATTGTAAATTAATTATATTTGCCTAACGAAATTATTAAAATAATAATAATACAACAACTAGATTATGGAATCTAAAATAAATGCATTTATGGATTACGTTAAAGAACGTAATTCTAATGAGCCAGAATTTTTGCAAGCAGTACATGAAGTTGCAGAAACTGTAATTCCATTTATTGAAAACAATCCTAAATATCAAGGGAAAAAATTGTTAGAAAGAATGGTTGAGCCAGAGAGAACTTTAATGTTTAGAGTTCCTTGGGTAGATGATAATGGTGAAACTCAGGTAAACAGAGGTTATAGAGTTGAGTTTAACTCTGCAATTGGACCATACAAAGGTGGTTTACGTTTTCATCCATCAGTAAACTTATCGATCTTAAAGTTTTTAGGATTCGAGCAAGTTTTCAAAAACTCTTTAACTACTTTACCAATGGGTGGAGGTAAAGGAGGTTCTGACTTTAATCCTAAAGGAAAATCTGATAGAGAAGTAATGGCATTTTGTCAAGCTTTTATGTCTGAATTATTCCGTCATATCGGTGCTAATACTGATGTTCCTGCTGGAGATATTGGTGTTGGAGGAAGAGAAATCGGATTCATGTTCGGTCAATATAAAAAATTACGTAACGAATTTGTTGGTGTTTTAACTGGTAAAGGAGCTACTTGGGGTGGTTCTTTAATTAGACCAGAAGCAACAGGTTACGGAGATGTTTATTTTGCTGAAAACATGTTAAAAACTAAAGGAGATTCTTTTAATGGTAAAACAGTAGTGGTTTCTGGTTCTGGAAACGTTGCTCAGTATGCTACTGAAAAAGTAACTCAATTAGGAGGTAAAGTAGTTACAATGTCTGATTCTTCAGGGTATATTTTAGATGAAGACGGAATTGATGCTGAAAAATTAGCTTACGTTATGGAGATTAAAAATGTACGTCGTGGAAGAATTCACGAGTATGTAGAAAAGTATCCAAACGCAAAATTCTTTAAAGGTGAAAGACCTTGGGGAACTAAATGTGATGTAGCTTTACCTTGTGCAACTCAAAATGAGTTAAACGGTGAAGAAGCAAAAACATTATTAGCAAACGGTTGTATCTGTGTTGGAGAAGGAGCAAATATGCCTTCTACACCAGAAGCTGTTGAAGCTTTCTTAGAGGCGAAAATTTTATTCGCTCCAGGAAAGGCATCAAATGCTGGTGGAGTTGCAACATCCGGTTTAGAGATGTCTCAAAACTCTTTACGTTACAACTGGACTAGAGAGGAAGTTGATGGTAAATTACACCAAATTATGAACAATATCCACGCTTCTTGTGTTGAGTATGGTACACAAGCTGATGGATTTGTAGATTACGTAAAAGGAGCTAATATTGCAGGTTTCGTAAAAGTTGCCGATGCTATGTTAGATCAAGGAGTTGTTTAATAACAAACTTCAATAATATATTCAAAGCACGCTACAAATAGCGTGCTTTTTATTTTTCGTAATTTCGGTTTATAAATATTGATTAATGAGTAAAACTAGAAGAAAAAACAGATTCACTATCGCTTTTTATAATGTAGAAAATTTATTTGATACAGTTGATAACCCATTAACTGCAGATGATGATTTTACACCATTAAGTAAACGAAGATGGAATACTAAAAAATATAAGCATAAAATAAAGAAGATAACTTCTGTTATAAGTCAATTAGGTAGTAATCAGTCAGCTTTTCCACCTGCTATAGTTGGTTTGGTTGAAGTTGAAAATGCAAAAGTGATTAAGGATCTAATTAAGCATAAAAACTTATCAAAATTCAATTATAGTTATGTGCATTATGATTCTCCAGATGAAAGAGGTATTGATGTTGCGTTGATGTATAATAAAGATTTTTTCGAAGTTATTTCGTCTAGCAATCATCCATTGTATTTAACTGATGAGGAAGGGAAGGTTGATTACACAAGAGATCTTTTAGTTGTAAAAGGGAAATTAAATGGAGAATTGATTCACGTTTTAGTTAACCATTGGCCATCAAGAAGAGACGGAGATGAAGAAACAAAGCATAAACGAATTAAGGCTGCAAAATTAGTTCATGAAGTAATTGATGAAATAAAATTAGAGAATAAAGACGCTAAATTTGTAATCATGGGTGATTTCAATGACGACCCAACAAGCGAAAGTATACTAGATTACTTAGTTACAGATGATTTGTATAATCCAATGAAATCACTGTTTGAAAAAGGTGAAGGAACTTTAACTTTTTATAAAAAATGGCATTTGTTTGATCAGATTATTTTTTCAAGAGATTTTTTTGATGCAGAAAAAAGTAAGCACACATTTTTAAAAGCAAACATTTTAAAGAAGGATTGGTTGCGATTTTACAAAGGAAAATTTAAAGACAGTCCGTTTAGAACTTATATAGGACCTTGGTACCAAGGAGGTTTTTCAGATCATTTCCCAGTATATACAATTTTTGAAAAAGATGAATAAAAAAATCCCGAGATAATTATCTCGGGATTTTTTATTATTTAAAAGTTAAATCAATTATTCTACAGTAACCGATTTAGCTAAATTTCTAGGTTGATCTACATTCTTATCTAACATAACAGCAATGTGGTATGATAATAATTGAAAAGGAATGGTAGTTAATAAAGGAGTTAACGCTTCTTCTGTATCTGGAATTTCAATTACATGATCTGCAATTTCTTTTACAGTTTCATCACCTTCAGTAACGATTGCGATGATCTTTCCACTTCTAGATTTAATTTCTTGAATGTTACTTACCACTTTTTCATAATGACCTTTATTAGTTGCGATAACAAATATTGGCATATTTTCATCAATTAAAGCGATAGGTCCATGTTTCATTTCTGCAGCAGGATATCCTTCAGCGTGTATATATGAAATCTCTTTTAATTTTAAAGCTCCTTCTAATGCTACAGGGAAGTTAAATCCACGACCTAAATATAAACAGTTTTTAGCATTTTTATAAACAGATGCAATCTCTTGAACTTTAGAATCAATTTCTAATAGTTTTTCAATTTGGGCAGGAATTTGTTGCATCGTTTGTAAATAATTATTTACAGCAGATTTAGATAAAGTCCCTTTTTCTTGAGCTAATTTTAATGCTATTAAAGTTAGTACAGTAATTTGAGTTGTAAATGCTTTTGTTGAAGCAACTCCAATTTCTGGTCCAGCATGGGTATAAGCACCAGCATGTGTCTCTCTAGCAATAGAGGACCCAACAACATTACATACACCAAATACAAATGCTCCTTTAGATTTAGCTAGTTTAATAGCAGCTAAGGTGTCAGCTGTTTCACCAGATTGAGAAATAGCAATTACTACATCTTTTGGTGTGATTATAGGATTACGGTATCTAAATTCTGATGCGTACTCAACTTCAACAGGAATACGCGCCATGTCTTCAAATAAATATTCTCCAACTAAACCAGCATGCCATGAAGTACCACAAGCTATAATTATGATTCTGTCAGCATTTAAAAATTTAGACATATTATCATCAACACCTGCCATACGAATGATTCCTTCATTAGCTAACATTCTACCTCTATAGGTATCTATAATAGCTTTAGGTTGCTCATGTATTTCTTTAAGCATAAAGTGGTCATAACCACCTTTTTCAATTTGATCTAAACTTAATTGAAGTTCTTGAATATTGGCATCTATTTCTTTATCATTTTCAATAACGTGAACTTTGATTCCTTTATTCTTTTTGATGATGGCTAATTCTCCATCTTCTAAATAAATAGCATCTTTTGTGTACTCAATAAATGGTGAAGCATCTGAAGCAACAAAAAACTCTTCGTTATTTTTTCCAACACCAATAGCAATTGGACTTCCTAAACGAGCTACAATTAATTCGTTAGGCTTAGTTTTATCAAAAACAGCGATTGCATAGGCTCCAATTACATTGGTAAGGGCAAGTTGTACAGCTTTACCTAGTTTACAACCCTCTGTTTTTTTAACTTCTTCAATGAGGTTTATTAAAACTTCAGTATCAGTATCACTTTTAAATTTATAGCCTCTAGAAATTAGTTCTTTTTTAATAGTATCATAATTTTCAATGATTCCATTATGAACGATTACTAAATCTCCAGATTGTGAAAAATGAGGATGAGAATTCGTGTCATTAGGCACACCATGTGTAGCCCAACGTGTATGTCCAATTCCTATTTTCCCCTTCTTTCTTTTTTCGTCTTTATTAGTTATAATTTCTAAGTCAGAAACCTTTCCTTTAGTTTTGGATAAGTGCATTGTTTCTCCATCATACATCATGATTCCTGCACTATCATAACCTCTATACTCTAAACGTTTTAATCCGTTTATTACAATAGGGTAAGCATCTCTTTCTCCAATATATCCTGTTATTCCACACATATCAGTTTCTTATTTTTCTTTTGAGTATGATATTTTTAAAACAGCTCTCCTTGTTCCGTTGGCAGTTTCATTAGCGTCTAATAATGTTACCCCTCTAGGGTTCCAGTTATAAGATTTTACATTAATATCTAATGTATTATTATTTACAGCGTTATCAGTTGGGTTATTGTAAACCTTTAAAATTAAAGGAGAAACATCACTTGTTGTACCGTCTAATAAATCAGAGATATAATCTGTGATTTTAAAAGTGTACTTTTCAGGCTTATCATCTTCTGTTAATTCTAGATTTCCGCCAAAAGTTGCTGCTTCTTTATATGCGTCAGTTAATTGAGTAGGCGTAGTACCTCCATTTTCATTGTCTTTATCTTGATAAATAAATAACCTTTGAGGAGTTGTGTTTTTATCAGTATTGATACTTTGGTTAACATAAAAGCTTAATGAAGCATCGTTAATTAACCAGTTGTTGTTTCTAAGTTCTTGAAGTTTAGTATTGTCTAAAACTGTTATTTTAGCCATAGTACCTGCGGTACCTTGTATAACAAAATTATTTATAGGAGCTGGAGTTGTTGCTGTTGACATTTTATAAATACTATTTCTTACACCAGATAAAGGAAAAGAATATGTATTAGGTAAAGTGTCTTTTAAAACTAAATCGGTTTGATCTTCTTTCTTTTCAAAAGTTGTAATAGTATAGTGAAAATCAATACTAGCAGAAGCACTAGTTCCTAAAAGATTAAGAGGTATCATTGCTCCGTCACTACCTTCAGCTTTAACTATTACCCCTCTAAAATAGTTGTTAAACGCTTCTGAAGTAGTAAACTCATCATCTTTAAATTTATCCCAAAAAAGTGATTTCATATGGTCCATTTTCAAAGGGATAGATAAAAAAGGAGCTTTATTTTCAAGCTTTATAGTGTCTTTGTATGTATTTCCATTACTAATGTTTCTAGTTAAAACTAGCATAGTGTCTATAGGGCTAGGTTTAAATTTGAAATCTATATCTTCATTTAGTAAGCCATCAGGAAGTGGTACATTTTCATAATCTTGATTAGACTGAAAACTATTTTGATTTGCAGGGTTTCCAGGATCTAATCTATTTAAAAAAGTATTGTTTTGATATACTTTCAAAGAAGTAGCGATGTCAGTATTTCCTAAAACAGAGTCTAATCTAAATTTAGGTTTCCCATCGCTTTCTGTCCCTATATTTGTTGCTGTATATGGTAATTTTAAAATCACCTTATCTAAGGTGTAAATCGAGTCAATTTCACCATCAGCTGTTGCAGCTTTTTTATCTTCAGTTTTTGGATTAGTAACTAAACCAAGTTGACTAATAATTGAGGCTTCAATTGTTTTGTAATTTCCACTATTGTATATACCTAACCAATATTCTCCTAGAGACCCTATGGCTATATTATCTGCTCGAACACTCTCTAAATCAACAGGACTAATTTCAACATCCAATAAGATTTCTCCAGTTTCAAATTTTGTGTTACTAACAACATTAGTTCCTATGTCGTTAAAATCTTTTTCACATGATATTATAGCTCCTAAACATAGTAGGCTAATACCTAAAGCACCAATTTTTCTAATCATTTCTGTTATTATTCGCTTAATTCTAAAACGTTTTCTTTGTAAAATTCTAAATAAGATTCAGTTAAAACTTCTTCTGATTGAAATTCTAAAACTTTAACATCACTACTTGTGATAAAAGCTTCTAATTCATCAGATAGGCTTTCACTACCTTTAACAATAGCGTCTGAGTTTTCGATAGCACTTTTTAAAATATTAGTATAGTTTGGTGTTTCTATTGTTGATATTTTTGATTCTTCAACTTTATCAAAACGAACTTTATTTGCTAATTCACCATTTAACTCACCATCAAAATTCTTATCGTACAGCGAAGTTACAATCTTGCTTTCTGCAAACAATGGCTCTTCCTTATAAAATTCTCTTAAATATAAAGGTAATAAAGAAGCCATCCATCCATGAACGTGAATAATGTCTGGAGCCCAGTTTAATTTCTTAACAGTTTCAACAACTCCTTTTGCGAAGAAAATCATTCGTTCATCATTGTCATCAAACAATTTATCATCTTCATCAGAATATACAGCTTTACGCTTAAAATATTCATCGTTATCAATGAAATAAACTTGCATTCTTTCTTTAGGAATTGAAGCAACTTTAATTATTAAAGGCATGTCCATGTCGTTAATAATTAAATTCATCCCAGACAAACGAATTACTTCGTGTAACTGATGTCTTCTTTCATTAATAACCCCAAAACGAGGCATGAAAATACGGGTTTGAACTCCTTTAGAATGTGCATTTTTAGCAACGTTAAATGCAGTAGACGATAATTCTGTTTCTGGTAAATAAGGTGTTACCTCAGACGAAACATATAATATTCTCTTATCCTTCATTAAATCTTTCTCTTAAATTGAAGGTGCAAAAATACGAAAATTTATGCTAAAATGGTGTTAAATTGCTAATTTTGCATGGATTCCAACTATTAAAGAATGAAAATTTTTAAAATTAAATCAGAATTAAAAGATTTTTTGTCGCAACAAAAGAGTCTTGAGAAATCAATTGGATTTGTGCCTACTATGGGAGCTTTACATGAGGGGCATTTATCATTAGTAGAAAGAGCAAAGAAAAAAAACGATCTAACAGTTGTTAGTATTTTTGTTAATCCGACTCAGTTTGATAATCAAGAAGATTTAGTTAAGTATCCAAAAACATTTGATAATGACGTTAAATTGTTAGAAAGTGTTGATTGTGACATGTTGTTTTTTCCTTCTATAAAAGAAATTTATGCAGAAAATATTGCATCTGATAAATTTAATTTTGATGGATTGGAACATCAAATGGAAGGTAAGTTTCGCGATGGTCATTTTGATGGAGTTGGAACTATTGTGAAAACTTTGTTTGAAATTGTGAATCCAGATAAAGCTTATTTCGGTAAAAAGGATTTTCAACAATTACAAATCATTAAAAAAATGGTAGAAAAACATAATCTACCAGTTAAAATTAAAGGTTGCGATATTTATCGAGAAGATGACGGGTTGGCTATGAGCTCTCGTAATACTCGTTTAACACAAGAACACAGAGAAGCTGCGCCTTTTATTTACAAAACTTTAAAGAAGGCGAAGAAAAAATTTGGCACAAAAAATGCTAATGAATTAACGCAATGGGTTGAGGAACAATTCAAAAAACATGAGTTATTAGAGTTGGAGTATTTTACTATTGCAGATGAGGAAACATTACAAACAGCAACAGTCATCGAACGAAACAAAAAGTACAGAGGTTTTATCGCTGTTTTTGCAGGAGAGATTCGTTTGATTGATAATATAAGATTATAATCATTTTTTAAAGACACTTTATAGTATGTTTAGAAAAGGACAAAAGTATTTTATCTAAGTGTTGTAGTGTTTAAATCTCACTTTGTGAGTAAATTCATCAAAAACAAGTTAGTATTCATCAAAAAACATCTATTTTTGCCGTATGTTAGTACAAGTAGTAAAATCTAAAATTCACCGTGTTAAAGTAACTAATGCGGATTTAAATTATATAGGAAGCATCACTATTGACGAAGATTTAATGGATGCTGCTGGAATTATTGAAGGAGAAAGAGTTCAGATTGTAAACAATAACAATGGTGAGCGTTTAGAAACTTATGCAATTCCAGGTCCAAGAAAAAGTGGGGAAATCACTTTAAATGGGGCAGCTGCTCGTAGAGTTCAAAAAGGAGATATACTTATCTTAATAGTATATGCTTTTATGGAGCTTGAAGAAGCAAAAAAATTCAAACCACAGTTAGTATTTCCTAACGAAGAAAATAATTTATTAGAGTAGTTTTGAGTTTGTCAGTAAAAAAAATCTTAAAAATTATATTACCTCTCGCTTTGGGAGGTTTTTTAGTTTGGTATATGTTTACCAAAATACCACCTCAGGATTTATTAGAGTATTTTAAAAATGCCAATTATTGGTGGATCGCTTTAGGGTTGTTCTTCGGGATTTTAAGTCACTTGTCAAGAGCTTATCGATGGAAGTTTTTATTAGAGCCAATGGGATATAAGCCTAGATTTGTAAACTCAACATTAGCGGTTCTAATAGCTTATTTAGTTAATTTACTGCTGCCTAGAGCGGGAGAGGTTTCTAGAGCTGCAGTTATGTCAAGTTATGAAAATATTCCTTTTGAAAAAGGTTTTGGAACTATTGTAGCAGAAAGAATGGCAGATTTAATAATGATGTTAATTATTATATCAATAACATTATTTTTTCAATTCGATTTTATTTTTGAACTTTTAACTAAAAATTTTGATCCAACAAAAATTGCGTTAATTTTAGGAGCGGTGATTCTTGGTTTTTTTGTTTTTTCAAGATATGTAAAAAAAGCAAAATCTGGAATTGGCTTAAAAATTAAAAACTTCATTTTGAGTTTATCAGAAGGTGTTACTAGTATTTTTAAAATGAAACAAAGAGCAGCGTTTATTTTTCATACAATTTTTATTTGGGTAATGTATATTGCTATGTTTTGGGCTACTATTCCAGCAATAGAAGGTTTGCATGTACTAATTGGAGGAGTTTTAGTAGGTTTTATTGCTGGAGGATTTTCTATAGCTGCAACCAACGGAGGTTTTGGTTTATATCCAGTGGCTGTGGCTGGAGCATTTACATTATTTGGAGTTGCTGAAAAACCAGCATTAGCTTTCGGTAGTGTTATGTGGTCAGCTCAAACATTAATGATTCTGATTTTCGGAGCGTTATCATTTTTGCTATTACCAATCTATAATAAAAACAAATAGTTTTCTTTTCTTTGTAAGTAAATCTTACAAACCGAATGGCTAAAACCAAAACTACTTTTTTCTGTCAACATTGTGGAACGCAACATGCAAAATGGATTGGGCAATGTTATGCTTGTAAAGAATGGAATACCATTGTTGAAGAAGTAATTCAGAAAGAAGAAAAAAGGAATTGGAAAACGCCAGCCAATGCTGAGAAAAGAGTTTCAAAGCCTTTGCGAGTAGAAGATATCCAGTTAAATCCTGAAGAACGTTTTGGTACTCGAAATAAAGAATTAGATACAGTTCTAGGCGGAGGTTTAGTTAAAGGAGCAGTCGTTTTATTAGGTGGTGAGCCTGGTATTGGTAAATCAACTTTATTGTTGCAAATAGCCTTACAAATACCACAAAAAGTATTGTATGTTTCAGGGGAAGAAAGTCAGTCGCAAATAAAAATGCGTGCAGAACGATTAGATATGAAAAATTCTAATTGTTTAATTCTTACCGAAACCAATACCCAACAAATTTTTAAAAATATTGAAGAGGTTCAGCCAGATGTTTTGGTAATCGATTCTATTCAAACATTACATACCAATTCTATTGAAGCTTCTCCAGGTAGTATTTCTCAGATTAGAGAGACTTCTGCTGAGTTGATAAAATTTGCCAAAGAAACAGCGACTCCAGTTTTGTTAATTGGTCATATTAATAAAGAAGGAAACATTGCAGGTCCTAAGATTTTAGAACACATGGTAGATGTGGTTTTACAGTTTGAAGGAGATAGAAACCATACCTACCGTATCTTACGTTCACAAAAAAACCGTTTTGGTTCTACTGCCGAATTAGGAATTTACGAAATGTTATCTAGTGGGTTGAGAGAAGTGTCAAATCCATCTGAAATATTAATCTCTAAAAAAGATGCCGATTTAAGTGGTACAGCCATTGCTTCTACCTTAGAAGGTATTCGTCCGTTGATGATAGAAATCCAAGCATTGGTTTCTACAGCGGTGTATGGAACTCCACAACGTACTACTACAGGGTATAACCTAAAAAGATTGCACATGATTTTAGCTGTACTAGAAAAACGTGCAGGTTTTAAATTAGGCGCTAAAGATGTGTTTTTAAATGTAACAGGAGGTATTCATGTGGATGATCCTGCGATAGATTTAGCGGTAGTAGCAGCTATTTTATCATCCAATCAAGATATGGCGATAAATCCGAACGTATGTTTCGCTGCCGAAGTTGGTTTAGCAGGAGAGATTCGTCCAGTATCTAAAATAGACCAACGAATTACTGAAGCTGAAAAATTAGGTTATAAAACTTTTGTAACGTCTAAGTATAATAAGATAACCAGTAAAAATCATTCCATAAAACTGATTCTGGTAAGTAAGATTGAAGAAGCTTTTGCTACGTTGTTTGCTTAAGATTAAGCAATAGTAGTTTTTATTCTGTCATCCATTTTATTAAATCTTTTTCGTTTACGATTGCCCAAGAATGTGGATGCCTTTCTCCATTTGCACGATAACCTCTATTTTTTGTTTCTATAACTTCAATATTTTTACTTCCGAACTCAGTTTTTAATTTATCTGATAACTTTTTAAGATAATAGGCATTTAGGTCTTCATAATCGTTTTTTCTGTTCTCTTGCCACCATTTTAAATCAGGTTCTGTGTAAAGTCTAATTTTTAGATTTTTAAGGTTTCTTAAATTTTGGATGTTTTGTGTTTCAAGAGTGAAAGGTGAATTATTTTCATAATTAGTTATTCCGTCTTTCGGGTTTCCAAATTCTTTGTCAAAAAAGCTTTTTATCCACGTTGCTTCTTGAATAGAAGGTTGTGAGAAGTTGATTTTTAAGTTTTTTTGAGCCGTTTTATAAAGCGCTAAAAGGTCAATAGGTGAATCTACTATAAATACTCCTTTGGGTTGAACTTTGCTTTTATTTTTAATAAGATAATCACTGATTAAAAGACTTACATTCCCACCACTTGAAAATCCACCAATAAACACGTTTTCTTTAGGTAAGTTATTTTCGGAAACTATTTTTTCTAACTGTTCAACCAATTCTTGTTTTTCTATTTGTGTCAAAAATAAACGTTGGTTTAAGTTCATTGCCAAAACTGAAAACTCATTTTCTATGCTTATATCCGAAATTTTAAATTCAGAAAATGTGTTTTTGGCATCACAAGGAAAACAAGGAAATAAAATTAATAAACCTTTTTGTTTTTTAGCCTTGATTAACTCATATTCAGAAGTTATTATACTTTCCGATATTGATTTTTCAGTCAGATTACTCTTCTTGTTTTGTCCTTTGCAGGAAGCTAAAATTAAAACTAAAATTATAATAAGTATTCGCATTTCTGAAATTGTAGGTAACGGTCTCGTATAACCGTCAGTTACGGGTTAATATGCGTTAATTTTCGGTTTAGCACAAGCTTTAGCAATTCCGAGTGGATTCGGACGTAGTCGAATCCGCCGTAATTGCGGTTATACATTGTTGGCAACTGGCTTTTTATTCTATATGATACCATTGATATTCTTTTCCGTTCCAAAATATAATTCCGCCACCGTGAGATTCCTCAACGCTCATATAAATTCCGTTTCCAATAAGTTTGAAATTCTTGCTTTCGTCTTGTCCGATTATATTTCCCGTTTCTTCGTCAACTAAAGTCGGTGAGACAATTTCTCCTTTTGGTAATATTTCAAAAACTTCAATCCAATCCAAGTCTGTCATTTCAGACACTTCTTTCCCTGCTCCGAAAACGTAACTTTCAAAATTTACAGAATTGTGAAGTATTAAAACTCCAATTTTTTGATTGATTTTATTTTTTACGATAGAGGCGAAGTCAGTTTTGTTATCTCCGTTAAAATCTCCTTTCAGATTTTTGTCTGTAACTAATTCTAAAGAATCAGGAACTTTTGATAAGTCAACTTTTTCAATCGGTTCAACTTTCGGTTTATTTGATTCGGCTTTTAATTCAGTTTTTTCTTTTTTAGGTTCAGTTTTTCTTTCCGTCTTTTCTTTACAAGACGAAAAGCATAAAATTAGAACTAAAATTGTTATCGTAAATCTCATTTTTCAGCTTGTTGCCAACTAGTTATATCTAATCAAATATATTGTTTTTAGGTTAAATATTTCCGGATAATAAAACATTTACCTTGTTTTATCTGCTTAGTTATTTGTTCTTAGGAAGCCCCAAAATATAATATCCTTGTTTTTTGCCTTTTGAGTTTTTAGCATAGTCAATCTTCCATGAATAAGAATCGTTTTGTAAGTCTTTTAGTAAATAGTTTTCTATATCCTTAAATGTGTACATTCTAACTAAAGAAGCTTGTCCGTCCCAAGCGTATACGAGCGGAATTATCGGAATTAAATAAGTAAATAGTACTTGCTTAAATGTGAGGTTTTTTACAAAAAGAGTCATAAAAAGTACCATTACTACCATAATTACGATTGAAATAGGCAATAGCAACCACCAAAGTAGGGTTGGGATGTTGTTTTGTCCCATTTCGTAAATCAGTAAAGGTTGTTTGTTTTCTTGTGCAGTTTTTAAAATCTTTTTTGCGCTTTCTGGTGGCATATGATGAAAACTATTCATCATGGTTTTTAAGCCTTCTGGAGCATTTTTAAAATCGGTTGCATTTAACGATTCCTGTTGATAACGGACGTTTTTAATATTTAAACTGTTAATGTTGTTTACAACCGAGGTGTTTGGATATAAATCGGTAAGTAATAAGTTAACTTGCGTATTACTGTTTTTATTGATTTCTTCAATTACATCAATCATCACTCCACCAGAACCAGAACCTAAATCAACAATTTGTTTAAAATCATGTTGCTTTTTAATATCATGAATAAGAGCAGCAACAACATCTTTGGTTTTTAGCATTTTAAGAAGTAGTGCGAGTAAATTGGTAATACTACTTCTAATAAAAGATGGAAGCCAATTAAAATCTTCAAACTCAAAAAGCTGTATGCGTTTCATAACACCAATAATTTTGATTTAAAGATAAAGAAAAACCCTTGCTAGAGACAAGGGTTTCAATTCTTTTAAATGAAATTTAACAGCATCCGCCACCATCGTAGTGGTAAGTAGATTCTGAGAAATAAATATCATCTCTACCTAAAGATTTTAAAGCTGCTGCTGTTTTATCGCAAATAGCTAAAGGCTGATTTTTTAATAAAGTATGTCCTGCTCCATCATCAAAATAATCCTCATCACCATAATAAATAGCAGCTTTTCCTGTAAAAACACAAGGTCCGTCCGCAGGCATTGGATCTTTAATTGCAGCTACTTCAATAGATTCTATATAAATTAATTCGTCAGTAGGGTAATTCTTCGGGTCTAAGATTCTATAAGGTTTTCTGGCTCTAATCTCAATAGTTCCAAAACCAGCATCGGTTAATGCTTTTACATAATTAGCAATCGATAAACTTCCACTTAAACAAAGTGCACGTAAGCGCTCATCGTTACGTAACTCATCATTCATTTCTTGCTCACAAGTAGGATCACTCATTACCAAACGACCATGAGGTTTTAACACACGATACATTTCTGCAATCGCTTTTTGTAAATCATCTTCCTTAAAAATATTAAATAAGCAGTTTTGTGCCGCAACATCAATCGAATTATCTTCTACAGGTAAATTCATCGCATCCCCTTTTCTTAAATCCACAAAATCAGATTTAAACCAAGGGTTCATTTCTTCTGCTTCTTTAAAGTTCTTGCGAGATGCTTCTAGCATTTCATCTACCACATCTAAACCTATTACACCACCCTTATTTCTATTGAAATAAGCAAATTGCAATAATTCCATTCCGCCTCCAACACCAACATATAGCATTTTTGGGTTGTTGGTTAAATCACGTGCATGCACCGTAGAACCACATCCGTAATTCATTTCTTGCATAATACGAGGAATCTTTAATCCCGGTAATTCCCAAATAGGGTTGGTAGTGCAACATAAACCAACATCTGGGGTTAATGCTGCTTCTTTATAAACGTTATGTGTAGTTTCTAAATAACTCATAATTCTTTAATCAATTCTTTAAATAAGGTAATCATTTTTGGTTCTGCTTTTCCAGCTACAGCAATAATTTCTTCAATATCTACCGGTTGTAAATTCTTTGGATCACACTCATCTGTTAATACTGAAACTGCTGCACAAGGCAAACCAATTTGTTTTGCTACAATTACTTCGGGCACTGTGCTCATACCAACTGCATCCGCCTCTAAAATTTGTAACATTCTATATTCTGCTCTAGTTTCTAGTTGTGGGCCGACAACACTTGCGTACATTCCTTCATGCAATTGTATGTCGTTTTCTTTAGCGATAGCTTTCAGTTGATTGTTGATTTTTTTCGAATAAGGTTCTAACATATCAGCAAAAATATTTCCGAATTCGTTTGCTCCTTTAAATGCTAAAGGAGAACCTCCTTGTAAATTTAAATGATCTTCTAATAGCATTAAATCTCCTTTCTTATACGAAAGATTGATAGCTCCAGCTGCATTAGAGATTAATAAGGTAGAGATTCCTAAACCATGCATGGTTCTGATACCATAAGTAACTTCCCAAAGGTTATAGCCTTCATATAAATGAAAGCGACCAGACATTACCACAACTTTTTTTCCTAATAATTCCCCGTAAATTAATTTCCCTGAGTGGAATTCAACCGTTGCTTGAGGAAAATGTGGAATTTCTGAATATTGAATTTCTTTTTCAATAGTTATTTCATCTACTAGTTTTCCTAAACCGGTTCCTAATACAATTCCTATTTGCGGATTTGAAATTCCGTTTGATTTTAAAAAGTCTATCGTTTCTTGTAGTTGTTGTTTTTTCATTCTAATTATTCAAAAATTTTTGAAATGCTGGATGGTTTTCAATGTCTTCAATTACATCTACATCGTTTAATTCTTCTAGCAAATGTACACTTACTTTTTGTAAATCATTTAGAGTGTCTTTTCTAACAGTTTCTGTTCCCCAAGCTTTGTTTTCAAAAATGTTAGATTGTAATTTTTTCATTCCAAGAAGATAATACCCACCATCTTCTGCAGGACCAATTACAACATCGTTATTATCTAATTTATTAAAAGCATCATTGATATGTTTTGGAGTTAAGTCGTACAAATCGCTACCAATAATCATCACTTTATTATAGCCAGCATCAAAAGAATTTTGAAAAGCATTTTGCATTCTAAAACCTAAATCTTCTCCTTCTTGTTGATATTTCTGATAAATTTCCGCATCCCAAATATCATTTTCATGAATCTTTATTGAATAGTACACTGCTTTATCACAGGTTAAATCCTGAGTAATTTCTTTGGTACTGTTTAATAAAAATTTATAGATCTCTAAAGCAGTTTCATCTCCAACTGATTTAGCCAAACGTGTTTTTGCTTTTCCTAATTCAGGATTTCTTGTAAAAATTAGCAATAAGTTTTTACTCATAAATCTTTTCTCCTTTTAAGAGCCATTTGCTCCATTCTTTGTTAAAGGTATGAACTTTTTTAGTCGGTTTATTTTTAGAATTTACAACTGTATTGTCTTGGTTTTTCCATTCGAAAATCCCGCCATATAAATTGTAAACATTGTTGTAGCCAGCATTCTTAAGTTTCTCAGCAACATCTTCAGATCTGATTCCTAAAGAACAATACACCACAATTTTTGTGGTTTTGTCTGATGGTAATTTCTTGATTGTTTTGTTAAGGTCAAAATTATCATAACCCACACAAGTTGCATTTTTAAGATGACTTACTTTGAATTCTTTAGGTTCTCTAGAATCTAATAAGATTACATTATCTGCTTCTTTTTTTAAATCACTTACAGAAATATACGGAACGCTTTCTGAATTGTGCTTCTTTAATAATTGCTTCAAATTCTTTTGCGAAAAAGAATTGAGAGAAATCAAGAAAAAAAAGAAAACAAGTTTTTTCATTAGGCTACAGTTCCTTGGCAACTACTTCCTGCACCAGCAGTACATCCGTAGCAATGTTGATTGATAATGATATTTCGGTTTTGCAACAATTCTTCATTGTAGTCAGAAATGTGTTTTACTTTAGAATTCACTTTTAAATTCAACATCTGATTAAAATCGCAATCGTATAAATATCCGTCCCAACTTACTGACAATGTGTTTGTACACATTACATTTTCAACCGCCATAGGGTTGTATGCTTCAACTAAGGCATACATGTAATCTTCGTAATTTTCAGAAGCAATTAAATAATCTAAAAATCTACTGATTGGTAAATTGGTAATTGCAAAAAGTGAGTTGAATTCAATATTGAAATCTTCTTTTAACGCCTTTTTAAAATCAGATTCTAAAGCGGCTTGATCTCCTGGTAAAAATGCTCCTGAAGGATTATAAACTAAATCTAATTTTAAGTTAGTTCCTTCCATTCCATAACCAACTTCATTTAACATTTGTAATGCTTTGATAGATTTGTCAAAAACTCCATCACCACGTTGTTTATCTGTTTTTCCACGCGTCCAATGCGGCATCGAAGAAACTACATGTACATTATGTTTCTTGAAGAACTCTGGTAAATCGTAATATTTCTTGTTGGCTCTAATAATGGTTAGGTTAGAGCGAACAATGAAATCTTTAATTCCTGCTTTTGAAGCTTCTTCTACAAACCAACGAAAATTCGGATTCATTTCTGGTGCTCCACCAGTTAAATCTAAAGTATGCGCTCCAGTTTTTTTAATGACCTCCAAACACTGTTGCATCGTTTCAAGCGTCATTATTTCTTTACGATCTGGACCAGCATCAACGTGACAATGCGCACAAACTTGGTTACACATATATCCTAAATTAATTTGAAGAATTTCTAATTTCTTAGGACGAAGCGGAAACTGATTAGTTTCCTTTATTTTTTTAGCAAACGTGGGTAATTCACCATCAGCGAAAATTCCGTTTGATAGAATTTCTAACTGACGTTGGGTGTTTGCTAAATCGTTATTTCTTGCTTGAAGAGATTTCTTCATTTTACATTTCTAATTTATTCACTTTGTTCATCATTTGAACTCCGTGTACTAATGTTGCGCCACTTTTTATCGCTGCACCAACATGAATGGCTTCCATCATTTCTTCTTTGGTAATTCCGCGTTGTAATCCATCTTTAGAGTAGGCATCAATACAATATGGGCATTGCTCTGTATGCGCAACTGCTAAAGCAATTAACGATTTTTCGCGTGCAGTTAAAGCCCCTTCTTCAAATACTTTTCCATAATAATCAAAGAACTTGTTTCCAAGTTCTTCGCTCCATTCTGTTATCTTTCCAAACTTACGTAAGTCAGCTGGATCGTAATATGTTTTAGACATTTGTTTTATTTTCTAGTTGAAAGTAAAAATACTAATAGTTTACTAAAGTAGCTACGTTACTTACTTTCCATTT
This sequence comes from uncultured Tenacibaculum sp., assembly GCA_947504185.1. Taxonomy (GTDB): domain Bacteria; phylum Bacteroidota; class Bacteroidia; order Flavobacteriales; family Flavobacteriaceae; genus Polaribacter. The sequence continues at coordinate 89,971 of CANNGJ010000002.1, read as the reverse complement.
AAACTCCAGTTGTATTCTAAAAAGCTAACTTTTGCATTCTTGTCAATTTTAGTATTCGAGTATTTGTTTAAAAAATCGATTAATGAGCCTTTTTTGGTGAAGTCTCCTTTAAACCATTCGAATATTTTAGATAACTGTACTTTTTTACCTGAAATTTTATTTCTAGTTGGATCATTGATGAATTTTTTCATCAATTCTTTTGTTTTAGTTATGTAATTAGCTTCTGTAAAAGCGAAATTTCCTAATTGCGGACATGAGCCTGATGCGCAATTTACACCAACGTGAATTTTTGGGTCATTAAAGTCTTTTCTTAAAATTTCGTGCTCAATATGATTTAAGGTATATGTTTTTCCTCCAGCTTTTGCGAAAGGAATATTCCACGCATCTTTTCCTTTCTTTTTAATTTTTAAAATACTTTTTAAAGGATAGTTGTCAAGTATTAGTTTAATAGTGTATGCGTTATAGGCATTTACCCAAAAAGCTTTTGTTTTTGAAGCAGACCAATTTTTCTTTGGAGAAGTTTTATTTAAATACTCTAAATAACTATCTAGTTTGGCTTCATCTTTTTTAAAGGCTTTGTAGTTTACATTTCCTTTAGTGTCAACATGTTTTTTTAATAACGAATTAAGGGTTGAGGTTTGACTAAAAGCGTTTGTGAAGAAAGTAATACAAACTATTAAAAATATCTTTCGCATGTTTTTTGTTTTAAACTGATAGTATAGACGTTAATTTAAACAATACATTACAAAGAATATTCCAAAAGTGTATAAAATAAAAAAGCCTTAACAAATAAATGTTAAGGCTTAGTACTGAAGGCGGGACTTGAACCCGCACGGACATTACAGTCCATTGGATTTTAAGTCCAACGTGTCTACCAATTCCACCACTTCAGCATGGTATATCTTGTTTTTGACTTTTTTAAAAATAAGCCTCGCTAATAAAAGCGAGGCTTGTGGTACTGAAGGCGGGACTTGAACCCGCACGAGCATTACGGCTCATTGGATTTTAAGTCCAACGTGTCTACCAATTCCACCACTTCAGCATATTTGATTGAAAACAATCAAATCTTGGTATATTTTTAAAGAAAGTCTCAGAGCGAAAGACGGGATTTGAACCCGCGACCCCCACCTTGGCAAGGTGATGCTCTACCCCTGAGCTACTTTCGCGTAGTCAAAAATTATTTTAATGAACTTGTGCATTGCTTCGAATGCGGGTGCAAATATAACACCATTTTTTAAATTGCAAAATAGTTTTCAATTTTTTTTCTCTTTTCAATTAACATCAAAATATATGGTCATTACATAAGAAAGAAATATCTTTGCAAAAAATTTTAAAACAAGAAGTGGATTCTGTTTCACCTGCACATACTAAACCCTCTGTTAAATCACTCTTTAACGATTTTAAGCAACTAACTAAAGTTGGTTTGTCGGTAAGTGTTGTGTTTACTTCTATTACAGGTTATTTGTTAGGAGCAGAAACAATAGATTATACTACGGTTTTATTATTAGCTATTGGTGGATATTTAATGGTAGGAGCATCGAATGCTTTTAACCAGGTGATAGAGAAAGATATTGATGCTGTTATGCAACGTACGAAGAATCGTCCGTTGCCAGCAGGTAGAATGTCAACCACAACAGCTTTAATTATAGCAACAATATTTACCATTGCTGGTATTGCAATTTTATATGCGATTAATCCTAAATGTGCATTGTTTGGTGCAATTTCTATCTTTTTATATACAAGTGCTTATACGCCATTAAAGGCGGTAACTCCTTTGGCAGTGTTTGTAGGTGCAATTCCTGGAGCAATTCCTTTTATGTTAGGATGGGTTGCTGCAACGGGTGAATTTGGTATTGAAGCGGGATTTTTATTTATGATTCAGTTTTTTTGGCAATTCCCACATTTCTGGGCAATTGGTTGGTTGCAGTTCGAAGAATATAACAAAGCAGGATTACATATGCTTCCTATGGATAAAAAGGATAGAGGAGCTATAGTGCAAATAATTTTTTATACCTGTATTATGATATTAATGTCTGTTGCTCCAGTATTAAAAGTAACAGGTACGTTTTATATTTATCCTTTAACAGCAGTAATTGTTTTGTTATTAGGAGTATTAATGTTGTATTACGCGTTTAAATTATATAAAACACAAGAAAACACAGATGCAAGAAAGTTGATGCTGGCAAGTGTTTTTTACATTACAATCGTACCCATAATTTATGTGGTAGATAAATTTTTACACTAATGAGTGAACAAACATTGCAAGAAGAATTAAAAATAGGAAAGCAAAAGTCAGCAAAACCAATGTTATGGGTTGCTATGATTAGTATGGTTATGTTTTTTGCAGGACTAACAAGTGCTTACGTTGTAAGTATGAAACGTGAAGACTGGATTACTTTCGATTTACCACAAGCTTTTTATATTAGTACTATATTAATCGTATTAAGTAGTATTACATTATTAATTTCTCGAAATTTTTTAAAGAAGGATAATTTAAAGATGTCATTAATCTTTTTGCTAGCAACTTTAGTGCTAGGATTAGGATTTGTATGGTATCAATATGTAGGTTTTTACGAATTAAAATCTGGAGGATTATATTTTACTGGGCCAGAAAGTACTGTATCTACATCTTTTATTATAGGAATAACATTTATGCACGTTTTACACCTGTTAGCAGGGGTAATTGTGCTATTAGTAGTAATTTATAATCATTTTAAAAAGAAATATTCATCGACCGATATGCTTGGGTTTGAACTAGGTGCAATCTTTTGGCATTTTGTTGATGTATTATGGATTTATCTATTTTTCTTTTTCTATTTCATAAGATGATGAAAAATGCGTAATTTTGGCGCACTGTTTTAACAAAAATTAACAAAAAGAGATTTATGGGAGCAAATATTGCTGTAAATTCTGACAACAAAGAGACCTGGGGCGGAGGTGGTGCAAAACCATTTGGCGCTAGTTATGGTAAAATGATGATGTGGTTTTTTATCGTATCGGATGCATTAACCTTTTCTGGGTTTTTAGCAGCGTACGGTTTAACACGTTTTAAATTTATTGACTCTTGGCCAATTGCCGATGAGGTGTTTACTCACTTTCCAGGGTTACATGGTGTACACGCACCAATGTATTATGTAGCATTAATGACATTTATATTAATTGTATCATCAGTAACAATGGTGTTAGCAGTTGACGCAGGTCATCAAATGAAACAAAAGAAAGTTGCTTGGTATATGTTTGCAACGATTATTTTCGGAATTATTTTCGTTGGTTCTCAGGCTTGGGAATGGAAAAATTTCATCAATGGTTCTTATGGTGCTGTTAAAACTAGCAATAACCACATTTTACAGTTTGTAAAAGATGGTCATCAAATTGCATTAGCAGATTTCATTCATGGGGATAGAAAAGATGATAGAATTCACCATACACGTGAAAACGGATTATGGTTCGATCAAGAACCAGCTATTTCACAATATTCAGTAGCTCAGGTTAAAGAAGCTTTTAAAGCAGATCCTTCTTTGTTAATTAGGACAGAACAATTAAATCCTGAAACTAAGCAAAAAATAATTTTATCTAGAGAAGAGAGTTTAGCTAAATTGCCTTTAATAACAAAGGTTGTTGAAGGAGCTAACTTAAAAGAAAACGAATATGGTAATCCTATTTTCGCTGATTTCTTTTTCTTTATTACTGGTTTTCACGGTTTTCACGTAGTATCAGGTATTTTAATTAATATTATCATTTTCTTTAATGTTGTATTAGGTACGTATGAACGTAGAGGACATTATGAAATGGTTGAAAAAGTAGGTTTATATTGGCACTTTGTAGATTTAGTTTGGGTATTTGTATTTACCTTCTTCTACTTAGTATAATTTAAAAGCGATATTAAAAATGGGTCACGCACACGAATCGAATAAAAAAAGAATTTGGGTTGTTTTAGCATTGTTAACAATCATAACAACAGTTGAAGTTGGATTAGGTATTGTTAAACCAGCATCATTACATTTACAAGGATGGGGAACTAGTTGGTTAAACTGGATTTTCATCATCTTAACAATAGCAAAAGCTTATTATATTGCATGGGCTTTTATGCATTTAGAAGGTGAAAAAACATGGTTTAGAAGAGCTATCGTTTGGACAGCAGTATTCTTAATCTCATACTTATTATTCATTGTATTAATAGAAGGAGATTATTTACACGAAACATTAGCGCCATTAGTAAAATGGTAATTTTATAAAAATTTGAAGAAAGGTGGTTTTAACCACCTTTTTTTGTCTTTAATTTATAATAAAATGAAGATTTCTAAAAAACATATTGTACTATTTGTATTATTTTTCGTGCCTATATTGTTTTATATATTATTGCAATTGAGCACGCATAATTTTGGAAAATTACCGATAGTATCTAAAAGTGTTATTGATGTTTCTTTAATTGATAAGAATTTTACTTTTGAAAAGAGAGTTACGGTAGTTTCTTTTTTAGGAAATGATATTGACTTAGCAAAAGGAGAAGTATATAATTTAAAGGAAAAAATTTATACTAAATTTGATAATTATGTAAGTTTTCAGATGATTTCTTTTGTCGACGAGAGTCAAAAACAAGCAATAGAAGAACTGAAAAAAATGTTAAGTGTTAATACTGATTTAGCTAGATGGGATTTTATTTTTGCCTCTGCTGAAGAGATGCAAGCTTTACATGAAAGTTTTAAAACTTCAAGTTCTTTAGATGAAAATTTTCACTCATCAAAAGCGTATATTATTGATAAAGAACTTAATTTAAGAAGAGGAAAATCAACAATTAAAAGCTTATCTGATAAAAGTTTATTCGGATATAACATGAAATCTGTTGCAGAACTTAAAAACGATATGATTGATGATATAAGTGTTGTTTTAGTAGAGTATAAATTAGCATTGAAGAAGAATAATAGGAGCGAAGATAGAAGAACAAATAGTATTTCAAATGAAAAAAAGTAACTATTCATACGTTGGTATTTCCTTTATAATTTTATTGTTTGGTATTTATTCAGTACCAAAAATTGTAAAACACTTTCAGACAGCAGATTTGCATAAATTTACTAAAGTACCTTCTTTTGAGTTTGTGAATCAAGATGGAAAAAAGATTACAAATAAAGATTATGCGGACAAGGTATATGTGGTAGAGTTTTTCTTTGCTACTTGTCCAACTATCTGTCCTATTATGAATGCAAGAATGGTAGAGGTGCAAAATGAGTTTATGGGAAATCCTAATTTCGGAATAGCATCATTCTCTATCACACCAGAAATAGACACTCCAAATCAGTTAAAAGCGTACGCTAAACAAAATGGAATCAATCATAAAAACTGGCATATGTTAACAGGAAAACCAGAGGATGTTGTGTACGATTTATCAAATGAAGGATTTAAGTTATTTGCAGGGAAAGGTGAGGTTTCGCATGGAGGGTTTGAACATTCAGGGTTATTTGCTTTAGTGGATAAAGATGGATATATCCGTTCTCGTTACGATGAACATGGAAATCCGATAATGTATTATAGAGCTTTAGATGAGCATGGTTTTGGAAATCAAATAAAAGAGTTAAAACAAGACATTAAGTTATTATTAAAAGAGTAGTATGAGCACTGAAGAAAAAAAGTATAAAAAGTTAATTACAATTATTTCTGTATTAATCCCTTTAGCTGTAGCTGGATTATTTTTTATTAAAATACCTAATGTAAAGCCGTTAACATTTTTACCGCCGATATATGCTAGTATAAACGGTTTAACAGCAGTATTATTAGTTGCATCAGTTGTTGCAATAAAAAAAGGAAACAGAAAATTACACGAGCAGTTAAATACAACTGCTATTATTTGTTCAGCTTTATTTTTAGTAATGTATGTAGCATATCATATGACTTCTGATTCCACTAAATTTGGAGGAGAAGGAATAATTAAAGGTATATACGTATTTATATTGTTAACGCATATTGTATTATCAATAGTTGTAATTCCTTTTGTGTTAATTACATACATGAGAGCACGTTTAGGTAATTTTCCAGAACATAAAAAAATCGCTAAAATTACATTTCCGTTATGGTTGTATGTAGCTGTTACTGGTGTAGTCGTATATTTAATGATATCTCCTTATTATGTTTAAAAAATTATTATCTATAATAATATTTTTATTTGTTGCTGTAAATGCTTCTGCACAATGTGCAATGTGTAAAGCAGTAGTAGAAGGAGGAAATGAAACTATGGCTGAAGGTGTTAATAATGGAATTACTTATTTAATGGTGTTTCCGTACATCTTAGTTGGTGTCCTTTTCTATTTTTTATACCGTCATAAAAAGGCAACTAAAAATTAACATTCTAATAAGAGAGTTTTTTTGTAACATATTCTACTTTTAGTCGTCATATAAAAACAAATTAAAATAATTGTACGGTTTTGTACTTGTTAATGTTCAGAATCAAACACTTAATTAATATTTAAAATTTCATAATCAACTAAATAATAGTTAATTATGATTTGTTTCTTTTTTGGAACATCAATTGACTAACAATAATGAACAAAAAAATATTTGTCTTGAAAACTAAAATTGTATTACTCGCAGCTTTGTTTACTTCATTAGCTGGTTTTTCTCAAAAACAATGGACACTTAAAGAATGTGTTGATCATGCGTTGAAAAACAACATTACTATTAAGCAAAACAGACTTAACATTGAATTAGCTGAAAAAGATGTTGAAATTGCTAAAGGAAATTTTTTACCTAATTTAGGGTTTAGTAATTCTCACAATGGTTCTTTCGGCTTGTCTTCAGGTATTAGTGGTGTGAACACTAGTCAAGATAGATATTCTACGAACTTTAGTTTAAACGCTGGAGGAACTATCTTTAATGGATTTAGAAATTTAAATTCAAAGAAGCAATCTATATTAAATATTGAAGGAAATAAATTAGATTTGGCTAAAATCGAAAATGACATTTCTTTAAATGTGGTAAACACTTATTTAAATGTATTATTTGCTAAAGAAAATTTAGCGGTGGCTAAAACTCAAGCTGAAATTAGTAAAAAACAAATAGATAGAGCGCAGGCTCAATTTGATGCAGGAGCTGTTCCTAAAGGAGATTTGTTAAACGTGCAATCAACAGCAGCTAATGATGTTCAAAATGTTGTTTTACAAGAGAATACTTTAAATTTAGCTTTATTACAATTAGCACAAATGCTCCAGATTTCGTCTGATAATTTTAATGTGATGACTATGGAGGTTGATTCACCTTCGGCTGCGTTATTGTATAATAGTGCTAATGAAGTGTATAATAAAGCATTAACAAATAGACCAGAAATAGGAAGGGCTAAATTAAATGTTGAAAATGCAGATTTAGGGATTGAATTAGCTAAAGGAGCATATTTGCCAACTTTAACTTATTCAGCTAATGCTAGGACATCTTACTTTACGGTATTTGGAGAGCCTGATGTAATTCAACAACTAGATCCTGTTACTAATACGGTGGTTTCAATACCTAACGGTTTTGGTACACAGTTAGATAATAATTTAAGTTACGGTTTGGGACTTTCATTAAATGTACCAATATTTAATCGTTTTCAAACGAAGAATAGAGTTGCAAAATCTATTATAAATAAAGAGCAAAGTAAGTTTGCTTTAGAAAGCCAGAAGTTACAGTTACAGCAAGAAATAGAAAAGGCATTTTTAGATGCTAAAGCAGCTGCAAAAACATTTGAAGCAGCTAAAATTTCATTAGACGCACAAAAAGAAGCGTTTAAAAATGCACAAGTAAGCTACGATTACGGTTCGATGACACAGTTTGATTTTGATCAAGTTCGTAACCGTTTGGTAAACGCAGAAGGAGCAATGATTAGAGCAAAATACGATTACGTATTTAAAACAAAAGTATTAAAGTTCTACTTTGGTGAATCAATAGTAGATTAGTAATAAAGATTTTATTGTTGTGAAACCTCGTTAGATTTTATTTAACGGGGTTTTTCTTTATAATGTATCTTTGCCTCATAAAAATAATTTCAGTTTGGCAACAATCTTAAATATAGAAACAGCAACAAAAAACTGTTCAGTTAGTTTAGCAAAAGACGGAGTCGTTTTAGCAATTAGAGAATTAAATGATGGAAACTATTCACATGCTGAAAAGTTACATCCATTTATTCAAGAAATATTAGATGAAACAAAGATTAAAACTAGTGAGCTAGATGCTGTAGCGGTTAGTAAAGGTCCTGGTTCTTATACAGGTTTGCGAATAGGTGTTTCAGCTGCAAAAGGTTTGTGTTTTGCTTTTGACAAGCCATTGATTTCTATAGAAACTTTAACGTCTTTATCTCATGCTATTTCAGTTGAAGAAGGTGTGATTATACCAATGTTAGATGCTCGTAGAATGGAAGTGTATTCTGCAGTTTACAATCCAAATTATGAACAAGTAAGAGAGATTAAAGCTGAGATAATTGACGAAGATTCTTTTAAAAAGGAATTAGAAAAAGGGAAGGTTTATTTTTTAGGAGATGGGGCTGAGAAATGTAAAGAAATATTAACTAATGAGAATGCTAATTTTATTGAAGCGAAGTTTCCGTCAGCAAAAGAAATGGCTGTTTTAAGTTATGAAAAGTTCAAAAAAAACGACATCGAAGATGTCGCTTATTTTGAACCTTTTTATTTAAAAGATTTTGTGGTTACTCCACAAAAAAAGAAAGTTTAGCCTTCTTTCTGAATTTCAACAGAGTGTGGATATGGTATTTCAATACCAGCCTTATCCAAGGCTAATTTTACATTTTCAGTAGTTTCAAAGTATACGTCCCAATAATCTGCTACGTTAGCCCAAGGTCTAACAGCAAAGTTTACAGAGCTATCTGCTAATTCAGATACATTAACTGAAGGAGCAGGGTCTTTTAATACTCTAGGGTTAGATGCTAATACCTCCATTAAAATCTCTTTCGATTGTTTAATGTCTGCATCGTAAGAAACACCAAAAGTTAAATCTACTCTTAATTTGCCTTCAGCAGTATAGTTGATGATATTTCCGTTAGATAATGTTCCGTTTGGAATAATAGCTAATTTATTACCTGGTGTGTTTAAGTGAGTAGTAAAAATTTGAATTTCTTTTACAACACCAGTTACGCCTTGAGCTTCAATTAAATCACCAATTTTAAAAGGTTTAAAAATCATAATTATTGCTCCACCTGCAAAATTAGATAAAGAACCTTGTAAAGCTAAACCAACGGCTAAACCAGCAGCACCAATAATAGCTGCAAAAGAAGTTGTTGCAACTCCTAATTTAGCAATTACAGTAACAAACAATAATGCTTTTAATGACCAGCTAATTAAATCACCTAAGAATTTTTGTAAAGTGATATCGATACCACGTTTACCCATAATCTTTTTAGAGGCTCTTACTATAAATTTAATAGCAAATAAACCAACAATTAAAATAGCTAAAGCTGTTAATACTTTAGGAGTGTAGTCAATTAATAAGTTTTGAAATGTATCTAAATACTCTTCCATGTTTAAGTTTTAAAAAATTAATAAAATGTTATAGTAGTGCTAGTTTTTAAAGTGTCGCAATTTACCATAACAAAAATAATAATCCAATTAAAGCTGGTATAGATTGAATAAAGAAAATTCTCGGTTTTTTTGTAGAATAAGCACCGTAAACTCCGGCAACAAAAACACAACCTAAAAAGAAAATAGCAACGTCTGTTTTTTGTGATAGCATCGCCCAAATTAACCCAGCAGCTAAAAAGCCATTATATAACCCTTGGTTTGCAGCAAGAACTTTTGTTTCTTCTGCAAATTCTTTAGATTTTAACCCAAAAGTTTTTATCCCTTTAGGTTTTGTCCATAAAATCATTTCTAAAACAACGATGTAAATGTGGATTAAAGCAACTAACCCTATAAAAATATACTGTAATGTGTTCATGTGTTTTTTATAAATAATAAGCGGTTTTGATTAGGATCAAAACCGCTGAATAGTAGTTGATTATATACGATTTTAAGATTACTTTACTTCAAAAGTAACTTTTAAGTTTACTCTAAACTCAGTAACATCATCTCCATCTACAACAGCACTTTGCGATTGTACAAATACAGATTTAATGTTTTTTACAGATTTTGAAGCCTGTTTTACAGCTTTTTTTGTTGCATCTTCCCAGCTTTTGTCTGAGTTCGATAATACTTCAATAACTTTCATTACTGCCATAATAATTTTTTTTAGTGATTAATACCTTGTAAATATAACGATTTTTATGCGGTTTATTTTTATAATAGAATCTAAAGCAAAATCTTAATGTTAAATTAATGTTATGTAAATGTTTCAAATATGTAAAATTATTTATATATTTGTAATATAAGTATTAATCCATAAAGTTTTAGATATGAAGAAATTAATAATAGCTGCTTGTATTTTATCAGTATCATTATTGCAAGCTCAAGATATAGAACCAAAGTTTGAAAAGTCAGGAGACTTAGTAAAAGCTACTTATTTTCATAAGGATGGTAAAGTAAAAGAGCAAGGTTTCTTTAAAGATAAAAAATTAACAGGAACTTGGGTTTCTTTCGATTCTGAAGGAAATAAAATAGCAATAGCACATTACGAAGCTGGTAAGAAAGTTGGTAAATGGTTTATGTGGAAGAAAGATGGGTTAAAAGAAATTGATTATGCAAATAGTGCGATTGCTAGTGTACAAACATGGAAAGAAGAGACAAAAATGGCAATTAAATAAAAGTTTTTTATATAAAATAAATAGCCGAGTAAATTTTTTTACTCGGCTATTTTATTTTCTACCAAAATCAGCAGGTATTTCACCCCAAGCTTTGGTTTCCCATTTTAATAATGGATTGTTAAATGTATTTTCTTTCAGCCACTTTTCAGCACGATTAATCAAATCTAGAATATCTTTATTACTATTGTCAAAAACGACATTAGTTCTGCATTGTTTTTTTTTAACCCAACTCATGGCAATTTTTGAATCAGAATAAATAGGAAGTTTATCCATTTTTTTACTTTTTAACAAAGCTATTCCATGTACTAAAGCTAAAAATTCGCCAATGTTATTGGTCCCATTTTTAAACGGCCCCATTTTAAATATTTCTTTTTTATCATGTGTAAGAACTCCTCTGTATTCCATAAGTCCAGGATTCCCAGAACAAGCAGCATCGACAGAGATACTTTCTAAATTTGGGTTTCCATAAGCAGCTTTTTCTTTAGCTGATAATGTAGGTTTTTTAGTATTCTTCCCTTTGTACTCATTATAGCTTTTAGTAAAAGCTAATTCAGCTTCTTTTTTATCTGTAAAAGCTTTGTATTGAGCTCCTGTAAAACCATCTATTTGTTTTTTACAAGTATCCCAAGAAGTAAAAACTCCCTTTTTTTTACCATTCCAAACTACATAATATTTCTTTTTCTTACTCATTTTTTAAAATAACCTCTTCTATTATTTTCGGAAAGTGTTTGTATTCTAATTCATGTACTTTTTTTGCAATTTCATCAGCTGAATCTGATTTCGCAACAGATGTTTTAGCCTGAAATATAACAGCTCCTTCATCATAATTTTCATTTACATAATGAATTGTTATCCCTGTTTCAGCATCATTATTTTCTTTAACAGCCTTATGTACATTCATTCCATACATGCCTTTTCCGCCATATTTAGGTAATAAAGCAGGATGGATATTGATAATCTTGTTTGGGAAAGCTTCTACAATTTTTGATGGAATACGCCATAAAAAGCCTGCAAGTACAATTATGTCAGCTTCAACTTGTAAAAAAGTTAACACAGTGTCATCTTTCGTAAGACTCTCTTTATCAAAGAGTGAAGCGTCGACTTTTAGCTGTTCACAACGATCAAAAACTTTGGCATGCTCATTGTTAGACAGAACATGAGTAACAACCGCAGTTTTAGTAGATTGGAAATATTTAATGATGTTTTCAGCATTGGTACCAGAGCCAGAAGCAAAAATTACGATCCTTTTCATGAAAATTAGTTGTTTTTGTTACTACAAAAAAAAGGATAATTATTAACAACGGTGGTGTTTATAGCAAAACATTCAAGTATTTTTTTTAAATTAGACATCACATTTTTGAGCAAAAGTTAGAATTAATAACTAAGATTTGTATTTTTGCCTCGATTTTAAATTTTAAAACAAACAAATTATGTCAGACATTGCATCAAGAGTAAAAGCAATTATCGTAGACAAATTAGGAGTAGACGATAACGAAGTAACAACAGAAGCTAGCTTCACAAACGATTTAGGAGCAGATTCTTTAGATACTGTTGAGTTAATCATGGAATTCGAAAAAGAATTCGATATTCAAATTCCAGACGATCAAGCTGAAAACATCGGTACAGTTGGTCAAGCGGTTAGCTATATAGAAGACGCAAAAAAATAATTTTTATATGCAATTAAAACGAGTTGTAGTAACTGGACTTGGCGCATTAACGCCAATAGGAAACAATATAGAACAATATTGGAATAGCTTAGTTAACGGAGTTAGTGGAGCAGCACCTATTACACATTTTGATGCTGCCAAGTTCAAGACTCGTTTCGCATGTGAAGTTAAAAATTTTGAACCCAAAGATTTTATAGATCGCAAGCTTGCCAGAAAAATGGATAAGTTTACACAATATGCAATGGTAGCTTCAGATGAAGCAATTTCCGATGCAAATTTAGATTTAGAAACACTTAACAAATATAGAGTTGGTGTTATTTGGGGAGCAGGAATAGGAGGTTTAGAAACGTTTCAAAATGAAGTTTTAAATTTCTCAAAAGGAGAAGGTTCTCCTCGCTTCAATCCTTTCTTTATTCCAAAAATGATTGCAGATATTGCTCCAGGAATGATTTCCATTAAATATGGATTTATGGGGCCGAATTATACTACGGTATCTGCTTGTGCATCATCTGCAAACTCAATGATAGATGCACTAAATACAATAAGACTAGGAACTTGTGATGTTGTTGTAACTGGCGGAAGTGAAGCTGCAATAACAATAGCTGGTGTTGGTGGTTTTAATGCTATGCATGCCATGTCTACAAGAAATGATGATCCAGAAGCTGCATCAAGACCATTTGACGCAGAACGTGATGGATTTGTTCTTGGAGAAGGAGCTGGAGCAATTGTATTAGAAGAGTATGAACACGCAAAAGCTCGTGGAGCAAAAATATATGCAGAAGTTATAGGTGGTGGATTATCATCTGATGCACATCATATGACGGCACCGCATCCAGATGGAATCGGTGTAATTGCAGTAATGAAAAACTGTCTTGAAAATGCTGGTTTAAAGCCAGAAGACGTAGATCATATTAACACTCACGGTACTTCTACACCTTTAGGAGACGTTGCAGAGTTAAAAGCGATTTCTGAAGTTTTTGGAGATCATGCTAAAAATATCAATATTAATTCAACAAAGTCTATGACAGGACACTTGTTGGGTGCTGCCGGAGCTGTAGAATCTATAGCATCTATATTAGCAATGCAGCATGGTATTGTTCCTCCAACGATTAATCATAATAACGTTGATGAAAATATCAATCCAGATTTAAACTTAACATTGAACAAAGCTCAAAAAAGAGATATAAAAGTTGCGATGAGTAATACATTTGGTTTTGGTGGTCATAATGCTTGTGTTGCCTTTAGAAAATTAGATTAATCTTTTATGAACTTTCTTCGAAGAATAGTTAGACCCCAAAATAAAGAGGATGAAAACTTTTTCTACGAATTAAAAGAACTGCTTAATTTTAAACCAATTAAGTTATCTCATTATAAAAAAGCTTTTACCCATAGGTCTTTAAAACTTGTAGATAAAAAGGGTTATCCTGTAAACTACGAACGTTTAGAGTTTTTGGGAGATGCTATCTTAGGTACTGTTATTGCTTCTTATCTATATAAGAAAGTTCCTGGGGGAGATGAAGGATACTTAACTCAAATGCGATCGAAAGTTGTAAGCAGAGAACATTTAAATGCTTTAGGTAAAGATTTAGATTTATTTCGTTTTGTGAAAAGTAATATTTCTCAAGACCATATTAGCAATAATATTTACGGTAATATTTTTGAAGCTCTTGTTGGAGCCATTTATTTAGATAGAGGTTTTAATTATTGTGATCAGTTTATATACGAGCAAGTAATTTTACCTTATGTTGACATTGAAAGATTAGAAGGTAAAATATCTAGCTATAAAGGATTCGTAATAGAATGGTGTCAGAAAAATAAAAGAAAATATAAGTTCGAATCATACGAAGATTCTGGTAACCAAAATAAGAGACATTTTAGTGTTAGAGTTAGTATTGATGGAAATACCATAGGTAAAGGTAGAGCTACATCAAAGAAAAAAGCAGAAGAAATTGCAGCAAAAAGAGTATACTATGCGATGCAAGGTGAAATGCAAAATTCTTAACATATAAGGGAAAACGTTTTCGTTAATTTCACATTATATTTTAGATACATTCATTAATTTAGCAAAAACAAATTAATTGTTTTATGTCGGTTTATGCGCTGAATATTGATGAATTTTCTGGTAATGATTACGCTTTATTAGGTATTCATACTGTGCTTAGTGAGTATCGGTTAGCATATTTATTAAACCTACATTTAAAAGTAAAGTTTCGTAGAGCCAATTTCGATTTAGATTTTACAAAAAATAAGAATCAATCATCATATGCTGTTTATGAATATATAAATAAAGAGCTTGATTACAATTGGTATTTAATATCTAACGTATATAAGTCTACAAGTACATCTATATTAACAGGCCTTTTTCGAGAAAGTGACACAGTAGTGAACCTAGTTCCTGAAAAGAAAAAAGTTGATTTTTTTCTAAAACTAGAAGGTGATTTCGATTATGAGTATATTGTTAAAACAATAGAAAAGATTAATCGAATCCCTCAAATTATTACCTCTTATAAAATTGAGGTTGAATCTTTAAAATCTAAAGAATTTTTAATTTTTTAAAATATGCCACATAACAAAAAAACCAAAATTGTAGCAACATTAGGACCTGCAACCAATACAAAAGAAATTTTAGCAGACCTGGCGGCAGCTGGTGTTAATGTTTTTAGAATTAATTTTTCACATGCCGATTATGACGATGTAAAAGAACGTATACGTCAAATTAGAGAAATTAATGAGGAAAGAGGTTATAACGTGGCAGTTTTAGCCGATTTACAAGGCCCAAAGCTTAGAGTTGGTGTAATGAATGAAGGAGTGTTATTAAATGCAGGAGATACTTTCATTTTCACAACTGAGGAATGCGAAGGAACTAGTGAAAGAGCTTTCATGACATATCAACGTTTTCCTAAAGATGTAAAAGTAGGGGAACAAATTTTAGTTGACGATGGTAAATTACAATTTGAAGTAGTTTCAACAGATAAAGAAAAAGAAGTTGTAACAAAAGTAATAGTTGGAGGAACCTTAAAATCTAAAAAAGGAGTTAATTTACCGAATACAAATATTTCACTTCCGGCATTAACTGATAAAGATAAAAAAGATGCTGTTTTTGCTTTAAAACAAGAAGTAGACTGGATTGCATTATCATTTGTTAGAACTCCAGAAGATTTAAGAATGCTACGTGATTTAATAAAACAGAATTCACGTTATAGAGTTCCAGTAATCGCTAAGATTGAAAAACCTGAAGCGGTTGAAAATATTGATGCATTAATACCATATTGTGATGGTTTAATGGTTGCTCGTGGTGATTTAGGAGTAGAAGTGCCTATGCAAGATGTTCCTTTAATTCAGAAGATGTTAGTTAGAAGAGCAAAACAAGCTAGAATTCCGGTAATTATTGCAACTCAAATGATGGAAACAATGATCGATAATCCGGTTCCAACAAGAGCAGAAGTGAACGATGTTGCAAATTCTATTATGGACGGAGCAGATGCAGTGATGTTATCAGGAGAAACATCTGTAGGAAAACACCCTATTAGAGTAATTAAAAAAATGACTGAGATTATTGGGAGTGTAGAATTTTCACCATTAATTGAAGTTCCACATGAACCACCACATATTCGTACAAACCGTTTTGTAACGAAATCAGTTTGTCATCATGCAGCTCAAATGGCTGATGATATAAAGGCAGCAGCAATATCAACCTTAACAAATAGTGGTTATACAGCATTTCAAATTTCTGCTTGGAGACCAAAATCACACGTGATTGCATTTACTTCTAAAAGAAGAATTTTAGGAAAGTTAAATTTACTTTGGGGTGTAAGAGCTTATTATTACGATAGAGATTTAAGTACAGATGATACCATTGAGGATATTAATGAAATAATTAAAGAAAAAGGGTTTGTGAAGACAGGAGATTTTGTAATTAACTTATCATCAATGCCAGTAGAAGCAAGAGGTATGGTAAATACATTAAGAGTTTCTAATATAGAATAACTACTTATTATATAAACTAAAAAAGCTCAACCGTCTGGTTGAGCTTTTTTAGTTTATAACTGAATTTTTTTGGAACATATAATTGCATCATTCACAACGAAAGGCATTGGCATCATAGTTTCACTTCTTGGTTTTAAATTGAATTTCGGATTTGATAGTAAATCGTAAGAAATTTCATTCAACGTAATATCTGGTTTTTCGTTTTTATCAAGACTAAAAGAAATAGTAAGATCTTTATCAGGATTTGCCATTTGATATATTAATAATGTTCCTTTTTCCGCAATAAAAGTCTTTCCTGTATCATAGCAAGCTCCGTTTACACTAAATTCACTTAGCGTTAAAGGTGTGTTGTTTTGAAATTCGTACCTGTTTATTTTACGAGTAGGAGTAATGATGAAATTTAAATTTCTCTTTTCACCAATTATAGTATCTAAATTAATAGTAATGTTAGAAGTACTTAGGTTTTTACTTGCTACTTTTTTAGAATGACTAAAGCGGGTATTATACTTACTTTTCCCTTCGTTAGAAGGAATATTACCATCTTCGTAACTATCATTAAATATCTGATTGGTATAACTGTCAAAAGTTTTGTTGTAAGTTGCCCAATAGGACGTATTATTGTCTGAATTTTGAACAAAAACAAGGCTGTTAGGTTGTTTTTTATCTATTGAATATCCACTATTAAAAGTAGCTAAGCCAAAGAAAATTATAGCAATGAATCCAGTTAAAAACTGCCATCTATTTTTCTTTTTTTGTTGATGAAATATTGGTGTCATCAATCCAAAAATAAATACAATAAAACTTCCAGAAATAAATAACATTTTTAAGCCCAAACCAACGGGAAACATTTTAATAAAAGGGGCAAAAATATAAATAGTTGGAATTGATAAAATGGTAAATAAAATGGATTTAGATTTTTCATTAATATTCATAAAAATCATTATAGCCAATATTAACAAAGCAATAAAAACTGGTATAATATAAAACCCAGCTCCTTGTAAATAATTAAGAATAAGAACATTTGTTAATAACCATAAAACTATAGGAGCAATTAATAAATCTGCTTGGGAAACTTGTTTAAAAAAGCGATTGTAAATTTTAAAAATAATCCAAAGCGATAAAAATGAAAAAGCTAATATATATTGATATCCATTATAGGTAAAGCCGTGAAGAATATCTTGATATTGAGGATGAATAATTAATAATAATTTCCATAAACCGAAAGTAACTCCTCCAACAATTACCAATGAGGATAGTAGTGGAATAAACCCTTTAAAAATACCACTTATAGTTAATTTATGTTTGCTAATTCCAAAGAAAATTAAAACTATGAAAATTGCTAATGCAATTAAAAATAATGGAAAAATCCACGAAAAAGGAAAAGTTAATAAACCTGTAAGAGGAAAATTTACATAAACTAAATCTCTATCAGAGTTCAAATTATTTAAATCAGAATCAGAAAAATAATTTAATGTAGTTGTTAAATAATCTGCTTGATGTAAAAGAGTCTCTCTATCCTGTCTTTCATATGAATCTTGCACTGTATGATAATCGAAATGATCGTCAATAAAAGCAAAATTGAATCCATTAATATTAGCATTTTCTCTAAATATAGTTAAATCGGTATCGTTAGGTAGCATTTTATAAATGCTATACATTAGGGAATTTGCTGCTGGATAATTTGGATTTGCTTTTAAAAATTCAGTTAGTAATTTGCTGTTTTTACCGTTGGTTTCCATCAGCATATAACTTGGCCCTCCGCTACCACGTGCTTCAAAATTTAAAACCAACCCGATGTCTTTAGCCCATGGATGTTTTTCAACAAAAGCTTGGGCCCCTAATAAACCTAGTTCTTCAGCATCAGAAAATAAGATTATAATATCATTTTTTGGTTGAATGTTTTTAGCCAAATAAGCTCTAATTCCTTCTAGAATAGTTACAACACCAGATCCTGCATCACTAGCGCCTAATGATGAGTGTGGGTTAGAATCATAATGAGTAAGAACCAATAAAGCCTTTCCACTTTCTGTTCCTTTTATTTTAGCTACAATATTTTCGGTTGTCGTACTTGCTCTCCATTTTTTGTTAATGGCAGTTTGAACTTGAATTTCGGGTTGTAATTGTAATTTTTTTAACTCATTGACGATATAACTTTGTACAACCTTATGTTCATCAGAACCTGAATGATGTGGTTTTTTAGATATATTTTTTAAATGATATAAGGCATTATTTATAGAAAAATCAGTGACTTTTAATTCTTTATCATTAGTAGGGATTGAAGGAGTAATACTATTAAAACTCCAATAAACTGTTAAAATAATAATTATAACAGCTAGGAAATTGTTAGTTGATTTCATAGTTAATTTTAAGTGATTATAAAAATAAGTAATTTTATCTTTTTAAGGTGTGATAAGTTTAATCGACTAAAAATCAGTATATTTAATAGCTAATAATTGTTGTCATGGGTATAAAAAGCTTTCAAGGAAAACGATCTAATTCACCAGAAAATAAAGGTGAAAGAATTTTAGTGTCAGATTATATGACTAAAAATTTAATCACTTTTAAAGAAAATCAACCTATTGAAGACGTCATTGATTCATTGATTAAAAATAAGATTTCTGGTGGGCCAGTTATTAATGAGAAAAATGAATTGGTTGGAATTATTTCTGAAGGAGATTGTATGAAACAAATTTCTGAAAGTAGGTATTATAATTTGCCAATGGATACAAATAATACTGTTGGAAAAGCCATGGTTAAGCAAGTAGAAACTATTGATGGAAACATGAATATTTTAGATGCAGTTAATAAGTTTTTAGAATCTAAAAGAAGACGTTTTCCTATTGTTGAAAAAGGCAAGTTAGTTGGACAGATTAGTCAAAAAGACGTATTGATTGCTGCAATGAAACTAAAGGGAAATACTTGGAAATAATTTTATTATAGCTTAAATTGTTTAAGTTTGTGCTTATTATGTACAAGCAATCTCTACTAAAAAAAAGACTAATTATTGGATGCATTTTTTTATGTATTTCATTTGGTGTGTATCGTTATAATAAGTTTTTTAGAGAAAACGCAAATAAAACTATTGGAGTTATTGTTGATTACGACACTAGTGTTCAGGATGACGGAAGTATTAAAAAGTTTCCAATATTTGAATATACTTCAACTAAAGGTAATATTTACCAACATAAAGTTATAGCTTCTAGAGATGAAGTAATAGTAGGTGATAGAGATGTAATTTATTACGATAAAGATAACCCAGACAAAGCTTTAATTGGGGATTCTAATTTTGACTTTTTTAGTTTTATATCACTAGCTATTAGTCTTGTACTTTTGATTTCCTATTTTTTTGTGTTAATTAAAAATAGTTTGAGTAATGCCAAGTTAATGAATCTGAAATTAACAGGTAAAAAAGTTATAATTCCTCACGACAAGGTATTTACAGTAAGATTTTATAGCGATGATTCAGTTTATTATAAAATTTTCACACAATTAGATGATGTTAAGAATAATAAAGTACACCTTTTTAAAAGTTTAAAGCTAAAAAATGATCCTAAAGACGAAATCAAAAGAAAAAACATTGCGTTGTATTTAAATACTAATAACTACAAAAAATATGAAATTGATCTTAATTTTTTAAACGAGTTTAATGGATAAATTAGAAAAAAGGATTGCTATTCCTTTTACTCTTATAGGATTTTTTTTGTTATCTATATTATTTCTGTTGATGAATAATGGTGATAGTACATTTTTTATTGTCTTTACCTCACTAGGGTTAGTTTTTTTAATAATTGGATTGTCAATTATTTTTTATAGTTTTAAAAGAGAAAAAAAGACAAAAAAAATAATATCAAAAGGAAAGAAATTATATTTTGATTCAAGCTCAATAAAAGTAAAGCAGTTTGATGAAGGTAATTTTTTATTAAAAATAAAATATCAAGACCCAGTATCTAATGACACTATTTTATTTGAGAGTATAAGTTTGCCTTATAACCCACAAGCATTTATAGAAAATAAAAAAATTACAGTTTATCACCTTAGAGGAGATGTTACTCAATACCGTATTGATATGTCTTTTTTGCCTAAACTAATAAAATACTAATCCTGCTTAACCAATAAGTACATTTCATTTTCAAGTTCTAGATAGCCTTGGTCATACACATAAAAATAGGTGTTACCAGTTTTTGTAGTATAGATTGATGTGATGAATTTAAAGTCAAAACCTTTGTCGAATAGTTTTCGTCTTGTAATTTTTGTTTTACCTGTAGTATTCAGTTCTGTGAGAACTTTGTAGTTTTTACGTAAACGATTGTTAGTGTTTCTAATTAAGTTTTTACTTTCTTTGTTTACTTTATTGTTAAAAGCATTTCTACAATAATCAGAACAGAATTTCTTGTCAATTCTACCTACAACTTTATCTCCACATTCTAAACATTTCCTAATTTCCATAATCAGATTTGTTTAACTCGTACCATTTTGCCTCATGGCCTTCAAAAACAAAGTCATTTATATACTTCAAACCTATTTTTTGTAAAATTTTGTTTGATCCAATATTTTCAGTTTCAGCAGCACCATAAATTGTATCATAATTCATTTCTTTAAACCCAAAATCTAAACAAGCAAAAGCAGACTCAGAAGCATATCCTTTCCCCCAGAAACGAGGAATAAGACGATAACCAATATCAATAAAATTGGTAAATCCATTTAGCTCTTCCTTCTCCCCTACGTTAAGCTTTAATCCTGACCACCCGATGAAATCACCACTTTCTTTTTCAAAAGCAGCAAACCTCCCAATGCCATTTTCTTTGTATTGTTTATGAAAAAACTGAATAATATCTTCAGCTTGTTTGTAGTTAGTAATAGGTCGATTTCCAAGATATTCATGAACTTTTTTATTTGAATCTAATTCAAAAATTCCATCAGTGTCTTTATCTTGAAATTCACGTAAAATAAGTCGTTCAGTTTCTATATAAAATTTCATCAGTTATTGTTTGGAATCAAAGATACTAAGGCATCTATATACTTAATGGGACAAGACATCACTTTGTTTAAATTAATAATATAAATATATTGAAAACTTAGGAGAGCCAGAAAATCTCCTAAGTTTATTGACAGTTAGTAATATGGTATTATCTAATGTGATGATAAAGGAACCAACGTGCACGGTATATGTATTTATACTTTTTCTGTCAATACTTTTTGAGATAACCTACATGGTAGGTTATCTCATTTTAATAGAGATTTTAAACTTGGACTAATTTGAAAAACTCTTCAAGTTTTAAATCCCTTGCTTCACAAATCTTAGTTAGAGTCCTTAAAGGCATTCTATAACCGTTAACTTGTAGTATTTTTCTAACTGTTTTCTCATCAATATTATGGTCTAAAGCAAAGTTTCTATTTGACTTACTTGGTTTAACCCATTCTTTAGCGATGTAATTACAAACCTTTTTATCTACGTCCATATAACAAATCAATGTATTGTTATAAAAAATAACGCGGACGAAAGGACGCAAAAGAAATAATTTTTATACTTTTAGCAAATATTAATTTAAAAATATTTGATTATGATGGAAACGATATTACTTTTAGTTGTACTGCCTTTAGTATTAATAGTTATAGGGTATATAATTTGGCAAAGTGCTATGGATAGTTACGGATACAATATATTTAGTATTTGGGTTTTGGTTAGATTATTAATAGCAATTGTATGTGGTTTTATTGATTTATATTTAGGACTAACATTGTTTGTGTTATTTTCTATTTGGAGTTTTATTGCTACATGGAGAAACACCTCAATGTTTATTGCAATACTTGCAGTAATATTTCAGCCAATAGCTTTACTGTTTGCTTTTTCAGCATTAAACAGATTATCTAAAGCGTTGAATGATTAGATTTATTAAGATTATAGAGATATGTAAAAGAGATACTTGTTGTAATAAGTATCTCTTTTTATTTATTAGATATTAACAGCGAATTAGCTGTATTGCCCTTATTATAAAAGATTAAACAATAAAAAAAATGATATGAAAACAATTAGAAGTGGAATAATTTTGTTTTGGAATAAAATTTGTGATATATTTATATGTAGAAATTTAAATAAGATGCATAAAAAAGCACCAAAATATAAAATATCGACAGCTACTTTGAGAAAAGCAAATTCTTTGCTTATTAGAGATGGTGTATCTGAAAAAGTTAGACTAGATTATAATGGAGATATTAATATTGAATATAAAACGAAAAATGGGCTTATAACTAAATCATTTTCAAATTCTGATATTAAAAAAGCTTACCAAAAAGCTTTGGATACATATGGCGAGAGAATTTAATTTTATTTACAGCAGATTAGTCGAGGATAGAAATGATATTATAGGTCATATTGCTTATTCGATTTATAAGAAAGATAAAATAGATTTTATTGAAAAGAAAAAGTCTGATAACATACCTATTACAGATGATGTTTTAAAATGTTTTCACGATAATTCTTCTTTAAATTCTTCGCTAGAATCATATAAAATGAAAGCTGAAATTGTAATGAATGGTTTTATTGAGAATACGATTAATGTTGCTATTTCTGAAATAGAAGAAGGATTGAAGGAGAATAATACAGAAATAATAAAAGAGACTATTCGTCCTCTTACACCAAGTTTTTGGAATAGTTTCAAATTAAATTTTTGGGCTGGCTTAGCAAGCGCTTTTGCTTTTGCTTTAATTTTAGCTACAATAGCATTTATTTTACAAAACCAAGGTTCCCAATTTAAATTTTTTAGTATAGAGAAGGCTGCTATAGAAAAAGGAGTCACTAAATAACTTTAAAGAACACCACAGGATAAAAAAGTATAAATATTTTAATTTATTATTTCAAAACTTTCAATGTTAGATGGTAAGTATTCCAAAGGTTTATATTCATCCGTGAAATCATTACCGCTAATCCATTCTGAAAGCCCCCAAAAGCTTAATTTATTAGACTGATTATATTTAACAATAACTAGTTTGCCACTTTTCTTAAGACCTCTTAAAGTACCTTCTAATTTAATTTCCTTTCCATTAGAACTTAAACCATTAAATTGGTTAAAAGTTTCTTGTATTTGAAAAGACCTTAAACCAGTTTTAAATACATTTTGAAATAACCATAAAACCTTTTGAGGATTCCTTTCTGATATTGGAAATGTATTTATATCAAAATAATTCTCTTTAATTTTATTAGGAGATTCACTTTTGTATAACCTCATAAGGGTTGCATCTATATATTCTAGCCTTTTGAGTAATAATTCCTTTTCTTTTAGTAAACTCTCTATAAATTCCATGCTATAAATATAGTATAAAAATACTTACAAATTAACATTTATACGTTAATTAACGTATAAATGGATTATTTTTCGTATATTTGTAGTGTAAAAGAAAGACAATGAATTTTAAATCACTACCACAATTACTAGATTATTTCAGGGGAGAAAGTACTTGTATTGAATATTATGAGAACATCAGATGGAAAGGAACTCCCACATGTCCTCATTGTGGTAGCGATAAGCCATATAAAACAAATAGAGGTTATAAATGTTCAAATAATGATTGCTATAAAAAGTTTACAGTTAAGGTAGGAACGATATTTCAGAATAGTAAAATACCTATGAGAATTTGGTTTGCAGCAATATTTTTAGCAACGACACATAAGAAAGGTATAAGTTCTGTTCAACTAGCTTTAGATTTAGGAATTACTCAAAAGTCAGCTTGGTTTGTATTACACAGAATTAGAGAAATGCTAAAAGAAAGAGCGCCTAAAATGTTAGGAAAGAATAATACTGTTGAGGTGGATGAAACTTATATCGGAGGTAGAGAGGGAAATAAGCATTTTAAGAAAAGACGTTCTTCTGTAAATAAATCATTTACTAATAACGGTAAGGTTTTTAACCCTAAGAAAACTGTTATAGGGGTTATTGAGCGTAAAGGAAAAGTTGTATTAAAGCATAGTCCTAATGCTCAAATAAATCACGTAAAGGCATTTATATCTAGTAGCGTTACCAAAGGTTCTACAATTTATTCAGATGAAGCACCTGTATATAATTACTTAAAAAATAACTACACGCATAAAAGCGTTAAACATAGTGCCAATAAATATGTGGTTGGAAATGTACATACAAACACAATAGAAAACTTTTGGAGTGTTCTAAAGCGAGGATTGTATGGTATTTATCATCAAGTAAGTGAGAAACACTTGAGTAGATATTTAGATGAATATTCTGCTAGATTTAATACTCGTGAACTTTCTTCACATGATAGGTTTATAAAATTTCTTGGAAATGGAGAACACGTTTTATCTTACAAAAAACTAACTATATAACTTACTCTTTAAAATTTAGTTCTTTGGGTATATATAATTAATTAGTAAATTTGTTATATGTCTGAGAACAAAAAGAAAATAAAGGATTCTAAGAAAGAACCTAAGAAAACAAATAATAAAGATTATCAAGAGAAACTAAATATAAATGCTTCTTTTGATGATGTTCTTGGTATGTTAGAAATAAAACAATCAAAATAATATTCTCTATAAATCGGTTTTGACCGTTTAGCTAGGGTAGCTTGTCTATATCAAGGTATTAGCAGTTTATAGATAGTTCTTATTCTTATTAGCGAAAGCTGGAAAGTTTAAATTTTGGTATATCCGCCTGCATTAGTAGTAGGAAGTAAGTATTTTGTTGCTTACGAAATTTGACTTTTTAAAAAATCACAAAACTTACTGTAAAACAAAACTATATTGACTTGTCCCAAGTTGTATATAGTTGCCGATACTAAAAATAAATAAACGATTACATTCAATTACAATCGAAAACAATCGTTTAATAGTCGTTTTTAATTTTGATTGTGTTTCATCTTTGCAGTGTCAAAACGAACTGACGAATTATAAATCATTTAAAACTTATCTTATGAATACGTTAAGAAACAAAGTACAGTTAATTGGAAATTTAGGAAACAACCCAGAAATTATCACTCTAGATAGTGGTAAGAAATTAGCAAAATTTTCTATTGCTACTAATGAAAGTTATAAAAACTCACAAGGAGAAAAAATAACAGATACACAATGGCATAATGTAGTTGCGTGGAATAAAACAGCAGAGATTATAGAAAAATATCTTGAAAAAGGAAACGAAGTAGCTATAGAAGGAAAATTAACTTCTCGCTCATATGAAACTTCTGAAGGTGAAAAAAGATACATAACAGAAGTAGTTTGTAATGAATTGTTGATGTTAGGAGGGAAGTAAACGAAAAGAGCCGCAATTAAGCGGCTCTTTTTATTTATAATTCATAGAAAGCTGAATACGTTTTCGGTTAACATCAACTTCTAAAACTTTCACAATTACTTGTTGATGTAAAGCAACATGTTCATTAACATCTTTTACAAATGTATTCGTTAAGTTTGATACATGTACCAAACCACTTTCTTTAATTCCGATATCAACAAAACAACCAAAGTTGGTAATGTTATTTACAATTCCAGGTAATAATTGACCTTCATGTAAATCGGTAATTGATTTAATATTCTGATTAAAACTAAAAGCCTTCGCTTTTTCTCTCGGATCTAATCCTGGTTTTTCTAATTCAGAAATAATATCTTTTAAAGTGGGTAAACCAACAGTATCGTTAATGTATTTATTTAAATCAATTTGTTTTAGTTCAGTAGAATTACCAATTAAATCAGAAATGTTTTTACCTACATCTTTGGCAATTTTTTTAACTAATGGATATTGTTCAGGGTGAACAGCAGAATCATCTAAAGGATTATCACCATTTTTAATTCGTAAAAATCCAGCAGATTGTTCAAATGCTTTTCCGCCTAATCGAGCTATTTTTTTAATGGTTTTTCTATCAGAAAAAGAACCATTTTCATTTCTGTAAGCAACAATATTTTCTGCTAATTTCGGACCAATACCAGAAACATAACTTAATAAAGAAGCACTTGCGGTGTTAATATTAACGCCTACTTTATTTACACAATGCTCTACAGTAGTGTCTAAAGATTTTTTTAATTTTGATTGGTCTACATCATGTTGATATTGTCCAACTCCGATAGATTTCGCATCAATCTTTACCAATTCAGCTAAAGGATCTGCTAAACGACGACCTATCGAAACTGAACCACGAACAGTAACATCGTAATCAGGAAATTCGTCACGTGCAATTTTTGACGCTGAATAAATAGAGGCTCCAGCTTCGCTTACCACGAAAACCTCAATTTCATTTTTAAAATGAATACGTTTTATTAATTGTTCCGTTTCTCTCGATGCTGTTCCGTTTCCAATTGCAATCGCTTCAATTTTATAAGCATCGGTAAGAGAGCTGATTTTTTTAATAGCATCGTTATCTCTATTTTGTGGCGGATGTGGGAAGATTGTTTCGTTATACAATAAATCTCCTTGTTCATTTAAACAAACTACTTTACAGCCCGATCTAAACCCAGGATCTATCGCTAAAATTCGTTTTTCACCTAACGGAGCTCCTAATAAAAGTTGTTGTAAATTTTTAGTAAATACATTAATTGCTGATTCATCTGCTTTTTCTTTTGCGATTGATAAAGCTTCGTTAGAAAGAGATGGATATAACAATCGTTTATAAGCATCCGCAATTGCTAATTCAATTTGATCAGAACAATCGTTATTAGAACGAATAATTCGATCTTCCATTTTTTGAAGCGCTCTTTCGTTGTCAATTTCAATTTTTACGCGAATAAAACCTTCGCTTTCTGCTCTTAAAATTGCTAATAATCTGTGAGAAGGAATACGATTTAAATTTTCAGACCAATCGAAATAGTCTTTAAACTTTTGAGCTTTTTCATCTTCCTTTTTTGTTTTAATTATTTTGGTTGAAATCGTAGCAAAACGTTCTAGTTGATAACGAATATTATTTCTGATATCTGTTCGTTCATTAATCCATTCTGCAATAATAAAACGAGCTCCTTCTAATGCTTTTTCTGAGCTTTCTACTTCGCTTGAAGTATATTTAGAAGCGGTGAAATCTAAATCGTTTACACGTTGACTCATTATCATCTTGGCTAAAGGCTCTAATCCGTTTTTACGAGCAGTTTCAGCTTTGGTTTTACGTTTCTTTTTATAAGGAAGGTAGATGTCTTCTAAAGTAGTAAGATCGTCAGTTTTCTCTATTTTTTCTTTTAACTCATTGGTTAGAACTTCTTGTTCTTCTAGTGCTTTTAAAATTGCTGTTTTTCTTTTTTTTAACGCTTCAAATTGTTCTTTTAACTGAACTATTTGTCCGATTTCAATTTCATCTAAGTTTCCTGTTTTCTCTTTTCTATATCTTGATATAAACGGAATGGTACAATCTTCATTTAATAATTCAATCGTATTTTGAATTGATTTTTCTGAGATTTGAGAACGGGAAGTTATGTAGGGAATGAGTTGCATAGATTTTTTTTAAAATAAAAAACCTCACTTTTTAAGTGAGGTTACGAATATAATAAAGATTCTATTTTTTAATCTGTATACTTTTTTAAAATATACATTTTTGTTTTCTTGTCATAAGTACCTTTTATAAAATAATCTTTGTATTTTATAACAGTTAAACCAATAGGTTTGGAATAATCATTTTCTTTCATTTTATCAAAGACATTTTCTTCGATTTCGCCATTGATATGTTGGAAGTTTGTGTTAAATAAACACTCAATTCTTGTAGATTTTGTGTTCATTGAAGCGTTATATGAAAACTGTATTGGATTGAAAAAAACAGTAGCATTTCCAATAGAAGCTACGGCAATACCTCCTATCATTCCACCAACCATTCCTCCCATCATCATACCTCCACTTTGCTGTAATGTATACCCTCCAAGAGTTATTTGATAGTTTTTGTTGATTTTTCTTGCAGCCACTCCTATTTTACCAGCATTTATTTTCCGAAGAAATTTTTTAGTCTTTTCCAATTCCCTACGATTACTATAAAAACCTCCTTCTTGAATTATTGGTGTGTTTTTAAATGTGATAGGTTGATCTTTAAAAATAGAAAGCTTCTTTTGAATTTTACCAGAATTATAATTGTTTATATCTAAGACTAATTCTTCTTTAGAGGAAGCAAGAACAAAAATATGATCGTTATAAATAAAAGAGTTTGTTTTCTTTTTACTGTCTTTTGTTTTAGATAATGGTTTCGTAAACGTTTTTGAAGTAGCCTTTAAAGTATTTAAGTTAATAATTAAAGCTTGTGTTAAAGACTTATTATTATCAAAAGTAAATATAATATTATTATCTCTAATATACATTTTCTTATGATCAGCTACAATCTCAATAACATTAGGTACAGTTTCATCTATTTTAGTTATATCATTTTGATTGTAAGTTAGAGTAAGAAGGTCACCTACTTTTATTTTCTTTCCATATTTTGAAATAAAACTTAGGTGAAGAGTTTCAATGTTATTTTTTTTCATATTTCCATCACTATCAAATTCATAAAGGAATAATCCATTAATTCCGCTTCTTGTGGAAAGAAGGTAAAATTTATTATTTATTGAAACGGTTTGTATAAATTTTTCGGATGAATAATTTAATTTAAATTCTTTAGATGTAGTTTTCTTATCTTTAAAAGAAAAATTAACCATTAAGAATTTATTTTTATTTTTATTGGTAAGATAGGCAGTGTAATTTCCATTTTCTGAGATGCTGTAGCCAATTAATATTTTAAATTTTCTTCTTTTTTTTTCAGACGATAATTTATGTTGTAAAGTAAATTGGTTATTTAATTTATATGCATATACATTTTTTGCATCAGCAATGAAATAAGCAATATCTCCATTATTATTGTTTACAATAGGAATAACATCTTTTATTTCAGATGTAGAAGTCTTTAAAGAGTTTTTAAATTCAGTGATTTTATTTTGACTAAATAAAGAACTAGAGATTAATACTATTGTTAGAACAATTAAACAACTTTTTTTCATAGATTTTCTTTTTTGAGTTATAAAAAAACCTCACTAAAAAGTGAGGTTGCGAATATACTAAAATGTTGTTTTTATCTATGAAATAAACTCCCCATTGTTAACCTCAGTTGAAGGTTGTACAAAGGCTAATTTTCCATCAGGAGTATCTGTCATTAAAATCATTCCTTGACTTTCTATTCCTTTTAATTTACGAGGAGCTAAATTACAAACTACTGATACTTGTTGACCAATAATGTCTTCTGGCTTAAAGCTTTCAGCAATACCAGAAACAATCGTTCTTTTATCAAGACCTACATCGACTGTAAGCTTTAATAGCTTTTTTGTTTTGGCAACCTTTTCTGCTTCTAAAATAGTACCTACACGGATATCTAATTTGGTGAAATCGTCAAATTCAATCGTGTCTTTTTGAGGTTCTATTACTTTATTAGCAGCTTCGTTAGCTAGTTTTGTAGCTTCCAGCTTTGCTAATTGAGCTTCTATAGCTTTGTCTTCTATCTTAGAGAATAATAATTCAGCTTTATTAATTTGATGGTTATCAGAAATTAAAACATCTTTTTTAGCAACATCTTCCCAAGATAAATCAGCATCAATATTTAAAATTGACTTTAACTTGGTAGATGTAAATGGTAAAAAAGGCTCAGACAACACCGCTAATGCAGTAGCAATTTGCAATGCTACATTCATAATTGTTTTTGTACGCTCTTCATCAACCTTAATTACTTTCCAAGGCTCTTCATCAGCTAAATATTTATTTCCTAAACGAGCTAAGTTCATCAATTCCTGAGAGGCCTCTCTAAAACGATAGCGCTCAATAGATTTTGCAATTGTATCTGGAAATTGTTTTAAACTCTCTAAAGTTTCTTCATCAATTTCTGATAAATCTCCAGCTACAGGAACTTGTCCGTCGTAATATTTGTTTGTTAAAACAACCACACGGTTTATAAAGTTTCCAAAAATAGCAACTAACTCACTATTGTTTTTGGTTTGAAAATCTTTCCAAGTAAAATCGTTGTCTTTACTTTCTGGTGCATTTGCTGTTAAGGTATAACGCAATACATCTTGTTGATCAGGAAAATCTTCTAAATATTCATGTAACCAAACTGCCCAATTTCTAGAAGTAGATAATTTATTTCCTTCTAAATTTAAAAACTCGTTTGCTGGTACGTTATCTGGTAAAATATAATCACCATGTGCTTTTAACATTGATGGGAAAATCAAACAGTGAAATACAATATTATCCTTACCAATAAAGTGGACTAATTTTGTGTCGTCTTTTTTCCAGTAGTCTTCCCAGTTCTTTCCTTCACGAGCTGCCCATTCTTTGGTAGCAGAAATATAACCAATAGGAGCATCAAACCAAACATATAAAACTTTTCCGTCTGCACCTTCTACAGGAACTGGAATTCCCCAATCTAAATCACGAGTTACTGCACGAGGGCGTAAACCATCGTCAATCCACGATTTACATTGACCAAGGACATTAGGTTTCCAATCGTGTTTATGACCTTCAACAATCCATTCACGTAAAAAAGCCTCGTGCTTATCTAAAGGTAAAAACCAGTGTTTCGTTTCTTTTAAAGTTGGAACATTTCCAGTAATTGCCGATTTAGGATTAATTAAATCTGTAGCGTTATGACTTGTTCCACAGTTTTCACATTGATCACCATAACTTTCTTCGTTTCCACATTTCGGACAAGTACCAATTACAAAACGATCCGCTAAATATTGATTAGCTTCTGCGTCATATAACTGCTCGGTAACTTCTTCGATAAACTCACCGTCGTTATATAACTTAGTAAAAAAACCTGAAGCTGTTTTATGATGAATTTCTGATGAAGTGCGTGAGTAATTATCAAAAGAAATACCAAAATCAACAAATGATTTTTTTATAATTCCGTGGTATTTATCAATAATATCTTGTGGAGTAACACCTTCTTTTTTTGCACGCATTGGTATTGCAACTCCGTGTTCATCTGAACCACAAATGTAAATTACATCTTTTCCTCGTTGACGTAAATAACGTGCGTAAATATCTCCAGGAACATATACCCCAGCTAAATGACCAATATGAATGGGTCCGTTAGTATAAGGTAATGCAGCTGTAATTGTATATCTTTTAGGTGTACTCATTTTTATTTGCTAAAATTAAAGTGCAAAAGTACGAAAAAGCAATTTTTTATAGTGTTATAAATTGGGTACATTTGATAGAGTTTGAATTTTTTGAATCAAGAAATAAATTGATTATGATAAAAAAAGTAATTGTATTATTTTTTATGCTGATGATTTCATCAGTTTATTCGCAAACACAATCTATGAAATTAACAACGCCACCTTATTTACAAAAAGGAGATACCATTGCAATTGTGGCTCCTGCTGGTATTTTAAAGAACAGAAAATATATTATTAATAAGGCGAAAGCTTTAGCTGAAAGCTGGGGGTTAAAAGTTGTTTACGGGAAGCATATATTTAATCAAAATCATCATTTTGCAGGTACCGATGCAGAACGTTGTCAAGATTTTCAAGATGCTTTAGATAACCCAAATATCAAAGCAATCTGGTCTGCTCGTGGTGGGTATGGTTCGGTAAGAATTTTAGATAAATTAGATTTTACAAAGTTTAAGGAAAATCCGAAATGGATAATTGGTTATTCTGATATTACAGCATTTCACAATCATATTCATAATCTAGGTGTAGAAACTATTCATGGAATGATGGGAACTAGCATGCAAGATAAACCCGAAGACATTCCTGAGACAATTGAGACTTTACGAAAAGCATTGTTTGGTGAGCAATTGAAGTATATTATTGAATCTTCGAAGTACAATAGAGAAGGAGAAGTAACTGGGCAACTAGTAGGAGGTAATATTGCAATTTTGGCTTCTATGTTAGGTTCAGATAGTCAAATATCAACTAATGGTAAAATTTTGTTTATTGAAGAAATAGGAGAGTATAAATATTCTATTGATAGAATGTTACAATCTCTTAAACGTGCTGGTTATTTCACAAAAATAAAAGGAGTAATTATTGGTGATATGACTAAAGTTAAAAAGAACACAACTCCTTGGGGAAGTTCGATTGAGCAACTAGTTTTAGATATTGTACCTGATGATATTCCTGTGTTATTTAATTTTCCTGCAGGTCACGAACCAGATAATAGAGCTTTGATAATGGGAAGGAATGTTCAATTATCTATTAATAAGGATAAATCTGAAGTTGAATTTAAATAATGGCTCAACATAATGAACTTGGTAAAAAAAGGAGAACAATTAGCTGTTGATTATTTACTTGATAAAGGATATTTTATAATTGAAAGAAATTATCGATTTCAAAAAGCTGAAGTAGATATTATTGCTAAAAAAGAAGGTTTATTAATTGCTGTTGAGGTAAAAACGCGTTCTTCTAATGAGTTTGGTAACCCGCAAGATTTTGTGAATCCGAAGAAAATAAAGTTATTAGTTTTAGCAATCGATAATTATGTGGTAGAAAAAAAATTAGACATTGATGTCCGATTTGATATCATCGCAATTACGAAAGAAAAAAAAGGATTTAATATGAATCATATAAAAGACGCTTTTTTATTCTTTTAAAGCTTCTTTAATTACTTTCTTTATGCTCATAATTTGAGACTTCTCATCAGGTTTGTCTACATAAAGAAACTTCCCATTTTTATCAGTAATATAGTAGAAAGGGTATGCTTGTCTTTTATTAAAACTCTGGCTTACATCCATAGCAGAATACGCTATTTTAAATTTAAAAGGCGTGTAATGTAAAAATCGATCGATAGCACCTTTTCTATCTAAAGCTGGAGCTATAAATAGAACATTTTTATTATCCTTATATTCTTTAACTAACTTATTTAATTCCGGGATATCAATTCTACAAGGTAAACAAGAAGTAAACCAAAACTTAAATACAACTACTTTATTTTTAATATCATTCTCTGTTAATCGATCACCATTGGTAAGCCATAATTTAAATTTTGGTACAGTATCTCCGACCTTATAATTTTCTTGAGAAAATATAAGGGTGTTTAAAAATAAAGCACAAATAAAGAATAAAATGTATTTCATATATTTTAAAAACCCCGATAATTTAAGATTACCGGGGTTTGTTTTATTATTTTAAAGAATTTAGTGTTTACTAAAATATGCTTCAACATCTTCAATACCTTCTGGCATTGCGATTATTTTTTTGTTTTTATCTAATACAAAATAAGAAGGAGTCGCTAATAATTGATATGCTCTAACAGTTTCATTATCCCACTTATAATCCGGGTGTGTTCCCATTGCATTATGCCAATTAGGTAAGTTTTTTACAAACTCTGTCCAATCTAAATTGTCATTCTCAATACCAAAAGAAATTACTGATGCATTTTTATGATTTTGCATAAACTTGTGTAGTACAGGTATTTCTTTAACACAGTGAGGGCAACCAGTACTCCAAAATATTAATAAATATTTATCACCGTCGTTTAAAGTTGATAATTTATAATCAGCACCCTCTTCTTTCCATGAAAAATCAGGAGCTGTTCTTCCTATAGTAGCTCTTAATAAATCTAATTTTTCTTTTTTAAACTCAGCATCTTGCGATGGCAACTTATCGTAATAGTTTGCGAATAACCAATCTACAGCTTCTCCATTTCTTTTGTCGGTAAGTGTAGTTATTAAAAATTCTACAGCAGCAGACTTTAATTTATTTCCAGGAATCTTATTCATTACTTTAGTAATAGATTCTTTTAATAACTCTTGTTGTAACGATTTATCTTCTGAATAATTTAAATAGAAAACATAATCAGTAATTCGATCAATTAAAAAAGAAGAATTATATAAAGCATCGCTTTTAAAATCAATATTTTTAAAGAAATTATCTACCGTAGCTGTTAAATACCCTTGCATATCTTCAAGAGGACTTGATGAATTGTAACGTTGTGAAGCTTTAATGAAGTTGTTAACTAACATTCCTTCAGATTTGTTTTCATAAATCTCTTGGACTTCTTCCAGTTTTTTCAACTCTTTTTTATAAGCTTTTTTAGCATCTTTATTACCATCTTTAATATAAGCTAATTGATTTTCGTCAACTTTATTTTGTACTAAAGCGTATGCTTCTAAATATTGATTGTATAATTTATTCTCTCTAGAAGATGTAAAAACAACTGATTGCTCAGGGTATTTAGGATTGAAAATAAATTCGACATTTTCTTTATTGAAATAAAAATCAACAAATCCAGCACCTTTATTTCTATAAGTAGCTCTATAGGCTCCAGGTTTAGTTGTAGCAGGCAAGTCAAATTTAAATTTACCTAATACTTGAGTTGCTGCACCAACAGCAATAGTATCTAATTGAATAGTTGTATTGGTAACAAATTTTTGTTTAGCTCCTTCTATTTTGTATAGAATTACCCAGTTGTCTTTTTCTGGAGGAGTCATTGTTCCTTTAACTGTATATTGAGCGTTAGCAATTGATGTAGCAAAGATTAATAGCGCTAGTAATTTTTTCATCATTATAATTTAAAGGGTTGTTATTAAGGTTTTAAAACTAGTCATTTGCTAACTTCTTTCCAAGAAGTGTACCATTTTTATTTTTTCTTACTTATTTTAGAAGCGTTTTATACAATATAGATTAAAATGAGCTTTAAAAATAAAGTGTTTTGGATTACGGGAGCCTCGTCAGGAATTGGAAAATCTTTAGCAATAGCCTTATCTAATGAAGATACAGACTTAATTTTGTCATCTAGAAATAAAGATGCTTTAGAAGAAGTGAAAAAAAACTGCAAAAACTCTTCAAATATTAAAGTTTTACCAGTTGATTTAGAAGATTATTTGAATTTGGATACTAAAGTAAAAGAAGCTATTTCTTGTTTTGGTAAGATTGATTTTTTAGTAAATAACGGAGGTATTAGTCAACGATCATTAGTTAAAGACACTAATATTTCAGTTGATAAACGCTTGATGGATATTAATTATTTAGGTACTGTTGCTTTAACTAAAGCATTATTACCTCATTTTATTGAACAAAAAAAGGGGCATTTTGTGGTGACCACAAGTATTGTTGGTAAAATAGGAACTCCTTTGCGATCAACATATGCAGCAACAAAACATGCATTGCATGGTTTTTTTGATAGTTTAAGAGCTGAACATTTTAAAGATAATATAGCAGTTACTTTAGTTTGCCCTGGATTTGTGACTACCAATGTGTCTAAAAATGCTTTAACTGGTGATGGTAGTCCGCAAAATTTAATGGACACTGCAACTGCTAATGGAATTCATCCTGATAGGTTTGCTAAATTGATGATAAAAGCAATTAAAAATAAACGAGAAGAAGTTTATATAGCAGGAGCAAAAGAAAAACTAGGGGTTTATGCTAAACGTTTCTTTCCAAAAATATTATCAAAAATGATTCGTAAATTAAGTGTTACTTAAAAAAATCGATAGATTCAAAATAGTTAATAATCGCTTCTTTTATCAAGACAGATTGCTCACCTGGTTTTAAACTAGGTAATTCAGTCAGTGTTTTGTAATGAGGCCAACCATCGTTATCAAAGAAATCGAATTCATAATATCCATATGGTTCTAAAAGTTTACAAATAGCAATGTGCATTAAGTTAACCTTTTCATCTTTTTTAAATTTTCGATGCCCTTGTCCTAATTCCTGTACACCAATTAAATAGATAATTCCGTCAACATTTAATTCATCTCCATCTGCAAATTGTTGAGATAAATTCTTAACAACAACCTCCCACTTTTCTTTTAAATTAACTTCTTTAGTCATCTCTATTTTTTGAATACGCAAAGATACAAATGAGTTATGTATATTTGGTGTAGAAACATTTAAATAACTATGAATACATTTGATATTATAATTGCTGCCTTACTACTTTTTGGTTTTGTTCGTGGTTTAATGAAAGGGCTGTTTGTTGAAGTAGCTTCGTTGGTAGCATTGATTGCTGGAGTTTATGGAGCAATTCACTTTTCATATTTTATAAGTGATTGGTTAAAAGACAGTGTAAGTTGGGATGAAAAATATATTTCTTTAGCTGCATTCGCAGGAACTTTTGTCGTAATAATTATTGTAATTGCTTTGTTAGGAAAGTTATTGACAAAAATTGCAGATTTTGCTTCGTTAGGAATTTTAAATAAAATTTTAGGAGGCGTTTTCGGAGCTTTAAAAATAGGATTGATTTTAAGTGTTGTATTTATCTTTTTTGGAAAGATGAATGATACGATTCCGTTTGTATCTGAAGAAAGTTTAAATGAATCTATTTTATACAAACCAGTTAAAAAAATAGCTCCGACTATTTTTCCATCTATAATTAAAGATGAGGATGTAGAGGAGAAAGAAACTGAAACAGAATAAAAAAATCCGAAGCTAATAGCTTCGGATTTTTAGTTTTATAAGAAGATGTTAATCTTATAACATAGTTACTTTTCCTGTTGTTAATGAGTAAACTCCACCAACGATTGTAATCTCACCATTGTCTTCCATTTCTTGTAAAATTTTACTTTTTTCACGGATTCTTTCTATGGTCATCTTAACATTGTTCTCAACTGTTTTAGCAACAAATGCTTTGTTTGATGAATTTGCTTCTCCATCTACTTGTTCAGAAGATAATTTAGCAGCAGGAATAATATTATCTAACATTGCAGTAATATTTCCTAATTCAACTCCGTCACAGGCAGCCTTTACAGCACCACAACTTTCATGACCTAATACCATTACTAATTTACTTCCAGCAACAGCACAAGAATATTCCATACTCCCTAAGATGTCTACGTTCTCGAAGTTTCCTGCTACACGAGCAACAAAAACATCACCAATAGTTTGGTCAAAAACCATTTCTACTGGTACACGAGAATCGATACATGATAAAATTACTGCTTTAGGAAATTGCCCTCCAGTAGTTTGTTTTACTAACTCAGATACGTTAGAAGCAGTTAAGTTATCGTTAGTATAACGGTTGTTACCGTCTAATAAATCTTGTAAAACAGAGCTAGGTGTTAATGCTCCTTGTACGTCTTTTGTTATAGCTGTATTTCTCATATTTTTTAAATATTTATTTTTTTAATTAATGTGTGTCTTTTACGTTTTGTTTTACCCAATTTATACAATCATCAAAAGAATCAAAAATATGATCTTCTGGTATAAAATCTGGGATAATATCAATACGTTCCATCATGTAACGAGGTTGTTGTAGTAAACCTACAAAAAGAACTTGCACATGTGTACCGTTTGATTTTAAATCTTGAATCATGTCTTCCATGGCGTATAAACCAGACTGATCCATATATTGCATTCTATCTAAACGCATAATTACTGTCGATGCAGTTTTAGGAATTTGTTTTGTTAATGCTTGAAAATCACTTGTAGAACCAAAGAATAAAGGGCCTTTAATATGTTTTACAAACACCTCTTCTTTTAATTCTTCTGGAAAGTTTTCTTCATCTTTCCAAGCTTTTTCCTTCTTTAATGATTTTACATCTGAACGTTCAGCTGTTAAATCACCAATTTTCTTCATAAACATTAACGAAGCAATTACTAAACCAATACCTACAGCATATACTAAGTTCCAAAAAGTTGAAAGGAATAATACCACCAACATAATAATAACTTCTGAACTTACTTTGAAAGGCCCAATTTTAGCATCTCTTGGTAAAGCAGGAATTGCTTTTAAACCTTTGTAATCCATTACTCCAATACCTACTGTAATTAAAATACCTGCTAATACTGCAGCTGGAATTTTAGATGCAATTGGTCCTAAACCTAACAAGATAACTAATAGCATTATACCAGCTACCATACCAGATAATTTAGTTTTACCACCAGAATTAATGTTTACTACTGTACGGATTGTTGCACCAGCACCAGGAATACCTCCAAAAATAGCAGCAATACTATTACCAATACCCTGACCAATTAATTCTTTATTTGGTTTATGCTTTGTCTTTGTCATATTATCAGCTACTACCGATGTTAATAATGAATCGATAGCTCCTAATAAAGACAATGTTAATGCAGTAAATATATATGGAGTTATACTGGATATACTAAAGCTAGTAAAAATTCCCATATTAGGTATTGGGAACCCTCCTGGAATTTCTTCAATAGGACGATAACCTAAATTAAAACCTAAAGCAATAGCAGTCATTACAACTAATGCAACCAAGGTACTTGGTACCGCAGTTGTAATTCGTTTAAATCCGTAAATAATAAAAATGGTTCCTAAAGCTAAAGCTAGTTCTAACCAGTTAATGTTCTTTAAAGCTCTTGGTAATACTTTTAAAGTGCCTAAAACCCCTGAAGCTTCTTTACCAGCTAAAGTTTTACTTTCTTTTAAAATATCCGCTTGTGATATTTGCTCAGCTCTACTAATCGTTTCTTTAAAATCTTCAAGAACTAAAATACCTTCACCTGCTTCATCTTTTAAAATATTTTCTAAAATAAGTTCTTCGGCTTGCGGCTTAAATTGCTCTACAAATTGAGTGTCTTCTTTAGCATAGTATCCAATAGAAGGTAAAATTTGAGTTATTAAAATAATTACCCCAATAGCTGTCATGAAACCAGATACTACAGGATAGGGTATATATCGTATATATTTACCTAGTCCTAAAACCCCAAGTACTACTTGAAATAAACCAGCTAATAAAAAAACCATTAAAATGGTTGGTAAAGCTTTGTTTACGTCTCCTTCGTTAGCAGCAAGAATACTTGCAATTACAACCATACTTACTGCTGTCATAGGAGCGGTTGGTCCAGATATTTGAGTATCTGTACCACCAAACAATGCAGCAAAGAATGCAATAAAAATAGCACCATATAGTCCAGCACTAGGTCCTAAACCAGAAGATACACCAAAGGCTAAAGCTAATGGTAATGCTACAATTCCAGCTGTAATTCCTCCGAAGAGATCTCCCTTAAGGTTTGAAAATAGTTGTTTCATATTTTTTTGAGTTGAGTAGGAATAAATATACTAAAAAAGTATAACTTATAAATACTCAAGTTCAAAGTAGGTTTTTATTAATTTAACTTAATGTTTTTTAATTAGCTACTACTAATGAAATATCTATTTTACTTAGTAATTTGTCAAATGATTTTGTAGATTTAGGCTTAATAGTTTCTCTATCTACTAATAACAAATCAACATTATTTTCTATTAAAGAAGTAGATATGCTTTTTTTATTAGAATCTACTACTTCAAACTTTTTTAATGGTTCTTCGATAAATTCATCAACAAAATCAGTACTATGTTGTTGTTTTAATTCATTGTATACACCTAATGAAATTTCATTTTCAGGTTTAAGGTCGTTTTCAGAAGAAGCTATAACAATTGTTTTACCTTTTTTCTTTAAAACATGCTTACTAATCTTATCACCTAAAGCTGCTAT
Organism: uncultured Tenacibaculum sp.; assembly: GCA_947504185.1. Classification (GTDB taxonomy): domain Bacteria; phylum Bacteroidota; class Bacteroidia; order Flavobacteriales; family Flavobacteriaceae; genus Polaribacter. Next base: position 50,293 of record CANNGJ010000002.1, on the reverse strand, counting down.
ACCTTTGTTCTTGCGTTTTCCAATTACAATGATGTTTGGATTGATGTCTTCTAAAAAAGTGTCAATCTCATGTTTAACATTTCCAAACGTAAATGAAGAGTTTATATCTATGTTATACTTTTTTGAAAATTCAGAAACTAATTCATTAATCTCTTTATTAGTTTGAGTGAATTTAGAATTAATAGCTCTTTTAGCAGATAATTGATTATCTGTACTTACAATTTCAGTTGGTTTTTTTACATGGAAAAAGTGAATACTAGCATTGTTTTTTTTTGCTAAGCTAATTGCTGTTTTCAATAATGTAGTCGTACTATCTTTTAAACTAGATAGTACGACAATTTTATATTTTGATGTGTTCATTTTTTAAGCAGTTTTTGGTCTTAATTTAAAGAACTCAATAAAACTTGATGGGTTTTCAACAATCCCTCTTTCAGAAGTTAACCTAATATCAATGTTTTTTTCTTTAGCCTTATAAGCGAAATCCTCAAGAATTTCTACAATATCATGATCTAAGAAACGAGTTTTTCTTACGTCTAACTCTAAGAATGAATTTTCTTCAAGACTGTCTAATTCTTTTAAAATGGCACCTTTGTTAAAAAATGTTACTTCCTCAGCTAATGTCATTTTTATTTTATGAACGCCGTTACTTTTGTCTTCTATGTGTAAGAAGTGAGAGTTTTGGTAACTTTTAAATAATATAACTACTACACCAACAGCTAATCCTAAACCAATACCTAATAATAAATCTCCAGTTAAAACCATAGGTAAAACTGTAGCCATAAATGGGATAAATTGTTTCCATCCTAGTTTGTACATATTAATAAAGGTAGCTGGTTTAGCAAGTTTAAAACCTACAATTAATAATATCGCAGCTAAAACAGAAAGAGGAATTTTATTTAATAATGTAGGAATTAAGATTACAGAAATTAATAAGAAAAAACCGTGAATAATTGCAGACATTTTACTTTTACCACCAGACTGAATGTTAGCAGAACTACGAACAATAACTTGAGTTACTGGTAGTCCACCAACTAATCCAGAAACAATATTTCCAACTCCTTGCGCTAATAATTCTCTGTTTGTTGGTGTTACATTTTTATCTGGATCTAATTTATCAGTAGCTTCTACACATAATAATGTTTCTAAACTTGCTACAACTGCAATTGTAAATGCAACAATCCATACATCTTTATTACTAATAGCATCAAAGTTAGGGAATGTAAATTGACCTAAAAATGAATCGATTCCGTCTGGAACAGGAACACTTACTAATTGTTTTGCATTGATAGCTAATAATTCATTTCCTTGTGTAATTACAAAGAAAACAATACCTACCACTACAGCTACTAAAGGACCTTGAATTAATGCAAATATTTTTCCTTTTTTAGACAATACTTGTTGCCAAAGAATTAAAATTCCTAATCCAATTATTCCAACTACGGTTGATCCAATACTGATTGCATCTAAAGAAAAATTTCCGGCTGATTTATCGTAACCGAAAAAGAAAGGAATTTGTTTCATGATAATGATAATACCAATACCCGTTAACATTCCTTTAATTACAGATGAAGGAAAGTAGTAACCAATAACTCCAGCTTTTAATACACCAAGTAATAACTGAATAACTCCTCCTAATACTACAGCAACTAAGAAGTTCTCAAACCCTCCTAAAGAAGCTATAGAAGTTAATACTATGGCTGCTAAACCAGCAGCGGGACCACTTACTCCTATTTTAGAACCACTAATGCTTCCTACTATTACACCACCAACTATACCTGCTATTAAACCAGAAAATAATGGTGCTCCACTTGCTAAAGCAATACCTAAACATAATGGTAATGCAACGAAAAATACTACAATACTAGCGGGTAAATCGCTCTTAATTGTTTTGAACATAAAAAATAATTTTTAACCTTTTTAAGGTTGTTTTTTTTGAATAAAATTTTAATGAAATCTATTGGTGCTCAAGGCACAATTTTGAAGTTGTATTTTATTACTTAGCAATAAAAATTAGAACTTAATATTTTAGGTAAGTTTCTGATAATTAAATATTAATGCTATGGCTTATTCTTGTTTAAAAGAAGACATTGTCATCCTTATTCAAGATTTTTACAAAACCTTGATTTTACAATAAATGAATAACATAAGTAATAAAATTATTAGCAGTTTTCTGGCGGGGGAGAATCTAATTTGCTAAACACCGAATCGTATTGGTTTGATTGGTAAGTGTTGTTTTTTTGCCTAGAAAAAAGACTGGATAATGATGAAAATTCAAGTGGTAAACCAATAATTTTTAATTCGTTTTTTTCTGATTTTTCATTCCCTTCACTATCTTCTTCAATATCTATAACTAAAGAGGATTCACATACTTCTTCTGTAATACTGAAGTAGCTAGGAATAGCTACTGTAGAAAGTAGTATTAAAGCTAATATGTATGCAAAGAGGGTTTTATACATTTTTTTAAATCAACCACAAATATAATAGGATATAAGATAACTAAATGTTAAATAATTTTAAAAATTATAATAGTTTGATTGAAGAGTTTTTTACCCAACCTATTTTACCATCAACAAGTTTAATTTTTCTCCAATTATCAACTGTGTCTAATACATTTACTTTGGTTCCTTCATGTAAAAAGAATACTTCGTTTGCATCTGTGGTAGGTGCATTTTTTACAGAAACCTCTTCAGAAAAAACAATAGCTTTTACATTGTTTTTTGTTTGATTGTATTGTGTAAAAGTAATTGCTAAACCACTAATCAGTAATAAAAACGCTAGAATACTTGTTGAGAAATAAAATCTCTTTTTATTCGGAGTGTAAGAAAAATAGAATAATAAGAATAGCGTAGCTGCTATAAATGATAGGATTATGGTAATAACTGCCCAAGAATTATAGGTTAATTTTTGAAAAATACTTTCGTTTATTTTTTGAAAAATAGACCTCGGAAGTTCTTCAATTCTATCTAAAGTTAAACGATTTGCTATTATTAAGTTATTCTGAGCATCTTCATTTAGAGGATCTAATTGCAATGCTTTTTCATAATTATAAATTGATGGAGCAACTTTATTTAATTTGTAATAAGCATTTCCTAAATTGTAATAAAGCTCAGAAGAAACTTCTTTTTTACTTTCAATCTGTTTGTATAATTCAATTGCTTTTTGATAGTTACCTTCTTTATACAAAGCATTTGCATTCTTAAATAAATCATCAGCAGTTTGAGCGAATGAAAAACTTGAAACTAATAAGAATAATACTACAATAATTTTGTTCATTATAATTGCTTATCTAATTGAGTAATTACTTGTTTAGCCTTTTCGTACTCTTCTTTCATTTGTACGTTGGTAATTGGTGTGTATCGAGCAAAATCACAATCATTTAATACATCTATAAAACTTTTAATAGTTGCATTATCAATTTGTTTATCTTGTAATAAATCAGTGATTTTATCACGGCTAATATCAGAAGTTTCTACTCCTAATTTTGCTTTTAAATAATTATGCAATGCTCTTTCTAAAGCTTCGTAAAAGGCTTCTTTATTACCTAATTGTTTTTGAGCTTCTGATAAATATTTTTTAGCTAGTTTATCAGCCTTTCTTAATTTATTACCAACAATATCACCGTCTCGTTCTTCTTTTTTCTTATTGATAAAAATTCCAACAGGAATTGCTATAATTGGCAGTAATAATAAAATGTAATATATAGGTGTTTTGAAAAAATCAGAAGTTGATATTGGTTCTAAACTACTTGAAGTTTGAATGTATCTAAAATTATCGCCAGTAACTTTTACATCCTGCTTTGTAACTTGATTAGCGTCGTTATTAGTTGGTAATGATTTTCCTTCTAAAACATCAACATATAAATCGTCCGTAGTAATAGTTTGATAAACTTTTTCTTTTGGATTAAAGTATGAGAAACTGGTTTTAGGAATTTTATATTTTCCTTTAAACTCAGGAACTACAGTATAGCTATCAGTTACATTACCTTTTAAACCAGAAGATGTAATAGCAACTTTTTCCTTTCTTTCAGGTTGATATACTTCAAGTTCTTTAGGAGTTTCAATCTTAGGAAGTTCGAATAATTTTAAATTTCCTTTTCCGTTAACAGCCACTTTAATTTGAGATGATTCATTTGCTTTTAAAGTATGTTTACTTAATGAAACATCAAAAGAAAACTCTCCAACAGCACCTGTAAAATCTTCAGGTTTATTTTCAAGAGGCAATGCTTTAGCTCGAACTATTTTTTTAGCTGAAGCAAATTCTTTGCGTACTTGCCTTGTAATTGCATTTCCAAAAAAATCTGCACGCCCAGTAGGTACAGCAACAATAATATCCATTTTAATAGGGTCTATTGTTAGTTTACCATCTTTGGTAGGTATTAACAAAGCTTTATGTAAAACAGCATAACGGTATCGTTCACCATTATATTTCCCCATTTTTACGGGTGTTCCATTTCGCTTAATTTCTTGATTCCAGAAACCATTGTATTGCGGTGCTTCAGTAATAGCGTTGTCATAAATACCTACATTTTCACTAAAGTATAAACGGAATTCAACATAAATACCTTCACCTACATATGGATTTGATTTTGAAATTTCAGCAACCAAATGGATATTTTGATTGGCTATATAATTAGGGTCATTCGGATTCTTTGGTAAATCAACCGCATCTAAAACAATAATTTTTACTGGATTAGATTTTATGGTTTTACCGTCCATCTCAATACTAGCAGCGCCAATATTAAGTTCACCTTTTCTTTTAGGTTGTAGAATATAAGAGTAAGACTGAGAGAAAGAAAGTTTACCATTTTTATAGGATTGACTAATAGCTTGACTTGGCCCACCAACAATTTTAAAATTATTAAAATTTGGAGCTTTAAAATTATCACCCCCTTGTTTTTTTATGGCAAACGTAACTCTTAGACGTTGATTTACTCCCAGCTTGTTTTTACTAACAGTGGCAGTTATAATATCATCTTGTGCATTTACAAGAAATGTAATAAAACTAAATACTAACGATATGTATAATTTCAACTTCATATTCATTTTCAAAAACGTAAAAATAATAATCTTTTAAAGATTAAAAACTACCAATCTTTTTCTTGTTTTACTTTTCTTCCTTTCGATTTTTTTACATTCATTTTCTTTTGAGTTTTCTTTTCCTCGTTATTTAAACTCTCCAATAATTGCTTCATTTGCTCAGGAGTCATTTTTCCTGGCTGTGGTTTAGGCTTTTGTTTTTGGTCTTTTTTATCGTTTTTGTTAGGCTTGTTCTGATCTTGTTTGTCTTTGTTTTCTTGATCTTTCTTGTCGTCCTTATTATCCTTGTTGTCGTTTTTTTTATCTTTATCCTTATCGTTTTTCTTGTCTTTGTCGTCTTTATTTTTTTGATCTTTCTTATCCTGATCTTTTTTGTCTTTATTCTTATCCTTTTTATCTTTCTGATTTTGTTGCTGCTTCTTTAAATTCTTTTGGGCAACAGCTAAATTATAACGCGTCTCATCGTCGTTAGGATTCTTTCTTAAAGCATTTTTATAAGCATCGATAGCTTGTTGATATTGCTTTTGCTCCATTTGTGCATTTCCAATATTATGATAAGCTTCTGCTTTAGCAAATTTATCTTTTGCTGTTTTTGCAGTTACTTCAAACTGAGCTACTGCTTCTTTGTATTTTTTTTCTTGATATAAAGTGTTTCCAAAGTTGTAACTAGCTTTCTCGTATCTACTGTCTTTATCTAAAGCCTTTCTATAAGCAATAGCAGCTGCGTCGAACTTTTGTTTATTGTATAATTTATTTCCATCTCTTAATAAAGCACGCGCTTCTCGTTGTAGTTTTAACGTGTCTTGTTGTGCTGATATATTTATTGATATCAACATTAAAAATAAGAGTAGTATATTTTTTACATGTTCCATTCTATGAATCTTCTTCATTAAATAAATCTACTTTTTTAACCCATTTTGTTTTTCTTTCGAAGAAAAATAAATCAATAATTAAAAAGAATAAACCAATACCTAAAAACCATTGAAACTGATCTTTGTAATCTGAAAATTGTTTGGTTTCAAACTCACTTTTCTGAGCGTTTCCAATAATTTTTTCAATTTTCTCTACCGGATGTTCAGTTCTATTACCATCGATATATTCACCGTTTGAAGTGTTCGCAATGCTTTTTAAAACATCAGATTTTCTTTTGGTAATTACGGTTTCTCCTTTTCTATCTTTTTTATAACCAATAAGTGCGCCATTTAATTTTATAGGGATTGGGCCACCTTTTTCTGTACCAACACCAATAGTGTATGTTTTTACACCTTCGCTTTCTAAACCTTGCATTATTTTTCGAGTTTCCTCTTCTTGATGATCTTCACCATCTGAAATAATAATTAAAAACCGATTGGTTTGTTCGTCGTTATTATAATAGGTTTTAGCTAAAGTTAATGCTTCATTAATTGCTGTTCCTTGGCTTGATACCATATCTGGATTGGCATTTTGTAAAAACATTTTTGCGGCAGCATGATCAGTCGTAATTGGTAATAATGGGTATGAATTACCAGCATAAATAATAATACCAACTCTATCGCTACCAAGTTTGTCTATAGTTTTAGAGATGATTTGTTTAGCCTTTTCTAATCTGTTCGGAGCAATATCTTCTGCTAACATACTTTTAGAAACATCTAAAGCAAAAACAACATCAACACCTTCCCTTTTAATTGTTTTTAGTTTAGTTCCCATTTTAGGGTTTACCAAAGAAATTATTAAAAAAGAAATTCCGATTAAAAAGAAAACAAGTTTTACAACCGACTTAAAAGTTGATGAATTCGGTGCTATTTTAGCTAATAACTCTTGACTAGCAAATTTTTTCTGAGTTCTTTTTTTCCACCATAAAACCAACAGAAAAACGATAATTATTACAGGAATAATTGCAAAAAAATAAAAATATATTGGTTCTTCTATACGATACATTGTTTATATAAAACTTTTAAATAGTGTGTTTTTTAATAAGAATTCTAACAATAAAAAGATGCCTGCTAAAAAGACAAGAAATCTGTATTTTTCGGTGTAGTTATAGTATTTAAATTCTTCAATTTTAGTTTTTTCAAGTTTGTCAATTTCATCATAAATGGCTTTTAATTTAGAGTTATTTGTAGCTCTAAAATATTTACCATCTGTTTCTTTAGCAATATGTTTTAATAAAGCTTCATCAATTTCAACTTGTTGATTTTTAAAAGAAATTTTTCCTGTTCTTGGATCTTTAGCCCATGGAAAAGGAGCCATTCCGTTAGTACCTATTCCAATAGTGTATACTTTGATATTATTTCCTTTGGCTAATTCGGTAGCTGTTTTAGGATCTACAAACCCCGCATTGTTTACACCATCAGTTAGTAAAATAATCACTTTACTTTTTGCCTTGCTTTCTTTTAATCTGTTAACGGCAGATCCTAGCCCCATACCAATAGCAGTACCACCTTCTAGCTGCCCCCATTTAATTTCAGAGAGTGTTCTTTTTACAATAGATTTATCGCTCGTAATAGGTGTTTGCGTAAAACTTTCACCTGCATAGGACACGATTCCTATTCTGTCATTAGGTCTACGATTCACAAAATCGGTAGCTACTCTTTTCAGCGCTTCTAATCTGTTTGGTTTTAAATCTTTTGCTAACATACTTGCAGAAACATCAACTGCCATAACAATATCGATACCTCTATTAGCTTTAGTTTTTTTACTTATTGCTACATTTCTAGGTCGTGCTAAAGCAATGATTAAACAGGTTAATGCTAATAATCGTAATAGGTATAATAAAGGTTTTAGCTTTGGTAAAATTGAACCTTGAATTTTAAATCCTTTTACGCTAGATATAGTTAATTGTGCTGTATCTTTTTTTCGAGAATAGAAATTCCAAAAAGCTAATAAAGGAATTAGTATTAGCAGCCATAAAAACTCAGGACTATGAAATTCAAAATTATTCCACTTCATCTTCTACAACTTCTTTTTTAGGTTTTAAATTATCTATTACATCTTTAGCATCTTTACGATCTTGCTCAATTTCGTGAGACATCGGTTTCGATTTAGCAAACTTTACTAAATCAGATTCTTGTAATAGCTCTTTTAACTTTTGAATTGTCTCTTTATTAGTCTCAATAGATTTTACATCACTAAAATCTTTGATAACATCAATCAACTCATCAGTTGTGCTTTCTAGTGCAGGAATGTTCAATTCTCTTTCTATGTAACCTCTTACAATTCCTGTTAGTTCACTATAATATTTTTTAACATGATTGTTTTGCCATAATAACTTTTCATCTAATTCTTGTAGTTTTTGAATGGCTTCTTCATAAGGAGGTAATAATGGGACAATTACTTCTTCCTCTTCTTCTTTTTTCTTCTTGAAAACAAAATAATAGATTAATAAGCCTAAAAGAATTAGAATAGCAATACCCCAATAAATATAGTTTTTGAAATCATCAAATTGATAAGGTTCTCCTTTAATTCCTTTAATTGGAAATTTTTTGATTTTAGTTGTATCAATAGCAATTGTAGCTACATTAATTAATAAGCTATCTGTTAAATGCGCTTGATTTTTAATGAAGATTTGTTGTTGTGGAATATAAAAAGCACCACTATCAAAACCAGTTAAAATATATTTTTGAACTAGTTTATTTTTAATAGTATCTATTTTTAAAGTATCTACAACTTCTAATCCTTTTAGGTTTTCTAATTTAGGAATAATTACATTTTCAATTTCATCTACCGAAATTTTATATTGAAATTGTTCTCCAATTCTAATATTGGTCGTATCAACTTCAACTTGTACTTTATTGGATTGAGAAAACCCGAAAGCAGATAAAAATATAAATATGTAGAGTAGCTTATTTTTCATTATTACACTATCCTTTTCTTTTAAAGTATCCTAATAATTTTTTTACATAACTTTCATCAACACGAGTGCTAATTGTTCCTGAGCCACTTTTCTTAAAAGTAGTTTCAAAATAGTCAGATAATTTTAAAGCATTTGCTTTATATTGCCTTCTAACAGATGATGAGCCAGTGTTTACTAAATGTGTTTTTCCTGTTTCTGCATCTACCATAGGTACCATTCCTAAATTAGGAATTTCTTCATCATGTTTATCGTAAACTCTAATTCCTGTAACATCATGTTTGTTACCGGCAATTTTTAGAGTACGCTCGTAATCATCATCCATAAAATCAGAAAGCATAAAAACAATTGCTTTCTTTTTCATGATGTTTGATAAAAATTTTAAGGCTTCACTAATATTAGTTTGTTTACTTTTTGGCTGAAATTCAATTAATTCTCTAATAATTCTTAAAACATGACTTTTTCCTTTTTTAGGAGGGATATAAAGCTCAATTTGATCAGAAAACAAAATTAATCCAACTTTATCATTATTCTGAATAGCTGAGAATGCTAGAGTTGCAGCAATTTCAGTAACGGTATCTTTTTTGAATTGATCAGAAGTACCAAAAAATTCTGAACCAGAAATGTCAACAACTAACATCATGGTTAGTTCGCGTTCTTCTTCAAAAACTTTAATATAAGGCTCGTTATAACGTGCAGTAACATTCCAATCGATGGCTCTAATATCATCACCATATTGATATTGACGCACTTCAGAGAAAGTCATACCACGACCTTTAAAGGTTGAATGATATTCACCTCCAAATATATGATTAGACAAGCGACGTGTCTTAATCTCTATTTTACGAACCTTTTTTAGTAACTCTTTTGTATCCATTTTCTAAATAATCAATTAAATTATTTAAGCTAAAAATTGCTTTTAAGGTACTTGAACCTCATTAATAATTGAATTGATAATATCTAAAGAAGTAATGTTTTCAGCTTCAGCTTCGTAAGTGATTCCAATTCTGTGACGTAAAACATCGTTTACGATAGCGCGAACATCTTCAGGAATTACATAACCTCTTCTTTTAATAAACGCGTAGCATTTTGCTGCTTTAGCTAAAGCAATACTACCACGAGGAGAAGAACCAAAACTAATTAAAGGTTGTAGTTTTTCTAAGTTATATCTTTCAGGATAACGGGTGGCGAAAACAATATCAAGAATATATTTTTCAATCTTTTCATCCATGTAAACTTCATTAACTACTTCACGAGCTTTAATAATTTGATCAACAGAAACAACAGGATTTACTTTTGCAAAGCCTCCATTTAAATTCTGACGCATAATTAATTGCTCATCTTCTAACTTAGGATAATCTATGACAGTTTTTAGCATAAAACGATCAACCTGAGCTTCAGGAAGTGGGTAAGTTCCTTCTTGTTCAACAGGGTTTTGAGTTGCCATAACTAAAAAAGGCTCTTTTAATTTAAAGGTCTCATCACCAATAGTAATTTGACGTTCTTGCATCGCTTCTAATAAAGCTGATTGCACTTTTGCAGGAGCACGATTAATCTCATCTGCTAATACAAAATTTGCAAAAATTGGACCTTTTTTAATAACGAAATCATTTTCCTTCATGTTATAAATCATAGTACCAACAATATCTGCTGGTAATAAATCAGGTGTAAACTGAACACGACTAAAACTTGCTTGTATTGCTTTAGACAGTGTGTTTATAGCTAGAGTTTTTGCTAATCCAGGTACACCTTCTAAAAGGATGTGTCCATTGCCTAAAAGACCAATAAGTAGTCGTTCAACCATGTACTTTTGACCAACAATGACTTTACTCATTTCATTAGTTAGTAAATCAACAAAAGCACTTTCTCTTTCTATTTTTTCATTTATAGCTCTTACATCTACATCCATAGTAATTGAAATATATTATAATTTTTGTGGAACAAAGCTACAATAATAAGAAAATAACGGCTGTTAAAGTAAGGTTAAAGGAAAAAGCTAAAAGGTTTAAAAATATGTTAATCAAATATCAAAGGTATTTTAGAGGTAAATAATAACGATTTCTCTTTTTAAATTGATTTTTTGTATTATTGTTAGTAACTAATTCTTAATAACTTAAACTATGAATTTAAAAACAAGACTATTTGTATTGAGTTTTTTTATGACCACAATGATGGTTTTGGCTCAACAAATAAAAGGTAAAGTAACAGATGAGAACGGCACACCATTGCCTTATGTAAATGTTTTGGAGAAAGAGACTACAAATGGAGTGAGTACAGATGAGAATGGAGAGTTTGTACTCGGGGTAAAACAGATTCCAGCAACTTTAGTATTTTCTTCTGTTGGATTTTCAACTTTAGAGGAAACAGTGTACAAAACTTCATACATTGCTGTAACTCTTAAAGAGAATAATGTTTTAGACGAGGTAGTTTTAACAGGAAACCGATCTAAGCCAAGAACGATTTTAGATTCAGCTGTACCTATTGATAATGTGAGTGTAAGGGAATTACAGGCAACGGGTCAAACTAGCATCGATCAAATGCTTACATATGCAGTTCCTTCATATAACGCAAGTAATCAGACGGTTTCAGATGCAACAGCGCATTTTGATCCAGCAGATTTACGTGGATTGGGACCAAGTAGAACGCTTGTTTTGGTAAATGGGAAGCGTAAAAATCAAAGTGCTTTAGTATACGTAAACGATACACCTGGTAAAGGTGAAGTGGGAGTAGATATGAAAAGTATTCCTACAGCAGCTATTGAAAGAGTTGAGGTTTTACGAGATGGAGCTTCAGCTCAATATGGATCTGATGCTGTAGCTGGAGTTGTAAATATTATTTTGAAAAAGAATATTGATTTCACGCAAGTCAGTTTGAGCTCAGGTATAACAAAAGAAGGCGATGGATTTAACGCAGCTGCAGATGTAAACCATACCTTTACTTTTGGTGAAGGAGGATTTGTAAACGCAACTTTAGGTCTTAGTTATCAAGATAAGACAAATAGAGCAGGAGAGCCAGGAAGGGATGATTTATTTGGTGTAAATAATCAATGGACACAAGATAATCCTGATTTAGGAATGACTATAGGTCAGCCTGAAATGAAGAAAGGTGATTTATTTGTTAATGCAGAATATCCTTTAAACGATAACACGAAACTATATGCTTTTGGAGGGTTTAATATAAGACAAGGAACAAGTTTTGCTCTGTATAGAACACCTTATTGGATTACAGACGATTTTGGATTATTGACACCATCAGGTGAAACTTATAATGGGTTTCAGCCAACTTTTGAAACAGATATTAAAGATGTTTTGTTAACTGCAGGAAGTAAGTTTAAACTAGGAGAGTTTAATGCTGATGCTAGTGTTTCTTACGGAGGTAATTCAGTAGATTACACAATTGGGAATACTATCAATCCAAGTTTAGGAGCTAATAGTCCTACAAGTTTTGATGCTGGAGCTTATGCTTTTAGTAATATTATTGGAAATTTTGATGTAAGTAGATCTTTCGGGGATGTTAGTATTGCTTTAGGTTTAGAAGGACGTCAAGAGCGTTTTGAAGTTACAGAAGGAGAAGAAGCATCTTATATTAATGGAGGTGCTCAATCTTTCCCAGGTTTACAGCCAAGTAATGCATTAGATGAAACAAGAACCAATGTTGGAGGGTATGCAACTTTAGATTGGGATGTAAATGAAAAGTTTTTAATAGGAGGAGCTGTTCGTTATGAGAATTATTCTGATTTTGGAGGCAATACTTCATGGAAAATAAATTCAAGGTATAAAGTTGGAGAAGCAGGAGTATTAAGAGCTTCATATAGCACAGGATTTAGAGCACCGTCACTACATCAAGTTTATTTAAGTAATGTACAAACATTGGTGTCAGGTAATACAATTTCTAATCAAGGAACATTTAATAATGTAAGTCAAGTAATTAAAGATTTAGGAGTGGCTTCTTTATTTGCTGAAACATCAAAAAATATTTCAGCTGGTTTAACAGTAAAAGCTTCAAAAGATTTTACCATTTCATTAGATTATTATAATATAAAGGTAAGTGATAGAGTAGTTTTTTCAGGAGAAATAGGAGCAACTGATGATAATGGAAATACTAATGCAACTGTTCAGCAAATATTAAATGACAACAGTGTAACTAGTATTAAGTTTTTTATTAATGCGGCTGATACTAAAACAGAAGGGTTTGATTATACTATGCGTCGAAGAAATATAGATTTCGCAGGTGGTAAATTAGGATTAAATTTTGCTTTAAACATTAATAGAACTAAGTTAGAGGGAGATGTAAGTACCCCAACAAATTTATCAAACTACAAAGAGTCGATTTTTAATAGAAAAGAACAATCGAGAATTATAAGCGCAAGACCAAATACTAAAGTGCTTTTCGGCGGTAATTATGAGATTGGGAAGTTTAGAGCAGGTTTAAATAACACGTATTTTGGAGAAGTTACATGGCAGCATGCTACTGACCCAGGAAAAGACCAAACATTTAGCGGGAAAGTGATTACAGATTTATCTTTTGGATATGATTTTTCAGATAAAATATCTGCAAATTTAGGAGTTAATAACCTATTTGATATTTATCCAGACGTTATTGATACAAAGGGGGATGTGGTAACTGATTTAGGAGGTCGTTTTAAATACCCTTGGGAAGTAAACCAATTTGGTTTTAATGGTATGACTTTTAAAGCTGGATTAACATTTAAATTTTAAAAAATAAATATTACTGAATAAAAAAGGCGATGAAATTTCATCGCCTTTTTTTAATACTCTTTTAATTGCAGTTTGTTTTCTTTAAAAACACCGTAAGTAAAGTACTTAACCCAATCACCTGTATTTATGTATTTGCTGTTTTCTTGCAGTCTAATTTCTAACGGAAGGTGACGATGTCCAAAAACAAAATAATCATAATGTTTAGTTTCTAACTTTCGCTTACAGTATTGTACTAGCCATTCATTATCTTCTCCTAAAAATTTTGCATCTTCATCACCGGAAATCAGTTTATTTTTAACCGACATGTATTGTCCTAAACGAACTCCTAAATCTGGATGTAACCATCTGAACATCCATTGAAAAGGTTTAAAAGTAAAAACTTTTTTCATTCGCTTATAGCCTTTGTCTTCTGGCCCTAATCCATCCCCGTGACCAATTAATAATGTTTTACCGTCAATTTTAAATTCTTGAGGAGAATGATATACAGGGATATTTAATTCTTTTTCGAAATAATCAGACATCCATAAATCGTGATTTCCTACAAAAAAGTAGATAGGGATTCCACTATCTTTAATTTCTGCAAGTTTGCCTAAAACTCTTACAAAGCCTTTTGGGACTACTGTTTTGTATTCAAACCAAAAGTCAAATAAATCCCCTAGTAAAAAAATAGCTTCAGCATCTTTTTTAACTTCAGTTAACCATTTTACAAACTTCTGCTCACGAGGAAAACTAGCTTCAGGAGTTGGTGCTCCTAAATGTTGATCGGAAGCAAAATAAACTTTTTTATTTTCTGATGTACTGATTGAAATCAAATCGTAATTTTCGGTAAAAATAACTAATTTGAGGTACTTTTGTTTAAAACGCATTCAATACAATGGAAATAAATCCTTTTGACGACACTTACTTTATGAAAAAAGCTTTGCAAGAAGCTCAAATTGCTTTTGATAAAGGTGAAGTTCCGGTAGGTGCAATCATTGCTTTTAAAGACCAAATAATTGCGAGAGCACATAACTTAACAGAATTATTGAATGATGTAACAGCGCATGCAGAAATGCAAGCTTTTACAGCTGCAGCTGATTTTTTAGGAGGAAAATATTTAAAAGACTGTACGTTGTATGTTACTTTGGAACCTTGCCAAATGTGTGCGGGAGCTAGTTATTGGACTCAAATAGGAAAAATTGTTTACGGAGCAAGTGAACAAAATTTAGGATTCAGTGTATTGAAAACCAAATTACATCCAAAAACCAAAGTGGTTTCTGGTGTTTTAGAAGAGGAGTGTAGTTTTTTAATGAAGAAGTTTTTTATTGAAAAAAGAAACTTGAATTAAATAGTTGGTTATCGTCCTACGATTAAAACAAAGTTTGCTGCTTACTTCCACTTTCGTGCTCTAGTAACCACTTTTTACGCCAAACGCCACCAGCATATCCTGTTAAAGATCCATCTGAGCCAATAACACGATGACATGGAATAATAATCCAAATAGGGTTTTTACCATTAGCTGAAGCTACGGCACGAATTGCTTTTGGATCACCAATTTGTTTAGTTTGTTCTAAATACGTTCTGCTTTTTCCGAAAGAAATGTTTAATAATTCTTTCCAAACTGATTGCTGAAAACCTGTTCCTTGTGGATTTAATTTTAAATCAAACTCTTTTCTAGTACCTAAGAAATATTCATCTAGTTGATTTACGCAATCTTTTAAACAAGAAGGAACATTGGTTGAGGTTTCAATAGTATCGTCTAAAACAGAAACAGATTGAATTCCATCTTCATCACCCACAATTTTTGCAGTTCCTATAGGAGTTTTATAGTATGTAGTTTGTAAATCAGACACCAAATACTTCTTTAGAATTCTGAGTAGTAATTTCCGAAATTTCCTCGAAAGTTAAGCCGTAAATGTTAACTAATTTATCAATCACATTGGTAATGTATGAGCTTTCATTACGTTTCCCACGATATGGAGTAGGTGCTAAATAAGGAGAGTCGGTTTCTAAAACGATATGTTTGATGTCAATTTCATTTAAAAACTTATCAATTTTTCCGTTTTTAAAAGTAGCAACGCCACCAATTCCTAATTTCATATTATAAGAAATTGCTTTTTTAGCTTGTTCTAAAGTTCCTGTAAAGCAGTGGAAAATACCGAATAAATTATCACTTTTTTCAGTTTCTAATACTTCAAAAATTTCATCAAAAGCGTCACGACAATGAATTACAATTGGCAGCTTTTTTTCTTTAGCCCATTGTATTTGAGTTCTAAATGCTTCTTGTTGTTGCGGTAAAAATGTTTTATCCCAGTATAAATCGATTCCTATTTCGCCAATAGCATAAAAATCACGTTTATCAATCCATTCTTTTACATGAGCTAATTCCTCTTTGTAATTTTCTTTAACAGAAGTTGGGTGTAATCCCATCATTAAAAATACATCATTAGGATAGTTTTTTTCTAAGTCTAACATCCGATTTGTATACGAACTATCGATTGCTGGGATAAAAAAACGTTGAACTCCCGCTTCTTTAGCTCGTTGCATCATCCCATTTCTATCGGCATCAAACTGCTCTGAGTATAAATGTGTGTGGGTATCTGTAATCATTAATTGCTGTATATTTACAGCAAGCAAAAGTACAAGAAATGGCAAGTTTGAAAAAAGTATTACGAAAAAAGAAGTACATAAAAATAAAACTTAAGAAGATTAGAACTAATCATTTGGAATTGAAAGCTGAGATTAATGGTGTAAAAGGAAGCTTTATTTTGGATACTGGTGCATCAAATTCTTGTGTAGGGCTGGATTTAATTGACCATTTTAAATTAATATCAGAAGAAAGTGAGGTGAAAGCTGCTGGAGCAGGAGCTACTGATATGGAAACTCAAAAATCTGACAATAATTCTTTAAAAATTGGTAAATGGTCTACTAATCAATGTAATTTAGTATTGTTTGATTTAACACATGTAAACACAGCCTTAACGCAACATGATGCTGAAAAAGTTGACGGAATTATAGGTGCTGATATTTTAGAAAGTGGAAAAGCATTTATCGATTATGATAAAAAAGTACTGTATTTAAAAAAGCTGAAGAAGAAAAAGCGTAAAAAAATGATAAAAGTGCTATTTTAAAAGGTGCTTTTTTAGTTAAAAAATGTTAAATTTTATCTTTTATAATATTCTTTTTTTCTCTTTATAAGTATATTTATGTAAACCTGTTTTGTTGGGTTTTCTTAAAAAAAGAAGATATTATTTTTGCTGATTATTGGGTTGTTACATAATTTAAGGGTGTAACATTTTAAGAAACTTACCGTCGAATAGATGTAATCAATTAAACCAATAATCATGAAATCAACAGTAAATAATTTAGTTTTAGAAAGAGGAATTTTAACATCAAGTTATAAACAAGAGATTCGACAGAATATTCAGTCAATGAAAGCGCAATCTTTATCAAGAGTTAAGAATCGCTTAAAAAAGGATAGCTCGAAAATATATAGTGAAACTGGTACTATTTTAAAAGTTTCAATGTTTGCATTAGTATTAGTCGCTTTAGTTTTTTAAAACAAAAAACTCACTGAATATACAGTGAGTTTTGGTGTAAATTGAGTTTTAATTTAACTTAAAACTTCTTTTATTCTTTTTATAGCTTCTCGTAATTGTAATTCAGAAGCAGCATAAGACATACGAATACAGTCGGGAGCTCCAAAAGCTTCACCAGTAACTGTAGCTACATTTGCTTCTTCTAATAAAAGCATAGAAAAATCGCTAGCGTTTTTTATTTCTTTATCTTTTATAGTTTTACCAAAGAATGCTGAAATGTCTGGAAAAACATAAAAAGCACCTTCTGGTACGTTTAGATTAAATCCATCAATTTTACCTAATAAATCTAAAACAAGGTCTCTACGAGTTTTAAACTCATCAACCATGTATTGTACTTTTTCTGGAGCCGCTTTTACAGCGGTAATTGCAGCGCGTTGCGCAATACAGTTAGTCCCAGAGGTAATTTGACCTTGCATTTTAGTACAAGCTTTAGCAATCCATTGTGGTGCGCCAATAAAACCAATTCTCCAACCTGTCATAGCAAATGCTTTTGCTAACCCGTTTACAGTAATGGTACGATCGTACATGTTTTCGATAGCAGCAAAACTAAACGGTTTAGTACCGTAGTTAATGTGTTCGTAAATTTCGTCTGATAAAATGTAAATATTTGGATGTTTTTCTAAAACTTTAGCCAATGCTCTGTATTCTTCTTCACTATAAATAGATCCACTTGGGTTATTTGGTGAGTTAAAGAAAATCATTTTTGTTTTAGGAGTAATCGCAGCTTCTAATTGTGCAGGAGTGATTTTAAAATCACTATCGATAGATGAAGGAATTTCTACATATTTTGCTTCACATAAAGTAGCAATTGCTGAATAACTTACCCAATACGGTGCAGGTAATAAAATTTCATCACCAGGATTTAATAAAACCTGTGCGATGTTTGCAATTGATTGCTTAGCACCAGTAGATACTACAATTTGATTTGGAGCATAGGTTAAGTTATTATCTCTCTTAAATTTTTCGCAGATTGCTTCTTTTAACTCTACATATCCATCAACAGGAGTGTATGAATTATAATCTTGGTTAATTGCTTCGATAGCGGCATCTTTAATAAAGTCAGGAGTGTTAAAATCTGGCTCTCCTAAACTTAAGCTAATGATATCTCTACCTTCTGCTTTTAATTCTCTTGCTTTAGCTGCCATTGCTAAAGTTTGTGATACAGGTAAACTGTTAATCCTGTCTGATAATTGTTGTGACATTTGTGTGTTGTATAGTTGTGTGTTGTTTATGCTAGTTGTGGCTTCTTTCCTAATTCAGCCAAATGCTTAAAGTGTTCGATAATAGCTCTTCTGGTTGTTTGATATTCATGGTAAGGCAAGTTGAATTCCTTCGCAGTATCTTTAACAATCTTCGCTAATTTATCATAATGAACATGAGAAATATGTGGAAAAATATGATGTTCTACTTGATGATTTAATCCACCTGTATAAAAGTTGATTAACCAGTTTTTAGGTGCAAAATTTGCTGTAGTATACAATTGGTGTATTGCCCAAGTATTCTTCATGTTTCCATCTTTATCAGGTAAAGGCATTTCTGTTTTTGGTACAATATGCGCTAATTGAAAAACAACACTTAAAATAATTCCTGCTGTATAGTGCATTACAAAAAAACCAATTAAAACTTTCCACCAAGCAATATTCATTACTGCAATAGGTAAAACAATCCAAAGTGCATAGTAAGCTATTTTAGAAATAACCAGTTTTGTCCATTCTGTTGTAGGGTTAGGGAATTCACCGTACGATAGTTTTCTTTTTAAGTAATTACGCATTTGTTTAATGTCGGTAGTAATTGCCCAGTTTATAGTTAACAATCCGTATAAGAAAATTGAATAGTATTTTTGGAATTTGTGAATCCATAACCACTGTGAATGCTTAGAAAAACGAATAATTCTACCAGCATCAATATCTTCATCATGTTCTTGAATATTAGTGTAGGTATGGTGTAAAACATTATGTTGTACTTTCCAGTTATATACATTTCCTGCTAAAATATAAATGCTGCTTCCCATTAATTTATTTACCCATTTTCTTTTTGAAAAAGATTCGTGGTTCGCATCATGCATTACATTCATACCAACTCCAGCCATTCCTACTCCCATTAAAACGGTAAGTGCTAATTTAATCCACTGAGACATATCAATAGTTAAAATTAAGGCGAATGGAACTAAAAATATAGCAAACATAATAATAGCCTTAGAATATAGTTTCCAGTTACCAGTACGTTTAATATTATTTTCTTTAAAATATGTGTTAACACGTTTGTTTAGAGTTCTAAAAAACTTAGCGTTATCTATTCTTGAGAAGTTAATTGTCTTCATTTGTTGTTTGTTTGAACTGCAAAAATATACTTTTTGCGATTGCTTTTTATGATAAACGTCAGTTTTTGTTAGGAATTGTTTGTTAACATTTAACTATTTTTGCAGCTTACTAACAATTTTATGGAAATCATACTTAAATACTTTCCGAATTTAACGGAAACTCAAATTGAACAGTTCTCTAAATTACAAGAACTGTATAAAGATTGGAACTTAAAAATTAATGTGGTTTCTCGTAAAGATATAGATGAGTTATACTTGCGTCATGTATTGCATTCTTTAGGGATTGCTAAAGTGATGGAGTTTAAGTCAGGAGCTAAAGTAATGGATGTTGGTACAGGTGGAGGTTTTCCTGGAGTTCCATTAGCAATTTTATTTCCTGAAACTCAGTTTCACCTAGTAGATTCAATCGGAAAGAAAATAAAAGTGGTAAACGAAGTTGCTGAAGGTTTAGGTTTAGAAAATGTAAAAACTACTCATGGTCGTGTTGAAGAAGTAAAAGATACTTATGATTTTATTGTAAGTAGAGCAGTTGCACAAATGGAAACTTTTGTTCGTTGGAATAAAGGTAAAATTGCAAAAAAGCAAAACCACGATTTAAAAAACGGGATATTGTATTTAAAAGGCGGTGATTTGTCTGAAGAATTAGCAAAATATACTTCTGCTACTATTTATGATTTACCAAGTTTTTATGAAGAAGATTTCTTCGAAACTAAAAAAGTGGTGCATTTACCAATGAAATATAAAGGGTAGTTTAATATTTTTATTTTAACAACACCCAGAATTTGGAACGCAAGCAGTTTCTTTTTGTAAATCTGATAATTTTACTCTTGGTTTTTCCGAAGGAATCCCACATTCAGATTTTGCTAAACAATCTGTTTGTTTAGTGGTTAATAAAAAGTTTTTTCCATCAAAATCCAATCCGTATTTACCAATTGTACTTCCTTGGTATTCTACTTCAATATTTAAATCAGGAATATCTAATACTTTTTCTGATAACTCGATAATATGAACTAATTTTTCAGGATGTAATCTATGATCGTAATCATTTGCTTCCCACAACTGGAAGTTAACAACTTTCTCATTTCTTACAGTACCTCCACAATCAATAAAGTTCTTTGTAATCTTTCCTACTTCAGTTACATGAAAATGATTTGGTACTAACTCTCCACTTGGTAATTGAAAAGCAATTGTTTCTAATGAGGCTAAGTGATTTTTAATTTCTGATAATTTCATAATACATGTTTTATAATCGCAATATTACGATAGTTGAGGTTAAATTTTTTTAACAGCAATTATTAGAACTGCCATCTAGGTTTAAAAAGTTATTTAAAAGTATTTTAATTTCTGACCATTTTTCTTGGTTAATACAGTAGCATACACTAGTAGCTTCAATATTTCCTTGAATAATATCTAAGTTCTTTAATTCTTTTAAATGTTGAGAAATAGTTGGCTGTGCCAATCCAACAACTTCAACTAAATCACCACATACACAAGTATTAATTTTAAATAAGTGTTGTAAAATAGCGATACGAGCTGGATGACCAAGCACTTTAGCTACTTTGGCTATTGTATTTTGTTCTGATGTAAATATTTCTGACTTGGTAACTCCCATTGTTTAATTATTATATTGCAATATTACGATTAATAATTGAATCAAAATAAAATGCTCCGATAATATTTTGTTATCGGAGCATTTTAATAATTTATAATAAGTTTAATACCAGCGTTTTTTCTTCTTTTTAGAAGCTTCAGATTTTCGTCCTTTTTTATGCTTACTAACCGTGTTTGGTTGTTTTTTCTTTTTAGGTTTTACCAAAGCAAAAGGGTGATCTTCAATAATTTTTATAGGTCTTTTTGTGAATTCCTGAATCGCTTTTATATACGAAGTTTCATCTTCGCTACATAAAGAAAAAGCAATTCCAGATTTACCAGCTCTACCTGTTCTACCAATTCTATGTACGTAGGTTTCAGGAATATTAGGTAAATCAACATTAATAACAGCATCTACTTTACTAATGTCAATTCCACGAGCAGCAACATCGGTAGCAATTAAGATATTAACCTTGTTGTTTTTAAAAAGTTCGATGGCTTCATTACGAAGTACTTGTGTTTTATCTCCATGTACACTAGTTACTTTATATCCGTTTTTTTGAAGTGTTTTTTCAAGTTTATCAACGCCAAATTTGGTGCGTCTAAAAATAATAATACGACCATTAATGGTGTTTCGTAATAAATGTAAACACAAGTCTACTTTATTCTTTTTTGGAGTATAGTATAAAAGCTGACCAATATTATTCTCAGTCTTTTCTGTAGGAATAATATTTACTTTTTCGGGATTTCGCAACATCGATTTTGCTAAATCGTTGACCTTATCAGGCATTGTTGCAGAAAATAATAAAGTTTGTTTTTTACGAGGACATAGTTCTTCAATTTTTCTAACATCTTGAATAAAGCCCATATCTAACATTAAATCTGCTTCGTCTAAAACAAAAGTTTTAAGCAAGCGTAAATCAATACTTCCTTGTTTGTGTAGATCAATGAAACGACCAGGTGTGGCAATTAATATATCAACACCTTTAGTTAAAACATCTTTTTGTGGTTTGGTAGACATTCCTCCATAAACGGCAGTAGTTCTTAAGTTTGTGTACTTGCTGTAAGTTTTAAAGTTCTCTTCTATTTGTATAGCTAACTCACGAGTAGGGCTTACTATTAAAGCTTTTATTTTCTTTTCGCCTTTTTCAACATCTTGCTCTTTAGCCAACTGTTGAATTATCGGTAAAGCAAAGGCAGCAGTTTTACCCGTACCTGTTTGTGCAGCAACAATCACGTCTTTGTTCTCTAATACTAACGGAATAACCTTTTCTTGTACTAGAGTAGGTTTATGATATCTTTCTTCTGTAAGTACTTTTAAAATAGATTTACTAAGAGGTAATTCTGAAAACTGCATTGATTCTTTTTTTTTGCAAAGGTAACCTAAAAGAAACGATATGAGTAAGAATGTATTTTAGTTTGATTGATTTTTAAGTCTCTATATAAAAGTTAATAGGTAACCAAGAATTGATCCTCCTAAGACAATAAAAGCACTATTTAATTTTTTAAAACCAAAAACAACAATTAAACTAATTATAGCAATGGTAATAGTTCGCCAATCAATTAGAGTGTCTTTTGCCATTTCTATACAAACAGCAATAATTAAAGCGACGGCAGCAACATTTACAGCGTCTAAAATTGAACGAATACTTTTTGACTTCCTCATTTTTGGTATCAATGGATTCAATACCAAAACAAATAAAAATGAGGGGAGGAAAATTCCTAGTGTTGCAACTAAAGCTCCCGTAATTCCGTTCATTTGCCAGCCAATAAAAGTTGCGGTTGATAAAACAGGTCCAGGAGTAATTTGTCCTACAGCTACAGCATCAATTAGCGTTTGTCTGGTTAACCACCCGTTGGCTACTAGTTCAGAATCTAAAAAAGCGAATAATACATAACCACTACCGTATAATATTGCGCCTATTTTTAAAAAAGTAAGGAGTATTTTTATGTTACTTAAGTTGAAAGATTCACTAGCTTGATAAATAAACAACGGAATAAAACTATTTAGGTTACTACGATTCTGTTTGAAAAGATAAATACTCAAACCTAACAAACCACAACCAAAGAGAGTAATAATTTCATTAACTCCTAATAAGCAGGCGGCTAAAGCGATGATTCCTAAAACTGCTAATTCGGTATTTTTAATTGCTTTTTTACCTAAGCGATACCCTGCCATTATTATGATAGCAATTACCGCAGATTTTATTCCATAAATAAAAGGTTCTACTTTTGGTAATTGACCATATTCTTGATATAACCAAGCAAAAATTCCAGTGATTACTACTGCTGGTAGAATAAAACAAAACCCAGCAATGATTAATCCTTTCCAACCCGCTCTTTCATGACCGCAATGCATGGTCATTTCTGTTGAATTTGGACCAGGAATTAAATTAGTAGCACCAATAAGATCTAAAAAATGCTCTTGAGTCATCCATTTTCGTTTTTTTACCACTTCATCTTCCATCATGGCAATATGAGCAGCAGGACCACCAAAAGCAATACTTCCTAATTTAAAAAAGAGCTTTGCTATTTCTTTTAATTCGTTCTTTTGAGACATTTTGAGGTTTTGTACTTTAGTTTTTTAAAGGCAAATTATTTACTAATCTATAAATTTATTACTTAAAATAATTGTTGACTTAATTCGCAGTTTTTACACTTTTTTTACATTTCATTTACATATTTCACATCAAGCTGAAGCTATATTCGTAGAAATATAAAATGTGTTATTATGAGCAAAATTAAAAAGAGTTTTTTATTGTTAACTGTATTAGTAACAGTAATTATTGTTAGCGGTTATACGAAAACAAAATCAGTTGAAAAGAAAGCTAAAACTACAAAAGTATTAGAAAACGATGTAAATAAAACAATTAATTTTTTTGTTACTCACGGGCATTGTAGTACACCATTTGTAGGAGCAATAAATGATTTAAAAGTTGATTACCCTGTACGATTAGATTTAGGTAACCCTTTAGAAAATATGGTAATTTCGTTTGAAGTAGATCCAAATTCTTTTAATGTAAGTAGAGCTAAAGAATTAACACCAAGAATTAAAACTCCAGGATTGTTTATTGGAGAAAATAACGAGAAGATTACATTTAAATCTACTAATGTATACACTATGGGGTTAGACTGGTATCAGGTTAATGGTAAAATGTCGATTAAAGGAGTAGAAAAAGAAGTGAAGTTATTCGTTACAGGAATTAGAAAACCAAATGAAAAAATAGCTAGCTCATTAGTTTTAGACGGACAAGTAAACTTATTTGATTGGGGAATTGATTATGATTTAATAGTCAACGAAAAGTCAGATAATGTGCCAACAAAATGGTTGTATTTAAACATGAAGATTGAGTTAATTTAAAATATAAAAAGCACTCTTTAAAGAGTGCTTTTTTATTTCTTTCGCTAACTTTAATGATATGAGTTCGTTTCAATGACTTATATCAGGAGTTGGCGAAGTTATGTTTTTTGAAATAAAAATTCAAGAGGAATAGAACTACTTTTTAATAAAAAAACCAATGCAATTGCATCGGTTTTTTTCTTTTTCTAGCACTTTTCCCTTATTTAAAACTTTAATGTAGCTCCAAGTAAGAAGTTTGTTCCTGCTTGTGGGAAGTAATATGGAGTAGTGCCCCACATATAACCGTTTGAGCTATATTCTTCATTAAAAATATTATTTATCAAACCAGATAACACAATGCTTTTAAATATTGATTTTGTTTCTATGGTGTAATTAACGTTTAAATCATTTACAAAATAACTATCAAGTTTCGATGCTGCTAATTCGTTATTACTCATAAACTGTGAACCTACATATTTTGATAATAAAGCAATATTTAAATTCTCAGTAGGCTGAACATTTATAGCATTACCAGCAATAAAATTTGGAGAATAAGAAATGTTAGTATCCCCTAATTTTGTTACAATAGTTCCATCAGTTTCTTTAAAATCAACATTTTTATTTTGACTAATAGTAAAGTTAGGGGTTACTTGTAAGTAGTCAGTAATTTTAATTGAAGCATCTACTTCTAAACCTAAACGATAACTTTCTCCAATATTAGCCCTTATAAAAGAACCTACATTATCAATTTCACCAGTTAACGCTAATTGATCTTGATAAGCCATATAATATACGTTGGTGTTAACTTTAATGTTATCAGTATTTAAACGCCAACCTAATTCAAAATCATTTAACTTTTCTGGTTTAGGATTTCCATTTTCGTAATCAGTTCTATTAGGTTCTCTTTGTGCGCGAGCATATGAAAAGTAAACGCTATTATTATCGTTAAACTTATAGTTTAAACCAGCTTTAGGATTAAAGAAGTTAAAAGTATCATCAACTAAATTTGGTTGAACACCGTTTGCTTCATAAGAAACATTTCGATTTTGAAGATCAGCAAATAAAGATAATTGGTTGTTGATTTTATAAGTAGCTTTTACAAAAAGGTTAAAATCTTCTTTGTTTCCATAATTATCGTAATACTTACTTCTTATTTCACTAGTAGAAGCATAACGAGCCCAAATTACTTCACCAAAATGATCTCCTTTATATTGGTTCCAAGCACCACCAAAAAGTAAATCTAGGTTATCATTTTTATAATTTAAATTATAAGTAACTCCATAAAAATCGTTACGTAACCATTTTCTTCTAACTAAATCAGTTGTATTAATAGTTTCTGTACCAATTGTTATTGGTGTTAAGTTATAATCAGCAAAATCAGCTCCTTGCTTATATTGCTCGTAAAAACCTCTACCAAAAGTATAATGTAAAGCAATGTTAGAAGATAGATTATCAGAATATTTTTGGTTCCAATGTAATTGAGCGTGATCTTGTTTGTAGTTATCTACTTCATTATCATAATATCCAGTAACTCCGTTAGCACCCCATAAAGCACCAGCTGAGTTAAAAGTTCTATCATTTTTTAGTGTAGCTGCATCAACTCCATTCCAAGATTGGTATGTGATTTCATGACCACCAAAAACAAGACCTTTAATTAAAGTATTATCATCAACATAACTTCCTTGCAAAAAATACGATTTTAAGTTTGACGAAGCTCTATCTACATACCCATCAGAAGTAATTCTAGAAATACGTCCTGTAAACTTTACATGGTCGTTTAATTTCCCTGTTCCTGCTTTAGCAGTATATTTTTGTGTGTTGAAAGACCCAAAAGAAGTAGCGATTTCACCAAAAGCTTCGTCAGAATCTGCATCAGTTAATACATTTAAACTTGCCCCAAAAGCACCAGCTCCGTTAGTAGAAGTTCCTACACCACGTTGTAACTGAATACTCTGTGTTGATGAAGAAAAATCAGGCATGTTTACCCAAAAAGTACCTTGGCTCTCGCTATCGTTATAAGGAATACCGTTAATGGTTACGTTTACACGAGTTGCATCAGATCCACGAACTCGAATCCCTGTATAACCAACGCCAGCACCAGCATCAGATGTTGTAACAACTGAAGGTAAATAGTTCATTAAAATAGGAATGTCTTGTCCTAAATTACGTTTCGCTATTTCTTTTTTAGATAAGTTAGAGTGGGTTACAGGAGCATCTGCTTTTACTCGAACCGCAGAAACTAAAACTTCATCTAATACATTAGCATCAGAAACTAAGTTTAAAGTAATACTTTGGTTTGATGTGATATCAACTTCTTGAGTCAAGGTTTTATAACCAAGGTAAGAAACCTCAATAGTGTGTTTACCTTTAATTAAGTTTAATTTAAAAGTTCCTTCAAAATCAGTTGAAGTTCCTTTTTGTAATTGTTTTACAGCAACAGTTGCACCAACTAAAGGCTCTTGCTTGCTGTTAATTACTTTACCAGCTAAAATATAATCTTGTGCATTTGCGGTTAAGGTTGCAAATAATACCATTAAAAAAGCTACAGCTTTCATCTGTTTGTTAAAAGACATCGGTCTCATTTTTTAAATAAAATCGAATAAAAAGAGGTAATTATTCTATGTTTTTGTTGAATAATTAACGTGTTTTGAACGTAGCGTAAAAATATAAAAGCATAACTTTTTTATTTGTACACTAAAACATCTATTAAATGTTTTTTTACATTCACAATCCCTAAACAGCATTACCTGTTCTAGGTTCATTGGGTATGATCTCAGCCGATATTAGGCACCCCTTTACGAGAACGCTGCAAATGTATAACAGATTTTTAGAATAGAACACAAAGAAGTAATAATTTTTATTTAGGCTATCAAAAAAATAAATACTTAATTCATATTAGGCTTTTTTCGTAGGGCTTTCTTAAGTGCATTTCGTTTTTTATTTTCGGCCTTTCTTTTTATCGATGCCTTTGTTGGTTTGGAAGCTTTCCTTATTTTTTTCTTGATCAAGCTTGAGATAATTAATTCAAAAAAACGTTTTATAACAAGTTCTTTATTTCTGTGTTGAGAACGAGTTTCTCCACTTGATAACAATAGAATACCTTCTTTATTAAGTCGATTTTTTATGTTTTTCTGAAGTGTTATTTTTTCTTCATCGTTTAAGCCTTCAGAAAGTAAAAGATTAAAGGAGAGCTCTACTTTTGACGAAACTTTATTTACATGTTGCCCACCAGCACCAGAACTTCGAACAGCTTTAAATTGTAATTCTTTAAATAAAATTTCTTTATTCACAGTTAAGAAGGTAGGTTACTTATATCCGTATTTTGATGTAAAAAGTGTAAATCTAAATCAATCAAAGTATCAGAATACGAATATAAATTTTCTTTAGAGGCGATTAGTTTATCAATGATTTCAGTCGCTTTTTTAAAACGAGTTTCTTTATCTCCTTTTAATAAAACATACGGACGATTGTATTTTTTTAAGGTGTTTTCAAAAGCATTAAACATTTCAAGCCTTTGTTCTGGTCGATCACGTAAATCGTCTTCTTCCCAAGGAGTATCTATATAGGTTAAAAAATAAATATCGTAGCTATTTGCAACTGCAGCTTCGTCAAGTAATGGATCTACAAATCCGCCATAATATTCTTCAGAATATACTTTGGTTTCTAATAAATCAGTATCGCAAATTAAAAGTTTATCTGCTTTTTTAGCTAAATCGTTTTCTAACTGAATTTGACCTTCAGCAATAGGAATAATATCTTCTTGTTCACAAATTTTACGTTCGTTATTCCATTTTTCTTGCAAATAATCACGGGCAAATTCTGGAGCCCAAACGGTATTGTAATGACGTGCAAGCTGACGAGAAAGTGTAGTCTTTCCTGTACTTTCTGGACCAAATAAAACAACCTTTACAAGGTTGATGCTTTTTTGTCTAAGCTTTTTTTCCATGCTAAATAACCTTGAATGGCTAAAATTGTAAAAATTAAATATTGTAAAGATAACATTCCCCAGCCACGATATGCGTATAGCGGGACAGTAATGATATCAGCAATAATCCATAGGGTCCAATTTTCTAATTTCTTTTTAGCCATGTACCACATTCCTGTAAAAAACATACCAGAGGTAATCATATCTATATAATTAGAAGTTTCTATTTTAACTCCAGATGATTTATATACCAAAAAAGTAATAAATACAGTTAATAAAAACAAAGCAAAACCAATAATCTTTTCTTTAGTGTTTGTTCTTGTGATAGGAACAACATATTTGTCATCTTTTTTTCTACTCCAGTTCCACCATCCATAAATACTCATGATTGAGAAATAAAAATTCATCATCATATCTCCAATTAGTTTGTCTTTAAATAATAAGTAGACAGATAGTATGGTAGCAATTAACCCTGTTGGGTATACAAGTATATTTTCTTTCTTAGCATACCAAACGCTTACAATACCAAATACAAATATTATCGCTTCAATAATGATGATAGATGTTGGTTTATTTTGGTAAGAAGCTAGGAAGAAATCAAAAATTTGGTTCATAATCGCTACGGTCAGATTTTACAATTTTCATTAATAACAAACCTTTATCTATCAATTCAAAGGCTTCTTTTATTTCGGTAGTTAAGACCTGCATTACTTTATCATAATCACCATATACTTGGGTACTTAATGGATTTTCAAGAATGGTTAATCCAGAAGCTCTTAATTTTTTTATAAAGTTGATAATTGGCTCTTCAAATTCGTTTTGAAGAGGGGTTAATGTTAACTCAACAGATATTTTCATGAAAATTTTAAAAAGTTTAATTATTGATTAGGAAATTGAACAACATCAATCCAAATTAGAATGATATAAATAATGCACATCCATGAGCCAAATTTAAAAAAGAGGTTAAATATTTTAAAAATAATCTCTTTTTTGTCTAATCCAGTTCCAGCTTTTTTATGAAATTCTTTAAGTTTATTTGTAATATATGGACCTGTTATTCTTATAAAGAAAAATCCAAAAAGGAAAAACAGAGAAAGAGATAGTTTTTGAATCATGAATAATTTTAAAGCAAAAGTAAACTTTAAATATTAACTCGCATACACACAGGTAAAACCTTCAGTTTCTAAAAACTGAATTTCATATTCAGAGGTTTGTCCTTCATATAATATTTTACCAGTAGTTTTATTAGTGTCAAAAGAAAAGTCTTCAATATAAATATTCTCTAAAAAGAGTAATTTTTTCTTTCCATAGATTTTATATAAACTTTCCTTAGCTCCCCAAACAATAGTGAGTTTACTTACTAAAGCATCGTGGTTGGCAATAGATTTATATTCCTCAATAGGAGTGAATTTATGTGCGATTTTCAAGATTTTATCACGTTGTTTTTCTATGTCTATTCCAACAGGTTTTTCATCAGAAATAATGATGCCAGAAAAAGTAAACGAATGCGTAATTGAAATAAACTTACCATCTTTTAAATGAGGTTTTCCATATTCATCATACACTAAATCAGCATCAGTATAGCCAACTTCTTTTAGTAAATGTCGAACACTTAAAAAACCTCTCCGATGTAAATCAGATTTCATACCATCAACACGGTCTTGATTGTTTTTAGTAAGTACTATTCCTTCAGATAAATCTTCAAAAGATTCTTCTATCTTCCAAATCAATACTTTAGAGTTGTTACTTACCGTTAATGTTTTGTGAATAGGCATATTTTAGAAAGTTATTTCGTAATTTTGCGACTCAAAAATTTAGATACATAAATATACATAAATATGAGCACAAATACCGCTACATACGTACCTTTTAAAGTTAAAGATATTTCTTTGGCTGATTGGGGAAGAAAAGAGATTGAATTGGCAGAAGCTGAGATGCCAGGGTTAATGTCTTTAAGAGAGGAATATAAAGATGAGCAACCATTAAAGGGTGCAAGAATTGCAGGATGTTTACATATGACGATTCAAACTGCGGTTTTAATTGAAACTTTACAAGCTTTAGGAGCTGAGGTTACTTGGAGTTCTTGTAATATTTTCTCTACTCAAGATCAGGCTGCTGCTGCAATCGCTGCTGCTGGAACGCCAGTTTATGCTTGGAAAGATATGACTGAAGAAGAGTTTGATTGGTGTATCGAGCAAACATTATTCTTTGGTGAAGATAAGCAACCATTAAACATGATTTTAGATGATGGTGGAGATTTAACAAACATGGTATTAGATAAGTACCCTGAATTAGCTAAAGGAATCAACGGATTATCTGAAGAAACTACTACTGGAGTACACCGTTTGTACGAGCGTGTTAAAAACGGAACTTTACCAATGCCAGCAATTAACGTAAATGATTCTGTAACGAAGTCTAAATTTGATAACAAATATGGATGTAAAGAGTCTGCTGTTGATGCAATTCGTCGTGCAACAGATATCATGTTAGCAGGAAAGCGTGTAACTGTTTGTGGATATGGTGATGTAGGAAAAGGAACAGCAGCTTCTTTTAAAGGAGCAGGTTCTATTGTAACAGTTACTGAAATTGATCCTATTTGTGCGTTACAAGCTGCAATGGATGGTTTTGAAGTAAAGAAATTAGAAACTGTTGTTAGTAATTCTGATATTATTATTACTACTACAGGAAACAAAGATATTGTTCAAGGACGTCATTTTGAGGCGATGAAAGACAAAGCTATTGTTTGTAACATTGGGCATTTTGATAATGAAATTGACATGGCTTGGTTAAATGAAAACTTTGGTGATACTAAAGATACTATTAAGCCTCAGGTTGATAAGTACAATGTAAACGGAAACGATATTATTATTTTAGCAGAAGGGCGTTTAGTAAACTTAGGATGTGCTACAGGACACCCAAGTTTTGTAATGTCTAACTCATTTACAAATCAAACATTAGCTCAGATTGAATTATGGAACAATGCTGATGCTTACGGAAACGATGTATATATGTTACCAAAACATTTAGATGAAAAAGTAGCAAAATTACACTTAGCTAAAATTGGTGTTGAATTAACTGAGTTACGTGAAGAACAAGCTTCTTATATTGGTGTAACTGTTGAAGGACCATATAAGCCTGAACATTATAGATACTAGGATATAATCTAGATATAACAAAAGCCCTTGCAAGAAATTGCAAGGGCTTTTATATTTACAATTCTAATTAAATTGCTATGCTTAACACTATTATTAATATTATAATTATTTCTATATTACTTTATGTTAGTTATACTTTATGGAAAGTAAGTGAAAGAAGAAAAGAAAACAGGTTATTGTTTAAAATGATTTCTTTATTTATTTTAATTCATCTTGTAGTTTTTCCAGTTTTATATGTATTCATTATAAACAATAACCCAGATAGTATAGAGATAGATAATAGTATTCTTTCTTTTGAAAGAGAGGTTAAATTGAAAGATTTAGAATTAAGTTATAGCAAAAAAGATATCGAAAGCCAAATATTTGTTATTGAAGATATTATAGCTTCTAGTTCAGGATTGTTGAAAGAGGAAGATATTTTTTGGACAGATTATGATGAGATGTTTGATGATGAAGATTTTATTAATTCTGTTACTTTAGAAAAGTACACCTTATATTTTCATTATAGATTTAAAGAAACTCCATCAACCCCTTTTGGTAGATTTATTGATATTAATCCTAATAATCAAAATTATTAGGCATTTGAATTAAATGGAGGATTTGATATGACTGCAATTGAGATTTTGAAGAAAGAATTAAATAAATTAAAATCCTTAAAAGAAGAAAATTTTAATGAGTTGAATATTATCAAATCAAATAAATTTTGGAGTTATAAAGAAGTTCTACCTTATACAATCAATATTCTGTTTACAGATAGTTTCAAGCCTAAAAGAAGAGTGTCACAAGTAGTTCATTTCCTTCATAACATTATTGTAGCTGGTTTTTTATTAAGTTTTATCGTTAGTTTATTTCAAGACTTTATTACTAGAGATAGGAGAAACTCAAATATTGAAGAAAGACTCGAAAGAATAGAAAAATTGCTAAATAAAAAAGAATAAATAAAAAATCCCGCAACTTAGTTGCGGGATTTTTTATTGACTAAAATATAATCAATTATATTTTTAGAGAATCAAATAGCTCAATTAATTTTGGGCTAGATGGTCTAGGCGCATTGGCATCTACAATATTTCCTTGTGGGTCGATTAAGATAAAACGAGGAATACTATTTACTCTATAAGCTCCAGAAAAATTCTTATCTCTTTTAGAGTATAACTGAACTCCACTTAAGTTTTTATCAGCCACCATTTTTTTCCAAGTTTCATAATCTCTTTCTTGATCAACAGAAATACTTACAAACTCAATATTTTTACCATGGTATTGTTTTTCTACTTTTTGTAAGAAAGGAATTTCTTTTTTACAAGGATTACACCAAGTTGCCCACATATCTATATACACATACTTACCTTTTAAATCGTCTAAAGAAGTTGTACCACCTTTGTAGTTTTCGTAATCAACAAACTTTGGAGATTCAGAACCTCTAGCCAATTTTGTAGCCAAGTATAATTTATCTGCGTGTGTTTTATCTAAGTATCTTTTTAAGCCTGTTACGCTTTTCTTTTGTGATGCTACAAAAGCAGAATCTAATTTAGTTTCTTCAATTCTTTTATTGAAACCATCGATAAATCCATTTACTTTAGTGTCAAATTCTTCTTTTGGTAAAGTAAAAAGACTTTTATCGTTAAATAACTCTTCTTGCATTAAAGATGATTTTGCAATGAAATTACTTTCGTCAGAACCATTACCTGTGTAAGTTACAGTTTCATCAAACTCTTTTGTATCAAGAGTCATGTTAATATCAGCACCATTTTTTAAGTATAAAGTAGCATATTCTCCACCATCAAATAAACGGTAAAAACCATCTTTAACATTCATGGTGTCTTTAAACATTCCGTTCTCGTCAACTTTAATTACTCTTTTAAATTTAAATTGAGGATTAGAAATGACTACTGAGTCAGAATTTTTGTTGGTGATTTTACCTGAAAAAGTAACAAAATCGTTTTGTTCTTTTTTACAAGAAACCATCGCAATGGCAACAGCCATTAAGCAAACTATTTTTTTCATTATTGTAAGTTTAATTATTGCTTTAATAGCTTACTAAATTACTAATTTTTAAGTTATAGAATAGTATTTTAACTATTTATCCAAGCCAGCCCTCTCTATCTAAACTTCTATATTGAATTGCTTCAGCAATATGGTCAGACGAAATGTCTTTTGTTGAAGCTAAATCTGCAATTGTTCTTGAGACCTTTAGTATCCTATCATAGGCTCTGGCGGATAAATTTAATTTTTCCATAGCTGTTTTTAAAAGCGTTTTACTTTCTTCGGATAATTTACAGAATTCCCGAATTTGTTTAACACTCATTTGTGCATTGTAATGAATTTTTTCAAACTCTTTAAATCGTACTGTTTGAATTTCTCTAGCTGCAATTACCCGCTTTCTAATTTCAGTTGATGCTTCTCCTTTTCGTTCTTCAGTTAACTTTTCAAATGGAACAGGCGTTACTTCAATATGGATATCAATACGATCTAATAAAGGGCCAGAAATTTTACTTAAGTATCGTTGCATTTCTGCAGGAGATGATGTCATTGGTGAATCTACGTCATTAAAATAACCAGATGGACTTGGATTCATGCTAGCTACTAACATAAAACTACTTGGATAGTTCACTGTAAAACGAGCTCTTGATATTGTTACCTCTCTATCTTCTAAAGGTTGTCGCATCACTTCTAAAGCGCCTCTTTTAAATTCGGGTAGTTCATCTAAAAATAACACTCCATTATGTGCTAATGAAATTTCTCCTGGTTGTGGTAAATTATTACCCCCGCCAATTAAAGCGATGTCAGAACAAGAATGGTGAGGATTTCTAAAAGGACGTTGATACATTAGTCCTGAATTAGATACTTTACCAACAACCGAATGAATTTTTGTAGTTTCTAGAGCTTCATGCAAAGTCATTGGAGGTAGTATGGATGGTAGTCGTTTTGCTAGCATTGTTTTTCCAGCTCCTGGAGGACCGATTAAAATAATATTATGTCCGCCAGCTGCAGCTATTTCCATACAGCGTTTTATGCTTTCTTGTCCTTTTACATCAGAAAAATCGAACTCAGGAAAATCGATATGCTTATAAAATTCAGCACGAGTATCGACAGTCGTTGGTTCAAGTAATTTATCTCCATTAAAATGATTAATAACTTGCATGATATTATCAACTCCATAAACTTTCAAATCATTTACGATAGCAGCTTCTTTAGCATTCTCTTTAGGTAGTATAAAGTGTTTAAATCCATCTTCTCTGGCTTTTATAGCAATGGGTAATGCGCCTTTAATAGGTTGTAAACTTCCATCAAGAGATAATTCTCCCATAATAATATAATCTGCTATATTTTCTGATTTTATTTGTTTGGATGCAGCGAGGATCCCCATGGCAATTGTAACATCGTAAGAAGCACCTTCTTTTTTAATGTCAGCAGGAGCCATATTGATAATTATTTTCTTTCCGGGTAGTTTGTATCCGTTATTATTTAATGCGGCTGAAATTCGATAAGAACTTTCTTTAACTGCATTATCAGGTAAACCCACCAAGTGATAGCCAATACCTTTATCAATATTTACTTCAACAGTTATTGTCGTTGCTTCAATGCCAAAAACAGCACTTCCATAAACTTTTACAAGCATAACTTTCTCTTTCTGTTAAAGATATAGGAAAAAATTAATGGATGAAAAAAAAAGTTTTTGCAAAAAATGCAAATGAAAAATGCTCAATGGTTATCACTAGGCTACTTGAAATTTTTTGCTGTTTTATCTTGAGTTTTTATTGTTTTTTTACTTAAAGTTTTGTTAAATAGGAAAAAGTTGTTTAGCTTTATATACGTAATAATCAATTTGCTAGCTTGATTTTTACAAAAAAGAATTGCAACAAAAATCATTTTATTTTTTAACCTATGAAGCAAAATTACTTTGCTTTGGCGTTGAGTATTTTTTGGGTGCTTATAATGAACGGTCAAACACCATTTGTTCATGTAAGTGCATCGAAGTTAAACCCCGAAGCTACATCGTATTACGGAACTTCTTTAAAGGATTTCCAAGAAAAAGAACTTACAACATCTTCAAAAATGATTAATTACCACTCGGTAATTCCATTTAATGGTGTTGATGACTATTTAGAAATAGATAAATCGATCTCTAATCTATCACAGGTAACTGTTTTTACAGTATTTAAATCTGAAAACTCACTTACATCCGAAGCTGAAGTATGGGGAGTACAAGGAGAAGAGTCTAATTTAGGGCTTACTACGAAAAGAGCTTTTAATAGTGATAAGCAAACTTATTATCAAGGAGCTGAAAATAATCAAGCAATTTTGCATACCTATTTACAGTTACATCGTACTAAAAATCCACAACAAAATCCAAGAACTTTTTTAAACCTAGGAGTAACTCTAAAAGATTCCGCAAATACTTATTTTAAAGGAGGCATTGCAGAGCTTATAGCGTATAAAAGACGCTTACGAGGAAAAACACGACAAAAAATAGAGACAGCCTTGGCGTTAAAATATGGAATCACTTTAACAAGTGGTGATAATTATATTTCATCGAATAAAAAAGTGGTTTGGGATAGTGAGGAAGATTCTAATTACACGCATAATATTATTGGTATAGGAAGAGATGATGAAATGGATTTGTACCAAAAGCAATCTACTTCAGTAAACGGAGAAGAGTTTATGGTTTTGTCAGCGACAAAAAAAGCAAATTCTAATAAAGAAAACACAAGTGTTTTTGAAGATAGAAACTTTTTAGTGATAGGTGATAATAAGGGGACTTTGAAAGGAAAAGAGATTGAAGAACTTACATTAACTAACCGTCATTGGATGTTAAAATCAACGGGAGCTAAGGCTCGAAATATATCAACAGAATTACAGATACAGGTGTCAAAAATGTTTGATAAGCAATATAATCAAGAAGATTATGTATTAGTAATTGATTCAGAAGGAACAGGTGAATTTACCTCTGAAAACAATCAATACATCGTTGCCACTACTTTGTCTCCAGAAGGAATTTTAACATTTAGTGATTTAAAATGGGATGCAGATAAATCTGGCAAAGATGTTTTTGCTTTAGCAATTAAAAAATCATTAGAAGTAACCTTATCAAACGAAAACCCAGAGGTATGTCCAGAAGGGATTACAAGTTTACAATATGAGTCAAAAGGAGGGATTAAACCTTATTCATATACTT
Source organism: uncultured Tenacibaculum sp. (assembly GCA_947504185.1). Classification (GTDB taxonomy): domain Bacteria; phylum Bacteroidota; class Bacteroidia; order Flavobacteriales; family Flavobacteriaceae; genus Polaribacter. Next base: position 13,629 of record CANNGJ010000002.1, on the reverse strand, counting down.
TAAAAAGTAATAATGTAGTGGTAAGAGAATGGAATAGTTTAGAAGACGAAACATTAGAAAATAACCTGCAAGAAATTGGAAAAGGGAACTATACTTTAGAAGTAAAAGACCGTTTAGGAAATACAGTAAAAGCTACTTATGCCATAACAGAACAAGAAGCAGTTACAGTTGATTTGGGAGCAGATAAGATCTTGAAATTTGAACAAAGCTTACCCTTAAATGCACAAATATCAAACACAGATGTAATTACAGCATATGAATGGACAGATGAAAATGGAGACGTTTTAAGTACAGAAGCCAATTTTCAAGTAGATAAACCAGGAGTATATAGTTTAAAAATAACAACAAATACAGGATGTTCTTATTCTGATGATGTGTTAGTAGACAATAGTTATATCCGTGCATTTACCTTTTATCCGAATCCTACAAAAGATGGAAAATATAGTATAGATGTAGAAATCGCTGAAAGAGCGAATATGGAAGTACAGGTGTTTAATTCCGTTGGTAGACTATTAGATGTTTATACGGTAAAAAATAAATATAAAACCACTATAAAAGGAAAAATATTAAAAGTAACTGGAATGTATGAGGTAGTTTTAAAAACACCCCAAGAAACAGTTGTTAAAAAGCTAATTGTAGAATAGAATAAGAAATCAACTAACCCTAAAAAAAATTGAAAAATGAAACGTTTATTAAGCCTCATATTTTTATGGAGTTTTATGGCTTCGTATGCCAATATAACTACCAGCTCAATAGAGAATAAAAATCCAGTACGCTATTATCCCGCTGTAGAAAAAGAAGGATATATTGGAATTTCAGAAGATAAACCAGTAGATAGCCCAACCGATAATAGTTTTACAATTAATCTGTCAGAATTACCAAAGTCAGATGAAGAAGTATATCTTACTTATGAGTTGTATGGAATTTCAGACCATACAGGAATTTCTCATAGTATTAATAATGAATTGGCAGTCGGAGGGCATTTCGTAAAACTTAATCAAGAATGGAATTTACAAGAAGAACAAATACATAGAAACTGGTTACACAAAGGAAACAATCATATCAGATTTACCCTTCCTGAAAATGTTGATTATCACTATGAAGTTCGAAATGTAGGAATTAAGATAAAAAAGAAAGGAACATTAGGAAGAACTTTAGTAATTAATCAACCACAAAATCAAGCTTATGCGAATAACGTAGGATATATAAAAGGGTTTATAGATGGGAAGTATAGTGCAACAGCTAGATTATATATTGATGGCGTTGAAATACCAACAAGAAATAGTGCTTTTGAAACAATTATCAAGAAAAATAATTCAGAAAAAGTATGGTCAGCAGAATTAAAAACTGTTTTTGCAGATGGAGAAACAATAGTACAGCAAGTACAATTTAACAATGTTCAAAAAGCAGATATTGTAAATAAAATAGCTTCTCCAAGAGGGGCATTTAATATAGCGACTTATCAACCAAATACAAGTTTCGATTTATCTGTACATGGAGCGAAAATAGAAATTGCGAAAGGATCTTTAAAAAGTAGTAAAAACATTTCAATTACAGCATTACGTACCGTAGATATTCCTGCTTTAGATATGGGAATGGTGAATGTAACTAAAAATCATAGAGGATACCGCTTTTTACCGCACGGAACTCAGTTTAGTAAAGAAGCAAAAATAGCTTTAGAATATGACGAGAGTAAGATCCCAGAAGGTTATACGATAAAAGATATCAAAACCTACTATTACGACGAAGTACGTAAGCATTGGGTAGCCTTAAAAAGAGATGAAAAGCAAATTAAGGAGGGAGAAATCGTATCAACAACAACACATTTTACGGATATGATTAATGGAATTATAAAAGTTCCAGACTCACCAGAAACAGCAGGATTTACACCAACGTCTATAAAAGACATTAAAGCTGCGAATCCATCTGCAGCAGTTAATACTATTGAACCACCAAGCGCAAATAATATGGGATCGGCAGCTATTGGCTATCCGATTGCTTTACCCGCAGGGCGTCAAGGAATGCAACCTTCACTAGGAATACAATACAATAGTAGTGGCGGAAATGGATGGTTAGGAATAGGTTGGGATTTACAAATTCCATCAATTTCTATAGATACCCGTTGGGGAGTACCAAGATATAGTACTACAGAAGAAACAGAAACCTATTCCATGGGTGGTCAAATGTTAACACCTGTAGCTCATAGAGGAGAGTTACAGCCAAGAACTGCTGAAAAGCAATTTTATCCAAGAGTAGAAGGAAGCTTTAATAGAATTATACGTCATGGAGACAATCCAACGAATTATTGGTGGGAAGTAACTGACAAATCAGGAACAAGATATTCATATGGAGGAAGTCAAAATTTAGGAATTGTTGATAATTCTATTTTAAAAGATGCTGATGGTAATATTGCTCATTGGGCATTGGTAGAAGTACGAGATTTAAATAACAATTTTGTGCGTTATCACTGTGCTAAAGTAGAAGATGTAGGAGTACAAGGAGGAAGTGTACCAGGATATAATATTTATATAGATAGAATTACTTATACAGGGCACGGAAGTACTGAAGGAAAATATGAGGTGAAATTTACTAGAGATAGAGATTTACCAAATTATGAAAAACGTTTAGATATAAGCATTAATGCACGATATGGATTTAAACAAGTAACAGCCGATTTATTAGGTAAGATAGAAGTAAAGTTTAATGGACAAAATATTCGTCATTATGAGTTAGAATACGACAACGGCGCTTTTTATAAAAAATTACTACAAAAAATCACAGAATTTGATGCTGCAGGAAATGAGTTCAACCACCATGAATTTGAATATTTTGATGAGATTAGAACAGGAGAAACCATCTACAATCCATACAAACCAATAGAAAATTGGACACCACATGATGACAATGTACGAGGAGATTTTGTCGTAAATGTAGATGAGTTTAATGATAAAGCTTCAGCAATTTCTGGTTCAAAGAGTGCAGGAGGAGGTTTTGGGTTAGCAGTTACTTTTGGTACTAACGATTTAAAACTATATAGTAAAAGTAGTACTGTAGGAGCTAACTTCGGACACAGCCAAACAAAAGGAGAAGGAATGTTATCATTAATAGATATTGATGGAGATAACCTACCTGATAAAGTATATGTAAAAGGAGATACTATGTATTTTAGAATGAACCAATCGGGACCTGATGGAGAAACCGTTTTTGGTGAAGAGCAAACGATTATAGGTGCTAGCAATTTTTCGAAATCAAAAACACGAGTAAATACGTATGGAATAGAATCTCATTTTGGAGTGTATTTAGGAGCACAATACACAGATACGAAGTCTACTACGAAAACTTATTTTTCAGATGTGAACGGAGATCGATTGATAGATTTAGTACACAATGGTCAAGTATATTTTAATCATATTGTAAATGGAGTTCCAACTTTTACATTATCAAGTGGAGATACTCCAAGTCCAATAGCGGCTTCTTCGGCAGGAATAGACCCTAATTTAATTACGATTGATCCACAAGAATTAGAAAATGATATCGACCAATTTCCATTACAAGATATGGTTCGTGTATGGGAAGCTCCTTTTGATGGAAAAGTAGCTGTAGAAGCGCCAATTACATTAAGTACTGCATCGGTAGATGGAGTTCGAGTAGCTATTCAACATAAAGGGACTGAATTATGGACACAAGAGATAGGAGCAGGTACTACAGCAGCAATTATACCAGGATTAGATTCGATTACAGTTGACAAAGGCGATCGCATTTATTTTAGATCACAATCCATTTTTAATGGAGAAGGAGATGTAGTGACTTGGAATCCCATAATTACCTATGCTCAACATGTAGATGGTTTGGTAGATGCAAACGGTTTACCTTTATATCAATACCAAGCATCTGACGGATTTATAGTATCAGCAGCACAAACTACAGGAGTACCTATTGCGGGAGAAGTTATTATAGAAGGACAAATAGTAAAGCCACTAACTTCTGATGCAATTACAGTAAGTGTTGAAAAAGTAAACACAAATGGAACAACTACACCAGTTTGGGAAGAGAATTATGCAGCAACACAAATAGTAAATGAAAATTTAAATCTTCCACTAACAGTAGCAGCCAATGATACTTATGTGTTTAAGGTAACAGCAACGTCAAATATCGATTGGAAGGCACTTCAGTGGGCACCGAGATTATATTATACATCATCAAACGATCCGAATGTAACCACAGTAAACGACCCAAATGGTAACCCAATGATAGAGTTTTATCCAACGGTACATTATGATATGTTTACAAAAGTAGTTGCTACTACTGGAGTTTGGGAAGCAACATCAGACGGATCAGTAACATTAACTCCTGAAATTACTATTACGGATACTAGTCTTAATGGTGAAGCTGTAGTAACCATAAAAAAGGAACAAGAATTAGTTGCTAAACAAACGGTTACCATTAATGCAGGAATAGTTACGGGGTTAAGTCCGGTAAATTACACAGCTGTAGCTGGAGATACGCTATATTTTGATGTATTTACAAGCGATGCTGATTTAGCAGAAACTCTTACAGGAAACATGCAATTAACGGGCATTGTTACTGAAACAATAGCTATGGGTATGATGACAAAAAATGATAGCTTTATTTTTGGACCTATGTATCATAACTGGGGACAGTTTGGTTATAATGGAAATAGAGATAGAGCTACTCAACCTATCAATGAGTCAGAATTAAATATAGACAGTTTAACATCAGGAGGAAGTGTTGATTTAGGTGGAGCCTCAACAGCCGATGAAATGCAAAATGCGTATACAGCTGGTGGAGGGCAAAATTTAAATGAGCAAAAATTCATCATGCTCATGCCAGATACAAAAGAGAACAAGTGGAAAGGTTATGACGATATGCATTGGTTGAAAGCTACCACACAAAGCGCTTCTCGTTTAGGAGAAGATAATATCGAGGTAGTCAACCCAGCTACTAGTGGAGGGGCAGGAGCTAGAGGAATCGATAAAATAACCAAAGGGTATAGTGTAGGTATTAGTGTAAGTGCAGGAATTGGTGGAAGTACCGCTTTGGGAGAAACCAAAGCAGTAACCGAATTTCAAGATTTAAATGGAGATAGTTATCCAGATATCATTACGAAAAACAAAGTACAATATACCAAAGCAGATGGTACTTTAGAAGCCTCAGCAAAAGAAGTAGGAACTTCATATTATAATCTTTCTAGCAACAATGCATTTGGCGCTTCGTATGGTGGAAGCCCAGTAACCTCTAAAACACAAATAAGTACGAGTACAGTACCTAATGGATATGTTTTGAATGAAGAAACAAATGATTTTGAAATGAGCTATGTAACTCAAGTAGATAAAATAATTGAGAGTACATTTTCAATGAGTGTAAACGGAGGAATCAGTTTTAACGAAGAAACGTCGAAACATAGTTTTACAGATATTAATGGAGATGGCTTACCAGATAAGGTATATAACGATGGACAAGTAGCTTTAAACCTAGGATACAAGTTTGCAGATAAAGAACCATGGGGGTATGCAAGAATTAGAGATGGTAAAGGAGAAGATTTTAGTGCTGGATTAGGATTTAGTATTGATGACAATAGTATTGCCGGAGGAGTAGGATTATCATTATCATTAGCCCATGGACAAAATGCAGTGCAAGATGTAAATGGAGATGGATTGCCAGACTATTTTGAAAAAGAGACCAACACTATCTATTTGAATACAGGAAATGGATTTACCCAAGTATCATGGTCAGGAATTAACGATATACAAGAAAATATTGCTGTGGGAGAATCTGCCAATGTGGCTTTTACTGTATGTATTCCTCTTCCGCCACCTCCATTAGCACCTGTTTCTAAATTATGTTTTAATCCAAGTGCAAATATTAGCCATGGAGCAAGTAGAGAAAAAGTGAGTATAACTGATATTGACGGCGACGGTTACCCAGATATTTTAACATCAAAAGAAGATAAGATGTTAGAAGTACGCCGTTCAACTATTGGAAGAACCAATTTACTAAAAGGTGTAAAGCGTCCGTTAGGGGCTACTTTTGCAGTAGATTACAAACGAATCGGAAATACCTACGAGCAACCAACCGATGTTTGGGCGCTAGCCAAAGTAGAATTGACCGACGGATTTGAAGGCGACGGAGCTGATACCATGATTACTGAATTTGAATATGAAGACGGATTCTACGACCGTCATGAACGTGATTTTTACGGATTTAAAAAAGTAAAAAGTAAACAATTAAATACTGAACAAGGCAATGCCGTTTATAGAGCCGTAGTACAAGAGTTTAAAAACGATAACTATTACGAAAAAGGATTGTTAGAAAGAGAAATATTACAAGATGAAAGTGATAATTTATATACTGAAAGTTTAAACACGTTTGAGTTAAAAGATGTACAAACAGGAACCACACTACCTGATGCCTTTAAGCAAAATGATGCTGATGCAGCCTTTGTAGCTTCAACTGAAATGCAAAAGAATTTTTACGAAGGAGAAAGTACTGCACAAAAAAGTACCCGTATGACCTATAATTACGATGTACTAGGAAACGTAATTGGTTATACCGATTTTGGAGATGACGGAAGTGATGACGATATCTCATCAACCATAAGTTATCATAGTGTCTTAGACAAATATATTGTAGGAACACCAAGAGAGATTACTGTAATAGGAAACGGTCAAACCTTACGTAAACGAGCAACCGACATTAACACCAGTACAGGAAACGTAACACAAATACGTAAGTATTTAGCGTCTGGTGGCACTGCCACCTATGATATGGAGTACGATGGTTTTGGTAACCTAACAAAAATGACCCGTCCAGAAAATGCTGCTGGAGAACGATTATCATTTGAATATCAATATGACCCAGAAGTACAAACCTATACGACCAATGTAAGCAATGGATATGGCTATAGTTCAAGCTCGGAATACGATTATCGATTTGGGCAAATGCTGCTAAGTACCGATTTAAACGGACAACAAATGCGTTATACCATTGACGATTTAGGACGTATTGTAACCATTACAGGGCCATTTGAATTAGCGAATGGTAAAGATTATACGATAAAGTTTGAATACCATCCAGAAGCTGAAGTACCATGGGCAAAAACAAATCATTACGACCCAGCTAATGAAGGCAATGATTTAGAAACCGTAACCTTTATTGATGGATTGAAACGTAGCTTACAAGTAAAGAAAGACGGCGCTATTCATACTTCTGCAAATACAGCCGATACCGAGCACATGATTGTGTCAGGACGTATTAAATTCGATGCCTTTGGTAGAGCTACAGAAAGCTATTATCCAACTTTAGAAGGTAAAGGAAGCGAAAGTGCCTTTAATCCAACGTTTGATAATATCAGCCCAACAAAAACAACCTATGATGTATTAGATAGGGCTTTAACCGTAACCTTACCCGACAATGCAGTAACCAGTACCGAATATGGTTTTGGAAGTGATAGAGACGGACAAGTACAGTTTAGTACTCGAGTAACCGATGCCAACGGAATTTGGAAACAAAGTTTTACCAACGTAAGAGGTTTAACGAAAGCGGTACAAGAACAATACAGCCAAGGTTCTGATATTTGGACGAGCTATAAATACAATGCTATTAACGAATTGGTAGAAGTAATCGACGATCAAAATAATGTGATTAATTCAAAATACGATTGGTTTGGTCGTAGAACCGAGGTTGTACACCCAGATGCAGGTAAAACAACGTATCAATACGATTTAGCAAGTAACTTAACCCAAAAAGTTACTGCGAATATAGCAGATGCCAATGCGGGAGGGATTACCTATCAATACGACCACGAACGATTAACCAATATTAATTATCCGCAAAACCCACAAAACGATGTGACGTATACATACGGTGATGCTGGAGCGGCTAATTTTAGAGCAGGACGTATTGTAACTCAAGAAGATGCTACAGGTACGCAAGAATTTTTCTATAACGAACTAGGAGCAGTAATTAAGAACACACGAACGATTATCGTTCCAGATGCAGAACCGTTAAATTATACCACCGAATGGCTGTACGATACTTGGAATCGAGTAACAGAAATGAATTATCCAGATGGAGAAAAACTAGAATATACTTATAATGTAGGAGGACTATTACACAGTTTTAAAGGGAGCAAAAGTGGTACCGATTATAACTATGTAAAACAATTGGGCTATGATAAGTTTGAACAACGAGTATATTTACAATATGGAAACAAAACTGAAACCTTCTATACCTATGAACCAGAAAGACGACGTTTGCAAAACATGATTGCCGAAACAGCAACCGACCGTAAAATGATGGACAACCATTATACCTACGATAAGGTAAACAACATTTTAAAGCTGGAGAATAAGGCGGAAATACCTACCAGTAATTTGATGGGAAGTAAAACAGAGTATAATTATAGTTATGATGATTTATACCGTTTAACCAATGCTACAGGAAGTAATTTAGGTTCTAATCACGAAAATAAGTATAGTTTGGCAATGGAGTATAATTCCATCCACAGTATTACCAAGAAAGATCAGTTACACCAGTTTAAAGGTTATGACGAAGAAGAATGGAGTCCACGTAATAAAACAACCTATAATTACGATTATGAGTATGGAAACGAGCAACCACACGCACCAATTCATATAGGGGAACAAGCTTATACCTATGATAAAAACGGAAACCAAACAGGTTGGACACATGATGTAAGCGGGCAAGAACGTCAAATACTATGGGACGAAGAAAATCGTATCAAAGCCATAGCCGATAATGGTGCCTTGTTTAGTTATGTATATGATGCAGGAGGAGAGCGCGTATTAAAAAGCAACGGTGGCGGACAAACTGTAGCGGTGAATGGTAAAAAAGCAGGAGGTACAGGAAGCATAGGAAACTATACTATTTATGTAAACCCTTATTTGGTAATAAGAAACGGAAAAGCGACCAAGCATTTTTACATCGAAAGTCAGCGAGTAACCACCAAATTAGTGGAAGCTAGTGACGGATTGCTACAAACCGAAAATGTAAGCACTGCTACCGATAGAATAGACTACAAAGCCAAAAAAGGACGTATGATGGCAGCTTTATTAAAAAACTATGCCGATTTAGGTTTAGAGGTAGATAAAGTAGACGGAGAAGCAGGGAATAGTGGACAAACGCCACCCAACGGAAATGCTTACGGACACGGAAACAACGGAGGTGGAAATGACGGTAATAATGGTGGTGGAAACAACGGAGGAAATGGAGATGGTTCTGGAGGAACAGGAGGCAATGGAAACAATAACGAAGCCTTTGTATATTACTACCACCCAGATCATCTTGGAAGTTCTTCGTATATTACAGACATTAACGGTGAAGTTACCCAGCATATAGAGTATTTTGCTTTTGGTGAAACCTTTGTAGAGGAGCATAGTAATACAGATAGAACTCCCTACCTATTCAACGGAAAAGAGTTAGATGAAGAAACAGGACTGTACTATTATGGTGCTAGGTATTATGATGCTAAGACGAGTGTTTGGCAGTCTGTGGATCCTTTAGCAGAAAAATACCCTAATCGTTCACCTTATGAATATGCGGGAAGCAACCCAGTTATTTATGTTGATCCAGATGGAAGAGATATTATTAATGCTGATAAGTTAAGATTATCTCGTTATACAAAGTTATTACAAAAATATATAAGCGCTAATAGAAAGTATGATGGATTATCAAGAAAAGAGATTAAATCTAGATATGGAAAGAAGGGTTTATCTCAAAGTAAACATTATAACAAAAGAATAAGACAGACTAGTAGGTCGGTAAAAACTTATACAAGAAGGTCTAATCAGACAGATAAAATAATGGCTAAATGGAAAAAAGAATCTCCAAACTTGTATAATAAGATTGATAATATGACTGTTGATTTACATTTAGGAGTTGATGGTCAAAGTAAAGGGTCTTTAGGGACTACAAAAACAAATGTTGAATTAGTGAATGGGAATTATGTGTTTAACTCAAGAGAAGGCACAAACGCTATTGCTGTCCAAATAAGTAGTGGTGTTAATATATCTTCTAAAGATTCAGAGACAGGAGAATATTCACTTAATCACGAGGCAGGTCATTTTATTTATAATGTTGAAAATCCTAAAGAGTATTTGAAATTTAAGAAGGATATTGTAGCAAAAGGAGAAGATTATAAAGGCGGTCATCATAAAGACGCTCCTACAGGAAAAAGTGCAAAAGAATATGGAAGTAAAAAAGATATAAAGAAATGAAAAATATAATTTTTTATTTAGCAATACTATTTCTTCTTCAATCTTGTGCTTCATATAAAAAGAGAAGTTATAAAATACCTAATGAGTGCTTTAATATTGATAATTTTAATCCTGAAGAATTAGTGTTTAAAATTAAAAAAAATATTGAAGAGAATATTTTAAATATAAAAAATGATTTTAAAGGATATAAAATATATTATATTTTTTATAATAAAGAAGAGAAGATATATTACTTAAAAATAGATAAAAAGTATAGCTATTATTGTCTAAAAGTAAGTTCTAATTATAAAATATTAGATGAAAAATTTACAATTATAGACTTATAATTATTTATTGAACAGTAGTTAACTAACCCTTGACTACTGTTTTTAAGTTCTTTGAAACAATGGAGGAAAAGTAAGAGGTAATGGAACTGTAGAGATGCCTGACGGAACAATTATCATGAGTCATAAATCAAAGAGTACAGGACAGACCACAATTGATATTAAAAAAGCGGGAGATCGAAATAATTATAAAATTAGAATTGATGAAAAATAATTATATACCTATAAAGATAAATAATGAATATTTAATGATAAAAAAATCATTAATTGTAGAAGGTTTACATGATGACTACGAGGGATTCAGGGTTTTATTGAGGAATGGGGAAGATATAATAAGAATATATTTTGAGGAAGTCTTCTATTATAAAAGTATAGATGAAATGTATTTAAGTAACTCAAAAATAAGTATAGAAGAATCTATGTATGGAAAGATAATTTATAAGGTTGATAATTCAGATTTAATAAATGAGTTTTTAAAAATTTCAGGGGGTAAGGGGTTTTACAATGTAGAAGATTTGGTACACTACTCAATATTAACAGATGATGATTGTATTGATGTATTATCAACAATCCCTCCTTTAATAGATTTTTTATAGGTAATGTATCAAAAATATTCTTAAACATGGAGGATTAAATTAAATAAAATGGATATAGTAAATAATAAAAAGATATTAATTTCTTTTGATAAAGATGAGGCACTTATTTTTTTTGAATGGTTATCAAAACTTAGTGATGATGAAAAAAATCATAATAAAATATTTTCTGATTCTATAGAAGAAAAAATAGTATACGAACTTGAATCTATTTTAGAAGAAGCAATTCCTGAAATTTTTGAATCTGATTATAAAAAGAAGGTTTTGCTAGCTAAAAAAAGGATAGAATCAAATTAATTTAAAAACAGTAGTTAACTCATTCTTTTAGCTACTGTTTTTTATGATTGTAACTAACAGCCAAAAAAGTCTTTTATAGAGAGGTCTGTTGTTTGTTAAGGATTTGGACTGAGAAAATATTTAATTTAAAATTTTAAAAAATGAAAAAAACAATTTTAAGTTTATTACTAATGCTAATAGCTGCATTAAGTTATAGTCAATCGCATGCTCAAAGAGCTGCCATGACACATGTTCGTATGACACAACAGATGAATCATAATTTTCATATGATGAATCTAAATGCGGCAAGACAGTCTAGTAGAAAAGCTAAAAAGAACATAAAGAATGTTAATAAAAGTTTAAAATTCAATAAAAAAGCCAATGCCAAATATGAAAAGAAGGTGTTAAAGCTAGGAAATAAACTACAAACCACTGATGTAGGCGATAACAAAAAAAGAAAAAAAATAGAAAAGAAAATAGCAATTTATAAAGCGGCTATAGAAAGTAATAAAAGGGATAATTTAGAATTAAATGAGTTACTTAAAAAACTAGAAAAAATAAAAGTTCAGCAAAAGGCAGAAAAAGAGGCTAAAAAGAAAGCGCGGAGAGAGAAAAAATTAGAAAAGTAATTAGTTTTTAAGTAAAGTTACTTAAGTATGAAAAATTAAATTTAATATATATTATGAAGAAGATTTTAATGCTATTATTATTAGTGACAGGAGTTGTTAAAGCGCAGATAACAATAGATTTAGACAAAGGAACAAAAAAAGTAGAGGCTATTGTCTATAAAAAAAATGGCAGTACAGTTAAAGGTACTCTAAAACTTTTGTCTTTACAATTGTTAAAGAAAAAAGTAGAAATAAAAGGAGATAAGAAGTATAAAATTAAAAATGGTGAAATAGATTCTATACAAGTTTTTAATGAAAAAGGAGAGTTAACACCTTATACATTTTATTATAAAAAAAGAGATGTTTATATAGCGAAAAAGAAAGCCTTAAAATCATATAAGCACCACATGTGGATGTGTAAATTATTAGAAGGTAAAGCTAATTTGTATGTTACCACTTCATTATTTAGATTGCTAGATGGTAAAATAGATGCTATTGGTAGTATAAACGAATATTTTGTACAAAAACAAGGAGAAACTATACCCTCAACTATTTCACATGTTCAAAATAGTTTTAGTTTAAGTAATAAAGCCTATAATAAATACTTTAAAGCGTATGCACCTATTTTCTTTTCTGACGATTCAACTATAGTATCAAAAATAAATAGTGGAGAGTATACACGAAAAGATATTGAGAAAATTGTAGAAGAGTATAATAAATAGATAAGTTTTTTTCGGTGTAGAAATTTAAAAAGTAGTTAATTGATTTTAACTACTTTTTTTATGATTTGTAAAGAGTTTAGTATCCCTTTGTTTAACTTTTATAAGTTGTAAATGTAGTTAAGGTATAGATAATAAAATACAATCGCTACGTTATTAAAAAATCTTTCTTTTTTAAGTTGAAAAGAGTTTTTTATAAATTTTTCTAATCCCTAAGAATATTAAGATTACTAGAAATATAGCTACAACTGGAATAAAGATAGAAAAAACAGACATAACCATTGAGGTTCCTGTTTCAACGGTAGAAATTATAGGGTTTGCGATACCTCCTGTTGAAGCAGTAGAAGCGAGTCGAGTAGAAGCTGTAGTTCCTTTAATTGCAGAAGCGGTTCCACCTCCAGCAATAATAGCCAAAGCCCATGTAATTACAGGAGATAAATCGGCAATGGTAGAGACCATAACTGCGGTACCTGCAATAGCAGCTAATGGAATTGCTATTGTGTCTAACAAGTTGTCAAACCAAGGAATGTAGTAAGCGAAAACTTCTAAAATAGTAGCGATTCCTAAAGTAATAATAGCAGATGAACTAGCTACCCAACTCCAACTTTCGTTTAATGGAATTACATTATAATACCCAGCTAAACTCAATGCAAATAAAGGTAGGAATACTCTAAAACCTACGGAAGCTGCTAAGCCAATTCCTAAAAAAATACTGATAATTGATTCTGGACTCATATTTTTTGTTTTCAAGATATAAAAAAAAGCCTCTTAATTAAGTAGTCATGGTCGGAAGAAAAAATCTTCCGACTTTTTTATTTTCCGTCGGTTATAATTTTGGCTTTAATTATTTGATT
>CANNGJ010000001.1 GCA_947504185.1 uncultured Tenacibaculum sp. | reverse complement strand
ATTGTTGTTGATTGTCAAGGCAATTTAGACCATTTTGAAACATAAAAAATGGCCGGAATTTCTTCCGACCATGACTACTAAACAGCGGCTTTTTTTATATCAAAAAAATAGATTTTTAAAACTGGTTGTAATAACATGAAGCTCCTGTTTTACCAGCCGATCCACGTTTACCAGTATTGTTCCAATTTAGTTTAAATACTACCCCTAAAGTTCCTTGTATATGAGAACGCATGCTCTCAAAACTTTCTAAAGAGTGTTTGTAATATAGTTGCGGGTTAATACCCATTCTATCGGTAATCCAATAAATTCCACCGGCACCCACATTAAGCGTAGGAGTCATTTTACGTTCAGAATCTACAATACTTCCACCTACAAAAACATAGGGACTAAAGTTCTTTAAAATTGCATCAAAATTATAACGTAACGATCCATCCATCGAAAAATATTTTGCAGAGTTGCTAATAAAACCAACATCGTCTATCGTGTTAAACGACATGGCTCCGTCTAACGAAAGTCTTTCACCTAAAGGCATTGTTATACTTAATACTGGTACTTGAAATTGATATCCATCACCAATAAAAGCAGCATCACTTTCACTAAATTTTGTAATCCCCATTCCTACCCCTATTTGCCAAGAGTCGTTTAAGTTTTGCGAAAACAAATTAATTGAACAACAAAGTACAATAAGCAGCAGAATTTTATTTCTCATGGTAGATTGATTTATAATAATAACTTGGTTAAAGGCAATTTAGTATAAATAAATTAAACTGCGTTTACTTTTTTAATGGCACTGGTAAAATCATCTAAATCATTATCGTTCATAACCAAGTGTATGGCTTCGTCGCAAACCTTTTCTACATTATCTAACGGAAACTGTAAGGCTACCGCAGTTCGTTGCATTAAAGTTACTTGCTCTCTATCTACATGTTCATCGGCAAAAACCATTTTTGTTAAACGGTACAAACGCTCAATACGCTCATCGTAACTTACTGGCGGATTTACAGGAAATTTTTCTGGAGATTTTAAAATCTCAGCATACTCAGTTTTACTGATGTGTAGTTTTTTTGCAGCTCTATCTAATAATTGTTGTTCACCATCGGCAATAACACCATCGGTTTTTGCAATTTTTACCACACTGGCAAAATGCCCAATTTCTTGTTTGTGTTTTCCACTGGCATATAAATCTGATATCGACATAGTTTTTTGTTTTTTGTAATTAGTATCGTTTTCTTTTTAGAAGCATTGATGTAAAAAAAGTCACCAAAAAATTTTTACTAAAGTTAATAAATTTCGACAAAAACACAGTATTAGTTTTTTTTATAATATTGTTTTTAAAAATAAATTATAGTAATAAAACCAGCTTATTTTTACCTGTTTTTTAGTGGTTTTTAAAAATGAGATTACAATATCGTTGTTTAGGTTCTTTAAAGGGCTTAAAACCGTATTAAAACACGTTTTTACTATAAAACTACATAGCGAAGTAAAATTTAGAATATGCGAATAAATAAAAAGAATATTCTTATTGTTTTTACTGTATTTATTTTATAAGTTTAACTGCGAAAAATTGAAAAAGAAATAGTCCCCTATTTTCCTACCTTATTTTTCTATTAAATAACGATGATAAAAATTCTCTTACGGCTTGCCGTAAAAGAGTTTTAGTATGAACATTTATTTTAACGTATAAATCTAAGTAAGAAAAAAATGAAAAACATAAAAAATTGTAAAGTTGAAATTGTTTCAATTTATACTAATTATACTGAAGATTCAAGTGAGAAACTAACATTTGACGAAATTATTACAGATGAAGAAGTTAATAATCAAGAATATAGTATTAGAGGTAAAATAATTAATCTATCAATTAAGGAGAATAATGAAGAGTATATTATTGGATTTCTTACAAGTTCAATAGATAAAGATTTACCAGCTAAAATTAATAAAAACACGAAAGAAATATCAGCCCTAGATTTATCAGATGAAGAAGGTATCGCTTACGGTAGCGCTTTTTTATATTCTAAAAAATTAAATGTTCTTTTTTATGAAATAAATAGAAATAGTCTTTATTTAGACGCTTTTAAGGAGTTTATTTACAGGTGTTATAATGGTTCTCAATCATTGAAAAATAGAACTATTTTTGATTTAAAGTTTTTAACTATATTTAGGAAAAATGAGTATGAAAGAGCTTTAAGAATGGATTTATATAAAAGTTTTAAACTTAAAGTATATCAACCTAAAAAATTACTAAAAGATATTGAAAGATTAAATTCATCGCTCGATCAAAAAATTGAGACAGAATTCTTATCAGATATAGAAAGAGCTTCATCATTGAATAGTGAATTTGCTGAAATAAGTTTTAATGTTACTAGACCAAAAAGCGAGGGTGGTTTATTAAAAGATAAAATAGAAACTATTATTAGTAATTTTAAAAAAGTATTAAATTATGGAGAGATTAGAGATAAAATAGAGCAGATTGAAATAAAAGGTTATGATGAAGATTTTTCAAAAAGAGTTACACCTATTGATCTTGTAGGTGATGTTTATTCTTCAGGTTTTAAATTAGAAGTACCTAGATTAGATAAAAACCTTCAAAAAAATGAAAGAATAAATAAAATTAAAGAAGTTTATGTAAAAGAACGTAAAATATTAGAAAGTTTCATATGATTTCTAGTAAACATATAAAAGAGATTAATAAAGCAAAACTCAATAAAAATATTGAGCGAATATTACCTATAATTATTTTTATAGTAACTTTTGTTGTTTCATATATTTTTAAGGTTGATTATAATGAAAATACTAGTCTTTTTATCGATAAACTAATTGATGTAAGCTCTATATTTTTTGGTGTTTTTATAGGAAGCGCATACTTATTTAGTAAAATTAAAGAATCATATAAAGAATTTTTAAACTTTTGTAAAAACTTATTATTTCAAAATTTAAGTTTAATCTTCCTTTCTTTTTTTATCATTCTATTTAGTGATAAAATACCTAATCAAATCCTTTTATTTAAAGATTATTTATTAAATCTAAAGGTTTTTGTTTTTTCAATATATATTGCTTTTTTTAATTTGGTTTTATGGAATATTTATAGATTTATTAAAATACTTATGAGCGAAAAATAAAAGTTGTTCATTACATTACAAATAAGAGAGGGTTTCTTTTAATAATCATTTTATAAAATCAAAAACCAACAAAAAAACATTCCTCGTATCTTTGCGTAAATTTTTTTAGGTTGAGTAAGCAAACTATTGTAAATCATTACCAACAATCGGGTAACGTAAACCAGATTGTTAGCGCACTTCAACAAGAACAACACCATTTTCAAATAACGAATTTGGTTGGTTCTTCGTTGTCTTTTGTTATATCAGAAAGTTTTAAAAAAGCAGATAAACCCTACTTGTTAATTTTTAACGACAAGGAAGAAGCGGCTTATTATTTAAACGATTTAGAGCAATTATTAGGCGATAAAAATGTGTTGTTTTATCCTGGGTCGTATCGTCGTCCGTATCAGATAGAAGAAACAGACAACGCCAATGTATTGTTGCGTGCCGAGGTTTTAAACCGCATTAATTCGCGTAAAAAACCAGCCATAATAGTTACCTACCCTACTGCCCTATTCGAAAAAGTAGTTACTAAAAAAGAGCTCGAAAAAAACACCTTAAAAATTACGGTTGGCGAAAATGTTTCGCCCGATTTTGTAAACGAAGTATTGTTCGAATATAATTTTAACCGTGTAGATTTTGTTACGGAACCTGGTGAATTCTCAGTACGTGGTGGAATTATCGATGTATTTTCATTTTCGAACGACGAACCCTATCGTATCGAGTTTTTTGGCGATGAGGTAGATAGCATCAGAACCTTTGATGTAGAAACACAACTTTCTAAAGAAAAACTGAAGAAGGTTAGCATTATGCCGAATGTAGAAAACAAAGCCTTACAAGAAAGCAGAGAGAGTTTTTTAAAATACATTTCGTCTAAAACCGCCATTTTTGTTAAAAACACCGAGATTCTTACGGGTAACTTAGATAAGTTTTACCGAAAAGCAGAACTGTCGTTTAACGAATTATCAGAAGAAGTAAAGCATTCTAAACCATCAGAATTGTTTTGTAATGGTGAGTTGATTAAAAATCAATTAGAAGATTTTACAACGGTAAACATTGGTAATGTTCGTCACGCTGAACTTGATTCAGCGTCGCATAATGATGAGATTCCGAAACAAGTTCGGAATGACGAAACGATTAGATTTAACACCCATCCGCAGCCGTCTTTCAATAAAAAATTCGACTTGTTAATTCAGAATTTCAACGAGTTTTCAGCCAAAGGATTTACCAATTATATTTTTTGTGGAAATGAGAAGCAAGCGCAACGATTCCACGATATTTTTGATGATGGCGAGCAAGAAGTTTCTTATGAAACTATTGTGTTTCCGTTATACCAAGGTTTTGTTGATTTAGAGAATAAAATTGTTTGTTATACCGATCATCAAATATTTGAGCGTTATTATAAATTTCGCCTTAAAAACGGATACGCGAAAAAGCAATCCATCACTTTACAAGAATTAACCAAATTAGATGTGGGCGATTATGTAACGCATATCGATCACGGAATTGGAAAGTTTGGAGGCCTAAAAAAGATTGATGTAGAAGGCAAAAAACAAGAAGCCATTAAGTTAGTGTATGGCGACCGCGATATTTTGTATGTAAGTATTCACTCGTTACATAAAATATCGAAGTTTAACGGTAAAGACGGCAAACCACCTAAAGTATATAAATTAGGATCTGGTGCTTGGAAAAAAGTTAAACAAAAAACCAAAGCCAGAGTAAAACATATTGCGTTTAATTTAATTCAGTTATACGCGAAGAGAAAACTACAAAAAGGATTTGCTTTCGGGCCCGATACGCACATGCAGCACGAGTTAGAAGCAAGTTTCTTGTATGAAGACACACCCGATCAGTTTACATCAACCCAAGATGTAAAAGCCGATATGGAAAAAGAACAACCGATGGATCGTTTGGTATGTGGAGATGTAGGTTTTGGTAAAACCGAAGTGGCAGTTCGTGCAGCTTTTAAAGCCGTAGATAACGGAAAACAAGTAGCCATCTTAGTACCCACTACTATTTTGGCGTTTCAGCACTTTAAAACCTTCTCAGAGCGTTTAAAAGACTTTCCGGTTACGATTGACTACCTAAACCGTTTTAGAACCACAAAACAACGTAATGGAGTTTTAGAAGGGGTTACCAACGGAAGTGTAGATATTGTAATTGGTACGCATCAATTAACCAATAAAAAAGTAAACTTTAAAGATTTAGGTTTACTGATTATTGACGAAGAGCAAAAATTTGGAGTAGCAGTAAAAGACAAGTTAAAAACCATTAAAGAGAATGTAGATACGTTGACGTTAACGGCAACACCAATTCCACGTACGTTACAGTTTAGTTTAATGGCAGCGCGTGATTTATCAGTAATAAAAACTCCGCCACCTAACCGTCACCCAATCGAAACTAACGTGATTCGCTTTGGTGAAGAAACCATTCGCGATGCGATTACCTATGAGATTTCTCGTGGAGGACAAATCTTTTTTATCCATAACCGAATTGAAAATATTAAGGAAGTTGCTGGTTTATTACAACGTTTGGTACCCAATGCAAAAATCGGAATTGGGCATGGGCAAATGGAAGGTAAAAAGTTAGAAGAACTGATGCTTGGTTTTATGAATGGTGAGTTTGATGTACTGGTTTCTACCACAATTATCGAAAGTGGATTGGATGTACCAAATGCCAATACTATTTTTATAAATAACGCGAATAACTTCGGACTATCAGATCTACATCAAATGCGTGGTCGTGTGGGGCGTTCGAACAAAAAAGCATTCTGTTATTTTATCACTCCGCCGTATCATATGATGACAGATGATGCACGAAAAAGAATACAAGCATTAGAGTTGTTTTCTGATTTAGGAAGCGGATTAAATATCGCGATGAAAGATTTAGAAATCCGTGGCGCTGGAGATTTATTAGGTGGTGAACAAAGCGGATTTATTAATGATATTGGTTTTGAGACCTATCAGAAAATATTACAAGAAGCCATTGAAGAATTAAAAGAAAATGAGTTTAAAGAACTCTACCCTGTTGATGAAAATGTGCCAAAAGAATATGTAAAAGAAGTTCAGATTGATACAGATTTTGAAATCCTTTTCCCAGATGATTATGTGAATTCAGTTACAGAGAGATTGAGCTTGTATAACAAACTTGGAACTTTAACTAAAGAAGAAGAATTATTAGAGTTTGAAAGTCAAATTACCGATCGTTTTGGTGAATATCCAACACAAGTACAAGACCTGTTAGATAGCGTTCGTATTAAGTGGTTAGCAAAAGAGTTAGGTATTGAAAAGATTATTTTAAAGCAGAAACGTATGCTAGGATATTTTGTATCCGATCAACAAAGTGATTTTTACCAAACCGAAGCGTTTTCTAAAATGTTACAGTATGTGCAACGCAACCCGAAAAGTTGTGTAATGAAAGAAAAGAAAACCAAAAACGGACTCCGTTTACTCATCACTTTTATAAAAATTGATTCGGTAAACAAAGCTTTACAAACATTACAGAAAGTATAATGCAAAACACACATGTTAGAAACCTTTTTGGTTTATTATTAGCAACGTTATTTATAAGTACTTCGGGTGTTTTAGGTAAATATATTGCAATGCCATCTGAAGTAATTGTATGGTTTCGCTCTGCTTTTGCCATGGTGTTTTTGTATGTGTTTTGCCGATTTAAAAAGGTTGATTTAGCAATAAAATCTAACAAGCATATTGTTCCGTTTATTATTAGCGGAATTTTTATGGCAGCTCATTGGATTACTTATTTCTATGCCTTAAAACTCTCGAATGTTGCCATAGGAATGTTGTCTTTATATACCTTTCCTGTAATGATTGCCTTTTTAGAACCCTTGTTTTTAAAGGTAAAATTCGATCCTATCTATATTGTTTTAGGCTTACTAGTACTGCTTGGTTTATACATCTTAGCTCCTAGTTTTAATATAGAAAGTTCGAACGTTCAAGGAATTTTATTTGGTTTGCTCTCTGCCCTATGCTATTCGATTCGGATTTTAATTTTAAAGCAATACGTAGTTCAGTACAACGGAATGTCATTGATGTTTTACCAAACATTAATCATCACAGTTTGTTTGTTACCAGTACTATTTTTTATGGATGTTTCAGGCTTCGAAAGTCAGTACCCATATGTGTTATTATTAGCCTTATTAACTACAGCTATTGGGCATAGTTTAATGGTGCATTCGTTGCAATTTTTCTCGGTATCAACAGCAAGTATTATTAGTAGTGTGCAACCTATTTTCGGAATAATTTTAGCGTTTATTTTCTTGAATGAAATTCCCACGTGGAATACTTTTTTGGGTGGAAGTTTAATTTTAGCAACCGTAGTTATTGAGAGTATTCGAAGTAAGAAATAAGTAATTTAACATTGCTTTAGTATAGACAAAAATGTTTTTTGTTTTACTTTATAAAAACTTTAATATGAGATATCTAGCATTATTTTTATTAGCTGTAAGTTTTGTGGGTTGTGAAATCAAAAAAGAACAACTTGATGGAAAATTACTTTTAGAAAAAAGTAGTCAATTTCACGATAAAAACAACGAATGGAATACCGCTGATTTTACAATTCATATTCAAGAGCCGAGAGTTGGTAACCCGTACAGATACTCAATAGTTTCATTAAACAATAAAAACAATTCGTTTGAATTAAAAAGAAATAGAGAACAACATATCTCTACACATAAAACGGATGAAAACGGAAGTGTTACGTTGTTAGATGGTGAAATTATTACAGACTCTTTACGCATTAAAAAATATCGTTTAGAGCCCAAAAGAAACAAAAGATATCATCGTTTTTATAAGACTTTATTAGGCTTACCAATGTCTTTAAGGGATGAAATAAAAGAAATGAATGATGTAGAAGAAGCTGTTTTTAATTCTGTAGAATCATATAAAATCCCTATTGAATTAAAAGAACCATTATTTTCTAAATATTGGGTGCTTTATTTATCAAAGAAAGAGCATAAAATTTTAGGACTAGAAATGGTTTTTCCTAATGATGCGACTAAAGGAGAACGTTTAGTTTTTGAGGGAGAGTTTATGTTAGGAGATTTGATACTTCCTAGAATTAGACATTGGAGAGAGTTATCGAATGAATATTCAGGGTCTGATATTATTATTAGAGAAGTGAATTAAGAAATACGCATGTTTTCATAATTACGTTTTACAAAATCGAGTGCAGTATCTAATATTTCTCCCATGTTATTGCTTTTTTTAAATAACACATCTTTAGTAAAATCGAAAATCTGATTTTTTAATAAATCAACATTTTTTTCGGTTGAAATACTATCATTCTTCATGCAAAAAACTAATTGATCTATTCTATTTTCTGAACTTAAAATACGTTTTGCCACAATAGACCTTTCTTCTAATTTATACTGTTCAATAGATTTTTCTTGAAGCTTATCCCCTACTAAAGCAACCATTAAAAAATTCTCTTTAAAAAACTGAGGATAATACACCTTAAATTTCCCTTCAAAACATTGTTGATCAAAATCGATAGCCCTAATTCTATATACTACATGATCAAAATCATGTACAGGTACAATAACATAATTATACGAACGCATATCGCCCAATAAACGAATCATACAACGTTCGTTAAACTTTACAAATTCTTTAGCTATTTGTGCTTTTTCAGATTCAGTACATTTAGGTAAAAACTCTTTAATAAAAACATCCCCTGGAATACCAGCAATATGTTCTTCAATCAACGTGTCTTTATATACTAAAAAGTTGAGGTTGTAAGGCGATAATATGTGTTCTAGTTCTAATCCGTAAACACGAGAAGCGTCGGTTTTTTTAACGTAGAAATACGTAAAGTTATCATTTAAAATATTACGGATTTTTACTCTAAAAGGTTTCGAATTTCCAAAAGTACAATAGTCAATTGCATCTACATTTAAATATGGAATGGTGTCTTCATTTCCGTTAGAATGTAAAATGGTATATACTTTTTTTAGACTCAAATCAATTTCTTGTCTTTCGAATTCTGAGTAATAAGTGCGAACCCAAAGTGTGTCTTCATCATTTTTATCATAAACCACCACAGAGCCTTGAAAACGCAATAAATCATCATAAAAAATAGGAATTTTAATATTTCTACTATGCTCTGCTAAATACGTATGTAATTCTTCCGATACAGGAAAAGCAGGTTTTTTTTGAGACATTAATTTTTCTTCTGATGACATGTGTGGTGTTTTTATTGGCATTGCCAAAAGGTTTAATTTCCAAAGGCTTACTTCTAAATTAAAATTCGTTTTCTTTTAATGTCCCGTTGGTTTTACCTCAAGGGAGTTTACCAAAGATAAATTAATTTATACCTCAAACAATTTTCCAGGCAAAGGTTTTACAACTCCCTTAAGCTCCATTTGAATTAATACCGAAGACAGTTTGTACACAGGAATATCACAATTAAGTGCAATAACGTCCAGTAATTGTTTGCCGTTTAGTTGTAAATAATCGTATACTTTTTGTTCAACATCTGTAAGGCTAACAAACAATTCTTTTTGCTTGGGTGTTGAAGTTTTTAACAGATCCCAGTTGAGCATTTTTACAATATCCTCAGCAGAAGATAATAGATGCGCTTGGTTATTTTTAATTAAATTATTACAACCTGTACTATATATATCGTTTGATCTTCCAGACAAGGCAAAGACGTCTCGATTATAAGAATTGGCAATATCTGCAGTAACTAAAGAGCCGCCTTTTTTAGCAGACTCAATAATAATAGTTGCTTTTGATAAACCAGCTACTATGCGGTTTCGTTTTAAAAAATTTTCTCGAAGCGGCTGTTCATCATGCCAAAACTCGGTGATAAATCCACCGTTTTTATGTACTTCACTAATGTGTTTTTTATGCGTTTTTGGGTAGATAGTTTCAAACCCATGTGCTAGAACTCCGATGGTTTGCAGGTTATTTTTTATGGCTGCTTTATGAGCACAAATATCTACACCGTAAGCAAAGCCACTAACAATAATAGGATTGTAATCTTTTAAATCTTCAATAAGTTGATTACAAAAATCACGACCATACAATGTAATATTTCTTGTTCCTACAATTGAAATAATTTTTTGATTATTGAGGTTGATGTTTCCATCTTTAAAAAACAAAATGGGAGCATCAATACAGTGCTTTAAATTTTGAGGATAATCATTGTCTAAAAAATAAGAAATGGTAATGTTTTTTTGTTGAATATACTCTAGCTCCTCCTCTGCCCTTTTTAAATTTTCATTAGCAAATAAACTATCAGTAACATGTGTACCAATTCCGTTAATTTTATGCAGTGTGTTTTTAGGTTCTTTAAACACTTGCTCTACACCTCCAGTGGCAGCGATTAACTTTTTAGCAATAATATCTCCAACATTTTTAGTAGCTTGAAGTTTAAGTATTGCCAAGAGCTTTTCTGAATTCATCTGGTAATAATTTGATTTTCAATATACAAAAAACTGTTAATAAATTTGTGAGCATCTTTAGTAAAACACCGTTTATTTTTCTATTTTTGTTATTATGACATTAGCCAACTACATTAACGATTTATTATACAGATACGATTGCGTAATTGTTCCTAATTTTGGAGGATTTGTAACTAATAAAATTGGTGCTAAAGTGAATAACTTTACACACACATTTTATCCACCAAAAAAGCAAATTACTTTTAATGCGTATTTAAAGCATAATGATGGTTTGTTGGCAAACTACATAGCTTCTAATAAAAATATTTCTTTTGAAAAAGCAACTAATTTTATAGCAGAAGGGGTTGCTACTTGGACAAAAGAAATTGAAACAAAATCAGTTGAAGTTGCTTCAGTAGGAAGCTTATCATTAAACGAAGAAAAACAAGTTGTTTTTGAACCGAACGCTTCAAGTAATTTCTTAGTAGAATCTTATGGTTTAACTGAAGTAGAAAGTCCTGCTGTAAAAAGATTTAAAGGCGAAGTAAAACCATTGCTTGTTGTTACTGAAGAAAAAGAAAGTACAATTCCTGTGTTCTTAAAAAGAGCTGCTGTGGCTGCTGTTTTAGTTGGAGTTGCTTATGTTGGTTGGAATGGTGTTCAGAATCAACAACAAAAAGAGTTGTTAGCTAACCAAGAAGAAGCGGTACAAAAGAAAATACAATCGGCTACTTTTGTTATTGACAATCCGTTGCCAACAATCAACTTAAATGTAACGAAAGAAGCAACTAAAAACTTTCATATTATTGCAGGAGCTTTTCAAGAAGTTGAAAATGCTGAGAAAAAGTTAGCGGAGTTACAAGAGCAAGGTTATGAAGCCAAAATAATTGGTAAAAATAACTTTGGATTAACGCAAGTTAGTTTTACTTCTTTTAGTACTAAAGAAGAGGCTCGTAAAGAATTAGAACAAATTAAGCAAACAGTTAGCGAAGATGCTTGGTTGTTAGTTAAATAATCATCATTTAATTTCTTTATTTTTTAGGTTTATATATATCTTTGCATCAAAATTTAATTGATGAGAGCTAAAGCACCTAAAGAGTCATTAACTGTACTTACCGATCTTGTTTTACCAGGAGAAACAAACTATTTAGATAATCTTTTTGGAGGAGAGTTATTAGCTCGTATGGATAGAGCTTGTAGTATTGCTGCGCGTCGTCATTCTAGAAGAATTGTAGTTACTGCATCTGTAAATCATGTTGCGTTTACAAAATCGGTTCCAGTAGGAAGTGTTGTTACAGTTGAAGCTAAAGTTTCACGTGCTTTTAGATCATCAATGGAAGTATATGTTGATGTTTGGATTGAGGATCGTCAATCTGGAGAAAAAACAAAGGTAAATGAAGGTATTTATACGTTTGTTGCTGTTGATGAAACTGGTAAACCAGTACCAATTGCGCAAATTGAACCAGAAACCGAACTAGAGAAAAAACGTTACGACGGCGCTTTACGTAGAAAGCAATTAAGTTTAGTTTTAGCAAGTAAATTAGACCCAAAAGACGCTACTGAGTTAAAAGCGTTGTTTGTGGGATAGGAATGGCTTAAATCTTATCTAAATCACCATTTTCGGATAGTAGTATGGCAACTGATTTTGTTTTTTCGAATTGAGAGAAGATAATAATCATAATTACAGTAATAGGTACAGAAAGTATCATTCCTGTAATTCCCCATATTTTACCCCAAATAGCTAATGAAAGTATGGTAACCAAAGGACTTAGGTTTAACGATTTTCCGAACACTTTAGGTTCTATTAAATTACCTACAATTACTTGTACACTACCTACTGCAATTAATACGATTAAAAATGGGGTAAACTCACCAAATTGTATCAAACTAAAAATAGCTGGAAATATTGTTGCCACTAAAGAGCCCACAGTTGGAATATAATTCAATAAAAAGATTAAAAAGGCCCAAAAAGGAGCGCTATCTACCCCAACTAAAACTAAAACAATATAACTTAAGATACCTGTTAGTAAACTCACATAGGTTTTTAATCTTAAATAACTAGAAATAGAGTTTTCAATTTTATTTAAAATTACTTGAGTGTTGCCTCCTTCTTTAAAGAATATCTTTTTTAATTTCTTTTTTAAACTAGCTTCTTCTAAGAAAATAAATAAAGCATAGATAACAATCATAAACGTATCACCAAGCAATCCACTAATACCATTAGCAATGCTTCCTAATACAGATCCGTAATTAAAATTACCAACTACTGATTTTAAAGAAGTAATAATATCAATATGAAAATAACCATTTAATTTTTTGATAATTGCCTCAACATTAGGCTCGTATTTAGTGTAAGAAGTCGTTAAATCGGAAATACTGTTGGTAATAATTTCTGAAATAAAACCGAACCCTAAAATTATTAACGAAAAAACAAACACATTACTTAACCAAAAAGGAATGTACTTTTTTGCGAATGGAAGTTTGTAAATACTTTTTCTAATTTCTCGTGTTAAAAACCAAAAAATTAATGCGAAAATAAACGGGATTAATATTCCTTTTCCAATAACTAATACAGCTACTATGGCTATAGTAACAATAACAAAATTAGCAGCGTTTTTCATTTTTTTATTATTAGTTATTACGTATCCATTGCGATGGATTTAATTTGGTAGTGTTTTTAAATAGGACAAAAAACAGTTTTGTTTTTCCAGAAACTTTATCAGTAAATACTTTTCCTACTTTATCACC
Source organism: uncultured Tenacibaculum sp. (assembly GCA_947504185.1). Lineage (GTDB taxonomy): Bacteria > Bacteroidota > Bacteroidia > Flavobacteriales > Flavobacteriaceae > Polaribacter. The sequence goes on along the minus strand of CANNGJ010000001.1, from coordinate 244,554 downwards.
CGTTTTTACAACATCTCCTTTTTTAACATATACATTTTCTAAATTATTATAAGAAGAAATATAGCTTCCATGTTGTACTAATACCGATTTTTTACCTCCAGATTGTGTTTGTAACGCCAATACCTTACCGTTAAATATACTTTGTGCATCGGTATTTGGTTTGGTTACGATATGCAAACCAGCACTATTAATTTTGATTCCTGAAAAAGTAGGATGCGGTTGTATTCCGAATTTTCTAGTAACAAGTCCATTAACAGGCCAAGGTAATTTCCCTTTGTTTTGCTCAAAATTAGCACGAAGCGCTTCTTCAGCTTTGTTTAATATCAGTCCTGAAGACTTCTTTTTAGAGGTTCTCTTTTTACCTTTATTAGCACGTGCAATGGCATCTCTAATTAATTTATCAATTCTAGCAGCAACGCGTTTCTCTTCACGTATTTTCTTTTTTAAATCGCCTTTATATTTTCTCTCTTGTCTCTTAATTTTAGAAACTAAACTTTCTTTACTCTTCTTATCAGACTCTATTTTATCTTTCTGATCTTTTTCATCAGAAATTAGAATTTCTTTTGCTTTTTTTCTTTGCGTTAACGAATCGTTTAATTGTTCAACTTCTTTTGCTTTTACTATAATTTCTTCGCCTTGTTTTTTTCTATAATCACTGTACTGTTGCATGTACTTTAAGCGTTTATAGGCTTGATAAAAACTCTTAGAAGAAAGTAAAAACATGGTTTTACTTTGTTGCGATTTGCTTTTATGGGTTTTTACAACCATATCTGCATATTCTTTTTTTAATTTTTTAAGCTGATTGTTGTATTCTTTAAGTTGCTTTTCGTTCGTTTTTATTTCTTTAGCTAAAGATTTTGCTTCTAATTCAATGGTTTCAATTAAGCGTTCTCTAACATTTATTTTCTGATTTAAATCTTTTAAATCATCTAAAGCATTGCTTTTTTTCTTCTTAGTTTTAATCAATAAATTATTAACCTGAACAATTTCTTTTTTAAGCTTTTTACGTTTGTTCTCTAATTCTTTTCGGTTTTGACCAAAAGAAGAAAACCCTATAAAAAATAGGCACAAGAAAGAGATGTAAAAAACAGAAGACTTCATTATAATTTAATTTCTTTATAACCGCTAGGGAGTCTAAAATCAGTATTTAATTTGGTGTTAAACTCAACCGAACGGGTTGTAATGTCAATATTAGTAAACTTATTGTTTTGTTTTGCTTTAATATTAATTTTTTCTGGAAAAAGTTCCTTGTTTTTAATCAAATACTTTGGGTAATTAATATCTAAACGCTGATTTTTAATTGTGTTAACCAATAATTGTTTGTCTAATTTGTAATGAGACGGATTTACATAAAAGAAGATATCAAACAAATTAGGTTGATTTTTTGGTGAAAGTTGATAAGACTTATTATTAATTTCTACTTCTTGTTTCTCAGATCTAACATTTAATAATGACTCACCCAATAACATACTTTGTAATTGTTGGAAGTTAATATCAGTTCCTAATAATTTTTTAAGCATAGAAAAGTCACCATCGAAATAATTCTTTTTATAAGGAGAATAAAACTGAACTTTAGCAGGCGTAATTTTAGCTTTAAAAACGGTAATAAACTTGGTTCCTTTTAACCAAATTATCTCATCTTTTTTAATTTTCATTCGAACAGAAAAGCCAACATTTTCTTTGCTGTCTTTATAATTTACTTTTAAACGAGCATCAATTGTTTTTTCGTCAAAATTAGCAGCTACGTGCTTTTTAGCAACTTTACGTGCCGACATCTCTCTAATTACAGATGAATTTTCTGCGATTTTTTTACTTGATTTACAAGAGGTAAATCCAATAAGTAACACAATAAGTAGTGTAAAATATTTCATAAATGAATTAATAATGAAGACTTTTTATTTTAAAACTTTAGCCGCTTTGTTTTTAAATGAGTTTGATTTTTTAATATCATTTAAACCTTGATAAGCTTTTGCAATTTCTAAATAAAACTTTGCTTCAATTTCGTTGTTGTCAATTACAAAATCAATGCCGTTTTGTAAACTTTCTATGGCTTTTTTAAACTGATTCTTATTATTTAATGCTTTTCCATTCATCAAATACACAAATGGTTGCGCAGGAAATAACGCTAAACCTTGCTTGCTATACTTTAAAAGGTCAGTATGATTATCGATAGATAACTTATCTAATAAAGCCTTTAGATTATTGAACGACTTTTCTTTTTCAAAATTTGAGCGGACATCAGTATTAGCAATTTCAGCTTTTTTATTATCAGCTTTAGGTTGTTTGTTATAAAGTTTATCTTGTATTCTTCGTAATCTTGAATTTAATAATTGAGCTTCATCTAACTCAGAGAGTACTTTTTTAGCAGCAACTATATCGCTATTTTGTAAATGTAAAAACACCAAAGACTGTTTTTTCTTTGGGTGTTTAGTAGCAATTTTTTCTTGTGTTTTAATTGCTTCCTCAAAGAAAGCAGATCTTTTTAAAAGATCAACTTTATGTTCTAACATCCACAGGTTTTCAGCATCTTTATTTAAAGCAAGATTAATATATTCTATAGCTTCAGTATTTCTATTAAGTTTCGCGTAGTTTTTAGAAAGTTCGAATAAAACAGCTTTATTATTGGCTACTAATTCATTGCACTCTTCTAAATATTGAATCGCTTTTTGATAATTAAATATTGCTTTTTGAGATAGGGCTTTAAAAAAACTCTCTTGAAATTTTATATTATTCTTCTCGAGAGGATTAACCAAAGCAGGAATACTATCTTGTGAAAAAGAAGTAAAAGAGAGAAGAAAAAAGAGAAAAGAGAAAACAATTTTATTCAAAAACTGAATAGTCATCTTGTTTCTTTTCTCCTCTTCCTTTCCTCTAGTTGTTTTATGTAAGCTCTGTATAATCACCTATACTTACCGAGGTATAAATTGCGTTATATTTAGCATGGTTACCAATCATAGCATTATCTAAATTTGCATTAGATATATGTACGTTTGTTTGAATTAATGAATTTACAATTGTTGAATTTTCTACAACACTGTTTTCACCAATAGAAACATAAGGTCCAATTTTAGTGTCTTTTAAAACTACATTTTTACCAATATAACAAGGTTGAATAATTTCTGAGTTTTCTAATACAACGTCGTTAGATACTAAATTGTTGCCATCAGCCTGTTCAAAACCTAAAACTTGTTTGTTTGTATCTACTGTTGGATCTTTTTTACCACAGTCCATCCAAGCATCTACTTTACCAGGAACAAACTGAGCTCCTTGTTGCTTTAAAGATTCTAACACTTCTGTTAATTGAAATTCTCCTGAAGGACGAATATCATTATCTATTAAATGCTTTATTTCTTGTTTTACTTTATCACCATCTTTAAAATAGTAAATACCAATAATTGCTAAGTCAGAAACAAATTCTTTTGGTTTCTCAACAAAATCAGTAATAACACCATCTTTTAATTTTACAACACCAAATGCACTTGGGTCTTCTACTTGTTTTACCCAAATAGCACCATCTGCATTTGCATCTAAAGTAAAATCTGCTTTAAATAAAGTATCTGCAAAAGCAACAACACAAGGTCCGCTTAATGCATCTTTAGCACAATAAATTGCATGCGCAGTTCCTAATGCTTCTTCTTGAACAAAAACAGAACCTTTAGCCCCTAAACTTTCTGCAATTGCAATTAATTTATCTTTTGTGTCAGCTGGAAAACCTTTAGCTGAAGGCCCAATAATAAAAGCAATTTCTTCGATAGGTTGATTAACAACCGATGTAATATCTTCAACTAAACGTTGCACAATTGGTTTACCTGCTATAACAGTTAATGGCTTCGGAGTTGTTAATGTATGTGGCCTTAATCGCGACCCAATTCCTGCCATTGGTACTATAATCTTCATATTCTTTCTTTTCGTTTTAACGGTGCAATATACCACTAATAAAGTATTGAAAAAAGTTACAATCCTTTAGGAATGGCTTCAATCAACGTTTTGGTATATTGAGTTTTTGGATTTTTGTAAATTTCATCAGCATCTGCTACTTCTTCAACTTTACCTTTATTCATTACAACTAACTGATCAGCCATATATTTTACTACCGATAAATCGTGAGAAATAAATATATAGGTAAAATTAAATTCTGATTTTAATTGATTCAATAAATTTAATACCTGAGCTTGAACAGAAACATCTAAAGCAGAAACAGATTCGTCACAAATAATTAATTTAGGTTGCAAAGCAATGGTTCGCGCAATTCCTATTCGTTGACGTTGACCACCCGAAAACTCATGGGGATATCGATTATAATGATTGCGATCTAATCCTACTTTTTCTAATAAATTGTATACATACTCTTTTCGTTCTTTAGTAGAATTTAAAACCTTATGAACTTTCATAGGTTCTAAAATTGAATCTCCAACTATGATTCGAGGATTTAAAGAAGAAAACGGATCTTGAAATATGATTTGAATATCTTTTCGTAGCTTTTTAAATTCTGATTTAGATAGTTTTGTAATATCCGTTCCTTTATAAATGATTTGTCCTGAAGATGCTTTTTCTAATTGTAAAATAGTTCTACTTAAGGTTGTTTTTCCGCAACCGCTTTCGCCAACCAATCCTAAAGTTTCTCCTTTGTAAATCTTAAAAGAAACATTGTTTACAGCTTTTACAATAGTAGCTTTTGAAAACCATGAAGAATTGCTAATGAAATTCTTATTTAGATTAATAATTTCTAATAGAGGAGGAGTATTGTATATTTTTTGATGAAATTTATTTCGTTCTTCATTAGTATATATAGTTCGATTAACTGAATCATGGACAAAATCATCTACTGTAGGTAATGTTTTGTATCGATGATTTGTGTTGGGCTTAGAATTAATTAAAGCTTGAGTGTAATTTTTTTCAGGAGATAAGAAAACATTATTAGTCATTCCTTGTTCGACGATTCTTCCTTTTTGCATAACCACTACATTGTCAGCAATTTCAGAAACCAAGGCTAAATCATGGGATATAAAAATAATTCCCATTTTATATTCTTGTTGTAGTTCTTTTAAAAGTGTTATGATTTCTTTTTGAATAGTTACATCTAATGCTGTAGTAGGTTCGTCTGCAATTAATAATTTAGGTTTGCAAGCAATAGCCATAGCAATCATTACACGTTGTTTTTGTCCACCACTTATTTGATGAGGATAGGAGTTAAAAAGGGCTTTTGGTCTAGGTAGTTTTACTTTTTCGAAAAGAGAGATAACCCCCTCTTTTATTTCATTTTTTGATAAATTAGTATGTTGTTGTAAAATCTCAGCTACCTGATCACCACAAGTAATAGTTGGGTTCAAAGAACTCATTGGTTCTTGAAAAATCATAGCGATTTCTTTACCTCTTATTTTTTGAAAGTCATTTTCTGAAAACTGTAATAGATCTACATCATTGTAAATAATTTCGCCTTTAAGAACAGCTGTTTTGGGTAATAACCCTAAAATAGCCAATGAGCTAATGGATTTTCCGCTACCACTCTCACCAACAATTCCAAGAATTTCATTTTTATTTACTTTAAATGATATGTTTTGAACAATCTTATTTAAGATGTTCTTTTTGAAAAAAGAAATACACAAATTTTTTACCTCAATCATTCAGAAATTTTTATTAAAAGTACAATTATTCTTTTTTATGAAAGAATTTTAGATGGTTTAAAACGTGTTTAACTCTATGTAAAATGCGCTACGTGTTTGATTTAAAGTAAATTTTTAGTATAAAAATTATCAATAATTATGTTTTTTTATATATTTGCCACTTATTTATTGGGATAAGTAGAGTTTTTATTGAAGAATTATCAATTTAGATTCTATTTATTAAAGTTTTTTTAATCAATTAACCCTTCAGGAATGAAAAACAAAATTACTTTAGCACTTGCGTGCTTATTTATGGGTGCTGTTGCCTTTTCTCAGCAGAAATCAAAACAAGTTAAACGTGATTGTAATACAGCCGAGCTTATAGAGCAAAAAATGGCTAAGAATCCTAGTATTGCAAAACGTATGAATGCCATGGAAGCATTTACTCAAAGAAAAGTTGAGGAAATGTCTAAAAACCATGCTAAGATTTCAGGAGATGTATATCAAATTCCAGTTGTTGTACACGTATTATATACAAACTCTTCGAACAATATTAGTACTGCACAAATTCAATCTCAATTAGATGTTTTAAATGCAGATTTCCGTAGAACAAATGCTGATAGAACAAATAAGTGGTCTCAAGCTGCTGATACAAAAATTGAATTTTATTTAGCGCAAGTTGATCCTAATGGAAATGCTACTACAGGAATTACTAGAAAACAAGTAAGTAAATCTACTTGGGCTACAGACGATTCTATGAAAAAATCTTCTCAAGGAGGTGTTAATCCATGGAATACATCAGAGTACTTAAACATGTGGATTGTTGATGCTTTAAGTAGTGGAGGAAGAACAATCTTAGGATACGCTCAATTCCCTTGGGATACAGATGCATCAACAGATGGTGTAGTAATGGCGGATCAATATTTTGGTACTAATGGTACGGCTGCAGCTCCTTTTGATGGAGGTAGAACAACTACTCACGAAGTAGGTCACTACTTAGGTTTACGTCATATTTGGGGAGATGGTGCTTGTGGAACAGATGATTTCGTATCTGATACTCCAGAATCTGATGCTGCTAACTATGGTTGTGCAACAGGACATGTTTCTTGTGGATCAGAAGATATGGTACAAAACTACATGGATTACTCAGATGATTCTTGTATGAACTTATTTACTTTAGGACAAAAAAACAGAATGCATACTTATTTAGTAGCTGGTGGTGCACGTCGTGCTTTAGCTTTATCTGATAAAACTGGTACGCCAGCAGTATGTAACGCAACGGTTCCAACAGGAGTTTCAGTTTCTGGAGTAACTTCTTCAGGAGCTTCAGTATCTTGGACAGCGGTTGAAAACGCTACTTATGATGTAAGACACCGTCAAGTAGGTTCTTCATCTTGGACAACAAATGCAGTTTCTGGTACTTCATCTTCTTTAAGTGGATTATCAGCTTCAACTCAATACGAAGTACAAGTACGTTCTAAGTGTTCTTCAGGGAACTCTAGTTATAGTGCTTCATCTAACTTTACAACACCAGAGGTAACAATTACTTATTGTGCTTCTAGTGGTAATACATCTTATGCTACTGGAGTAACAAGAGTACGTTTTGGATCTATTGATAAAGCTGATGGTACAGCTAAAGATAAAGGTTATGAAGATTTCACAAACTTAAGCACTACAGTATCTCAGTCTTCATCTGTAAACCTTATAGTAAATGTTAATACTGATGGAAACTACAGAGTAGATGCAATTGCATGGATTGACTGGAACCAAGATGGTGACTTTGCTGATAGTGGAGAAACTATTGATTTAGGAAACGTAAGTAACGTATCTAACGGAGCATTACCAACAAAAGCGGTTGCAGTTCCTGCAAATGCTAAAGTAGGTGCTACAAGAATGAGAGTTGCTGCAAAATATAATGCAAACCCAACATCATGTGGAACTAACTTCGATGGAGAAGTTGAAGATTATACCGTAAATGTACAAGGAGCTGTTGCCGATACTCAAGCGCCAACTGCACCAACTAGTTTAGCTGCTTCTAGTGTAACACAAACTACATTAACTTTAAACTGGTCAGCTTCTACAGATAATGTAGCAGTAACAGAATATGATGTTTATAGAGGAGCTACTAAATTAGGTTCAACAGCTAATACTTCAACAAATATTACAGGATTAACAGCTGCTACGGCTTATACTTTCTCAGTAAGAGCAAAAGATGCTGCTGGTAATGTTTCTTCTGCAAGTAATACTGTTAATGTAACTACATTGGCAAATCAAATTTCTTACTGTTCTTCTCAAGGAAATCGTTCTTCTTATGAGTGGATTGACAATGTAGAATTAGGAGGAATGAAAAATGCAACTGGAGATAATGGTGGTTATGAAGATTTTACTTCTAAAGTAGCTACAATTGCTCAAGGAAGTTCAAACCAAATGATTGTAAGTGCAGGATTTAAGAGCTCTGCTTATACTGAGCACTGGGCTGTATGGATTGACTTTAACCAAAACGGAACTTTTGATAGTTCAGAAAAAGTGGTTTCTGGTTCTTCTTCTAGCGCAAATAACTTAACAGCTACTGTTGCAGTTCCTTCTGGGGCTACATTAGGGCAAACAAGAATGCGTGTATCTATGAAGTATAACGCAGCTCAAACTGCTTGTGAAACTTTTAATGATGGTGAAGTAGAAGACTATACTGTAAATATTGTAGCTAGTAGTTCTAGAGTAGATGGTCCAGTAAATGCTGAAAGATTAGGAAATGAGAGGAACTTAGACTTAATGGCGTATCCTAACCCTGCAACAAACTTTGTGCAAGTTAAATTAGCTTCTAAAGCTAATAATGCAACTTATAAAATTGTAAATACAATTGGTAGAGTTGTTCAGTCTGGTCGTTTAAACTCTTCTAATTTAGATGTATCAAGTTTAAATTCAGGTTTTTATATTTTAGAAGTAAATGATGGTCAAAAATCATTAACAACTAAATTAATGAAGCAATAGAAATTTAATATTTAATTAAATTTTTTAAACTCGTTAATCCTAGTATAGCACTGGGTTTAACGAGTTTTTTTTGTGTTTTTTTACGGTATTTCCTGTGGTTTTTCTTTTTTGTTACGAAAAGTTCATTTTTTTGTTATATTTGCCTAATAAATGATAAAATATTAAGGATTTTTAATATAAAATTTCATTTACAGTAACTAACTTTATAAACCCTTCAGAAATGAAACACAAGTACTTTAAAAGTCTTGTTGTAGCTAGTGCTGTCTTCGGATTAAGTTTCCAAGCACAAGCCCAAGACAAAAGTGAAGTTGAAAAAATTCGTAGCAAATACGATTTAAGTAAGCTTCAACAAATGAAAGGAAACTTTCAGAAAAACTCTAACTCAGAGAAAAAACAAGCATTACAAATCGCAAAACAAAAGGTTGGAAAACGAAGTTTACAACTAAAGATGGTCGTTTTGTTGAATTACAAAGAGTTGTAAACGGTAAACCAATTTACTATACAACTTTTAATGTAGATGCTGCAAAATCAACAAGAACAGATCATTTAAATTCAGGAGGATCATTAGGGTTAAACTTAATGGGACAAGGAATGACTGCTTATGTTTGGGATGGTGGTATTGCAAGAGCTTCACATCAAGAGTATGATGGAGCAGGAGGTAACAATCGTTTCTCTGTGTTTGATGGTAGTTCATCTTTAAATTTTCACGCTGCTCACGTAACAGGTACCATTATGGCATCTGGTGTTCAAGCGAATGCAAAAGGTATGGCTCCACATTCTATGGTAAAAGGTAGTGACTGGAATAGTGATACTTCAGAAGCTACAAACGCAGCTGCAAACGGAATGTTAGTTTCTAATCATTCATATGGTTTTGCAACGAGAAACCAATTAGGTCAAGTACAATTGCCTCAACATTATTTTGGTGGTTATATTACAACCTCTAGAGATTGGGATGAAATTATGTTTAATGCGCCAAACTATTTAATGGTTGTAGCTGCAGGTAACGATGGTAATGATAACACCGCAAATAATAATCCAACAGGAGGATCTGGATTTGATAAATTAACTGGTCATTCTACATCTAAAAACAATTTAGTAGTTGCAAATGCGCAAGATGCTAATATTGATTCAAATGGAAATTTAGTTTCTGTTTCTATTAACAGCTCAAGTAGTGAAGGACCAACGGATGATTTTAGAATAAAACCAGATATTACAGGTAATGGAACATCAGTTTATTCAACTTACGAAAGTAGTGATACTGCGTACAACTCTATTACAGGTACATCAATGGCATCTCCAAATGTTACAGGTTCTTTATTATTATTACAACAACACCATAAAAACTTAAACAGTGGTAGCTTTATGAAAGCAGCTACTTTAAAAGGTTTAGCTTTACATACTGCTGATGATGCTGGTGCTTCTGGACCAGATGCTGTTTTTGGATGGGGTTTATTAAATACTAAAAAAGCCGCTGAAGCAATTACTAAAAAAGGTAATCAAGCAAAAATTGAGGAGTTAACATTAACTTCAGGTCAAACATATACTATTACTGTAGATTCAGATGGAACTAGCCCGTTATTAGCGTCTATTTCTTGGACAGATAGAGCTGGTACTGCTAATACAACAGTAAATTCTACAACTCCAGTATTAGTAAACGATTTAGATTTAAGAGTTTCTAAAGGTGGAACAACTCATTTACCTTATGAATTAACTGGAGCAACAACAAATGCTAAAAGAGATAATAATGTAGATCCTTATGAAAGAGTTGATGTAGCTAACGCATCAGGGACTTATACTATTACAGTTTCGCATAAAGGTTCTTTAACAGGAGGTAGCCAAAACTATTCTTTAATTGTAACAGGAATCACTGGTACACCAGTTGTATGTAATGCAACAGTACCAACAGGAGTTTCTACTTCTGGTGTAACTGCAACAGGAGCTTCAGTAAACTGGACAGCTGTTTCAGGAGCGACTTATGATGTTAGACACCGTGCAACAGGTACTTCTTCTTGGACAACAAGTGCAGTTTCTGGTACTTCTACATCTTTAAGTGGTTTATCAGCTTCTACTCAATACGAAGTACAAGTACGTTCTAAGTGTTCTTCAGGAAACTCTAATTATAGTGCTTCTTCTAACTTTACTACACCAGCAGTTACAATTACTTATTGTACATCTAGTGGTAATACATCTTATGCAACAGGAGTTACTAGAGTACGTTTTGGATCTATTGATAAAGCAGATGGAACAGCAAAAGATAAAGGTTACGAAGACTTTACAAATTTAAGTACTACAGTTACTCAATCTTCATCAGTTAATCTTACAGTAAATGTTAATACTGATGGAAACTATAGAGTAGATGCAATTGCATGGATTGACTGGAATCAAGATGGTGATTTTGCTGATAGCGGAGAAACTATTGATTTAGGAAATGTAAGTAATGTGTCTAACGGAGCATTACCAACTAAAGCAGTTGCTGTTCCTGCAAACGCGAAAGTAGGTAATACAAGAATGAGAGTTTCTGCTAAATATAATGCAAACCCTACATCTTGTGAAACTAATTTTGACGGAGAAGTAGAAGACTATACTGTAAATGTATCAGCAGGAGTTGCAGATACTACAGCACCAGTAATAACACTTAGTGGTTCTTCTACAATGAACTTAACTGTTGGAGGTACTTTTACAGACCCAGGAGCAACTGCTACTGATAATGTAGATGGAAACTTAACATCTAGTATTGTAGTTACAGGAAGTGTAAACACATCTACTGTAGGAACATATACTTTAAACTATAATGTAAGTGATGCAGCAGGTAACGCAGCAGCACAAGTTAGTAGAACTGTAAACGTAAATGCAGATACGCAAGCGCCAACTGCACCAACTAATGTTACAGCTTCTAATATTGCTCAAACTACAGCTACTTTAAACTGGTCAGCTTCTACAGATAATGTAGCAGTAACAGGATACGAAGTATTTAGTGGTTCAACAAGTGTAGGAACTGTTACAGGAACTTCTGCTAATATTACAGGACTTACTGCTAATACATCATATACATACACTGTAAAAGCTAAAGATGCAGCAGGTAATGCTTCAGCTTCTAGCAGTTCAGTAACATTTACTACATTATCTACTTCAGTTTCTTATTGTGCTTCTAAAGGAAACAGAGTGACTTATGAGTGGATTGATAATGTAGAATTAGGTGGAATGACTAATGCAACAGGAGCAAATGGAGGATACGGAGACTTTACGTCTAAAGTTGCAACATTAGCTCAAGGTAGCGCAACAAACGCAATGATTGTAAGTGCAGGATTTAGAAGTACTGCATATACTGAGCATTGGGCAGTTTGGATTGATTTTAACCAAAATGGTACTTTTGAAACTTCTGAAAAAGTAGTTTCAGGTTCTTCATCAAGTGCTAATAACCTATCAGCAAACGTAGCAGTACCAGCTAATGCATTATTAGGTCAAACTAGAATGCGTGTATCTATGAAGTATAATTCTGCTCAAACTGCTTGTGAAACTTTCGCAGATGGTGAAGTAGAAGATTATACTGTAAATATTACAGCTTCTACATCTAGTTTTGCACTATTTAGTGGTAATTCAGGAGATCCATTAGGAAACGAAAGATCTTTAGATTTAATGACATACCCTAACCCAGCAAAAGACTTTGTACAAGTTAAATTAGCTTCTAAAGCTGATGTAATGACTTATAAGGTTGTAAATACAATTGGTAAAGTTGTTCAAGCAGGACGTTTAGAATCATCTAACTTGGATGTTTCAAGATTAAATGCAGGAATCTATATTTTAGAAGTAAATGATGGTCAAAAATCATTAACAACTAAAATCATGAAGCAATAAGAATAGATTTTTATTTCGAGGTAAGTTTTAAGGAATAAAAACCTTAGCTATCGCCTTGCGATTAAATAAATTAAACCCGAGCATTTGCTCGGGTTTTTTGTTTCTTTGCATAAAATTTTAGTAGATGAATTACCTATCAGTAGAAAACATATCAAAAGCATACGGAGAAAAAGTATTATTCGACGACATATCTTTCGGAATTAATAAAGACCAAAAGATTGCTTTTGTTGCTAAAAATGGTAGTGGTAAAACATCTATTTTAAATATTGTTGCGGGTGTAGATGAGTCTGATACTGGTCAGGTAGTAAGTAGAAAAGGAATCGACATTGCTTATTTATCTCAAGCAGATAATTTAAATGCAGATTTAACGATTGAAGAAACTATTTTTTCTACCGACAACAAGGTTTTATCTGTTATACAGCAGTACGAAAAAGCATTACAAAATCCTGACGATGTAGAAGCTTATCAAGAAGCTTTTGAATTGATGGAGCAACACAATGCTTGGGATTTTGAAACCCAATACAAACAAATATTATCTAAGTTAAAATTAGACAACCTACAATTAAAAGTAGGTAAGCTTTCTGGTGGACAAAAGAAACGCTTAGCATTAGCGATAGTATTAATTAAAAAACCAGATTTATTAATTTTAGATGAGCCAACCAACCATTTAGATTTAGAAATGATTGAATGGTTAGAAGCCTTTTTTGCGAAAGAGAAAATTACTCTATTTATGGTTACTCACGATCGTTATTTTTTAGAACGTGTGTGTAATGAAATTATCGAGTTAGATAACGGTAAATTATATAAGTACAAAGGAAACTACTCGTATTATTTACAAAATAAAGAAGAGCGTTTAGCTTTAGAAGCAACTAATTTAGGAAAGGCAAAAAGCTTATTTAAAAAAGAGTTGGATTGGATGCGTCGTCAGCCAAAGGCACGTACTACCAAATCGAAATCTCGTATTGATGATTTTCATCAAATAAAAGAGAAAGCGCATAAACGTCGTAACGATCATGAGGTTCAGTTAGAAATTAATATGGAGCGTTTAGGAAGTAAGATTATCGAGCTTCATAAAATGCGTAAATCATTCGATGATAAAGTAATTTTAGATGGATTTGATTACGTTTTTAAACGTGGTGAGCGTATTGGTATCATTGGTAAAAACGGAACCGGTAAATCGTCGTTTTTAAATATGTTAACGGGTGCTATTGAACTAGATGGCGGTAAAGTTATTGTAGGTGAAACTGTAAAGTTTGGATACTACACCCAAAAAGGGATTCAAATAAAAGAAGGGCAGAAGGTAATTGAGGTTATTAAAGAGTTTGGTGAATATATACCCTTAACCAAAGGACGTAAAATATCTGCAGGACAATTACTAGAGCGTTTTTTGTTTGACAGAAAAAAGCAATATGATTTTGTTGAAAAATTAAGTGGTGGTGAGCAAAAGCGTTTGTACTTGTGTGCGGCGCTAATACAAAACCCTAATTTTTTAATTTTAGATGAGCCTACCAACGATTTAGATGTGGTAACGCTAAATGTATTAGAAAACTTTTTATTGGATTATCCTGGTAATTTAATGGTGGTTTCGCACGACCGTTATTTTATGGATAAAATTGTAGATAATTTATTTGTGTTTAGAGGCGAAGGACAAATAGATAACTTTCCTGGTAATTACTCTGATTTTAGAGCTTATGAAGACTCTAAACCTAAAGAAGTAAAAGAACCAAAGAAAGAAGTTGTAACACCTGTTAAAACCGCTAAAAAAGGTGTTTTAAGTTATAATGAGAAACGAGAGTGGGGTTTATTAGAAAAAGATATTGAAAGACTACAAAAAAAGAAAACCGATATCGAAACAAAGTTTATGAATGCCGCCTTTTCTCCTGAAGAAATTAATAACAAATCGTTAGAGTTACAAGAAACTATAGACAGTTTAGAAGAAAAAGAAGAACGTTGGTTTGAACTTTCTATGAAATTAGAAGGGGAGTAATTTTTATTATAACGTTGTTGTATATGGTTTTTCGAGTGTTTAAGCACCTACTTTAGCAAGTAAAAGCCGAATAGAAAACCCGAAAGGATTTTCTTAAGTAGGCGAGAATCAGGAAATAAATTATACACGGTGTTAGCTTTTAGTTCTTTTTCGACTTTCTTAAATTTGCGGGATGCTTTCTTAATTGATTAGAATTAATTGTATTCATAGACTTACCTTTTGAGTGAATTTTTATTTTCTCAATACTTAAGTTTATTTCGCAATCTGTTGAATTCATTATAATTAAATTTTCTTTGCGTTTCATTATCTCTTGTGGATTTTCTCCGTTTTTTACAACATAACCAAGTTCTGATTTCCCTTGATTTGCTTTTTTAAATTTTTTAGATTTTTGATGTAATTTAATAATATAGTCTTCTGAAGTTTTTTCGTTAAAAAATATTGTTGTCAAACAATTTACAAATTGAAGAAGATTAAGTGAGTCAATATCCTTTTCTTTTTTTATTATTAAATGATTATCTCGCTTATTACCTACTTTATAAACGGAATTATCAAATAAAATAACAGATAATTTATCGTTTATAGGAAATATTATTTGTAAACCAACAACACCATATCCAGTTTTAGAAGAGCTATCCTTTTTCTCTAATAATTGATTGTATTTTATGATAGGAAAATCTGAAGAAATGAAAGCAGTATTTGTTTGATTAATCAATAACTTAGCTTGTAAATCACTTATAATGTTAGATACTTCCGAAGACATTGATAGAAGCATTTTAATCAAAGTTTCATCATTTAATTTAGAGATATCACTATATTCTTTAAAGTTAGGGTCTAATTTATTTAATTCAAAATTCATTGAATTAGACATCTGTTTCATCATATTTAAAAAAACGGGACTGCGAAGGTCTGTTATTGAGATGAAACCTAGAAGAAATGCGTAATTCTGATTGTCCTTCTTAGGTAATTTGGAACTGCTAACTATTGTATTAATTGATGTAGCTAAGAATCCTTCTAAATCTGATAAATGATCTTCCAAAACACCATCTTTACCATAAAAAAATTTTTTAGAACCTTGAGTTTTTAATTTTGCAGTTGGGATATATTTACAATTTTTAGTGTTGTAAACTCCAATCTGTTTTTGATTATTCAGGTAAGAAAAATTCCGCAAATAAAATTTCGGAATATAATGTTGATTTTTCTTTTCGGTATTCTGCATTTTTTGAATTAAAGCTAACGTCTCGGCTATGGTTAGTACGGGAATTAAAATTACTAGATTTCCGATTAAGCACTTAGCCAAAACTTTTTATTTTGTTTTATCTTTTTCTTTATAAAGCCAAATCAAAAAGATTTGGCGGACTTGGTTTAAAAGCTCTGAACTTTGGGTTAAGCATCAAAACCCGTATTAATTATAGCCATTGTTGGCAATAGTGTTTATTCAGTTTCCTTTTGATTTAATGAAGTAAAAAAGTACATTAAAAATCTGTCTAAATATTTTCTAATTGAAAGAATATGGTTAATAGTCAGTATAATTTCATTATCTCCATTAATTAGTGGAGATTTAATAATTGCCATTCCTTTTCTTTCATTTACCGTTTCATTTTCATATGACTGTAATCTAGCATAATCTCTATCTGTTATTTTACCAGAAGAGTGCACTATAGCGTGTCTGATAATCCTTAATTCATAATAGCGAATAAAGGTTTCCCGATATTCCATTTCAAATCCATTTGGTTCTTTAAGGTTTAAGGCATCTTCATCAGTTAAATACTTTAGTAAACTATCATTTCTCCAACTGCTATTAACTTTTTTTTCAATTTCAGATTCTGACAATTCAGATTGTTCAGATTTAAGTAATATTTCGTAAAGGTCTTCTAGAATTCCATCTACTAGTGAAACTGAAGCAATAATATAGTTCTCCAACACTTTTTTTAGAACATCATTTTTATATGCTTTAACTAAATTTTCGTTAGAATAAGTGACTTCTATTTCGTGGTCTAACCTTAATGCAGGCGGAATATTTTGTGTTGTACTGAGATGAGTAGAATCGGTTTTATTTTCATATCTATTTGCCGAAACGTCACAAGCATTTATTAAAAGTGCATATTCACTATAATTACCTACTATTTTGGCTATTCCAATTCCTATATGTTCGACTGCTTTTTCTTTTGTTATTTCTTTCATAATTTATTAAAATGGTGGAGAAAGGGAGGATTCGAACCTCCCTCGTATTCTGTCTTGAATCAAGTTACCTTGTACAAATATGTTTCTATGCCTTATAGTCAGAAGTGGGACCAGCCCTTCCTCCACGAATACGACTCCTAATGCTATACTTTTAATAAAATTCATAATTTTTACTCTTTTCAGAACTTTGCTTATTTTTTCTATTTTTTTCATAATCATTGTTTTTATAGGTGTTATCAAATTTTTTGGATTTAAAGACAGCCCAACTCTGACTACGAGCATAGTAAAGTCAATTGACTTAGTAACTTTGAGAATCAAGATTTTTATCTCTAACGAGATTATTTTCAATGAACTTTTTTACATTATTGCCAACTTGTTATATATGTATAAAAAGCTTTATTATCCGTTTTTTTTGGTTGGATAAACCTACTTTTTATATTATTTACGTATCTATATTCAGTACTAAATTAATTATAGTACATTCTATTCCTTTACGGGCATCCGTAAAGAAAGTATATCATCAACAGGTTAAAAAATAAAAAGGAATAAGGGGACTATTTCTTTTGCAATTTTCTGAGTTAAATGTAATAATTATAGCGAACTAAACAAAAAGTATTTTACTTAAATGGTTACAATGTTTTTATCATCTAATAACGGTTTGTTTAAAAAACGTAGTAACAACTGCGCAACCGCTACAGTATCGCGCTCGCAATATTCAACAATACGTTGTAAGTTTTTTTCTTTGTAATATACGTTCGCTACTTCGCTACCGTCAATATCTTGTTTGGGTGAGGGTATGCCTAAAATAGAGGTTAGTAATTTTAACGAAGTAAAGTGTTTATAATCACCAAACTTCCATAAATCCATGGTATCTAAATGCGATATTTCCCATGGTTTTTTACCAAATAAATTTAGTTTTTTAGGTAAGTCTACTCGGTTAATAATCATTCTACGTGCTATGTATGGAAAATCGAATTCTTTACCATTATGCGCACACAAGAGGTGTTTATTTAAATTAAAATGTTTATCGAGCAATTCTTTAAAATCAGTTAAAATTTTAGTTTCATCATCACCATAAAAAGAAGTAACTCGTAATTGGTTTACACCATCTCTTTCTATAAAATACCCCACCGAAATACAGATTATTTTACCAAACTCAGCCCAAATACCCGCACGGTGGTAAAAGTCTTTAGCAGAGAATTCATCTTTACGTTGGTATTGGGTTTTTAAAGCATAGAGTTCTTGCTTTTCGGCAGATAAATCCGCAAACAATTCTACCTCAGGTACTGTTTCTATATCTAAAAACAAGATGTTTTGTATGTTGGTTTTATTCAGCATTTTCTTTAATTAAAACGTAAAGGTTAGCGTTTAACATATAGTTTTTGTCGTTTTTATTTGGGTTAGACATAGAAATACTTTTAAAAAGAACTTTTACTTTTAATGAAGCTATTTCTTTTTCTAAAGTCATTAACGAGCTGTCAATATTATAGTTTTCACCTTGTTGTTGTAGTGTATTAATTAACTCAGAACAGTCGACATTACCGATAAACTCATCTTCTTTCCAAATCGCAATGATATTCGATTTTTCTTGTAATGAAAAGCGATATTTATCAATTGTTTTTTCTTTCTTATTACCACTATTTCCAAGATATATGCTCTTTAAAAAGTCATAACCCTTTATATCTATTAGCATGTTAAACTCGTTAATATTATAGTGGTAATTTCTATATTTATCTGTTGGTTTGTCAGTAACTTTAATAGCCAAACTATCCATTAATTTACTTTGCAGCTGCCAATTACTTTTGGTACTAAATGCTGTTGATGGTTTATAACCTAAAACAGGAGCTACTTTATCTATATCTTCTTTTTTATTTAAGTAGTTAATAATAGATTGTAATTGATCTTTCTTCTGATAAGTAGTGGTAAAATCGGTGTTTTTAATATCAGTATATATTTTTTCAAACCTCGAAACCTGACTTTTAGTAGATACCGAAAAGGCTCCCCAAAATCCTACAGAAACTAACAATGCAATGACAGCTAAGCTTAACGGAAATACACGTATTCTTTTGTGTTTGCTAAATAACATGTAAAGTGTCATGGCTAAAATCCACAACGATAAAACCAATACAAAATAACGGTTTTCGGTAATTCCGTATTCGTTTACTCTTTTAAAAATGGCTACAAACAATAACCCGATTAAAGGCAATAGTAAGTAATAAAACCAAGGATAAAATCTTTTTATAGGACGTGAATCTGAGTTCTTCTGAATCGGATTTATTAATATTTGAATAATAAACCCAAGGAATGATAATGCGATTACCAGGTACGATACCCATCCTTTAGGTAAGTTCCAGTTAATTGCAATTTTTAAGCTGTACGCATATAAAATGATGAGGTATAAAATTACTAACGGAATTAAAATATACTTTACCAATACCTCTAAAGCTTTGGTATAATCTATCGCTATTTGTGAGTGAATGTTTTTTGGAAAATCAGACAAGTAAATCCAAGTATTTACAACGCCTAAACAGATGATGAAGATTTGAAAAAAGCGTTCTCCTTTAATATTAACATTAAATAAATGTTTTACAGCAAGTAGTGCTAAAACGATTCCTAAATACAGTATTAAAGAGAAAAACAAGCTTCTAACAATAGCGACAAAAACCGATTTTAGGTAATTAAAATAAGCCGATTTATTCCATTTTAAAATGAATGGAGCTACAAATACCAACAAATGACCACCAATAAAATACAGGATAAAGCGAATAATAAACTCATTATTAAAACGTGTTTTATCGGTAGGTAAATGAAAATAAAAAGCCAACATAAATACAAAAGGAACCAACATAAACCATTCTTTACTGGTTTTAAATTGTTCCTCAAAAAAACGTGCTGCGATAAACCAACTAACTCCGAGAATGAATGTTAGAATTATTTTACCGTAAAAAATGTCATCAAAATCACCTGATTCAACTGTGTATATAGCAAACAAAGTTCCGAGTATTGCCCAAGAAATAGTAACCGGAAAACGTTTAAAAGCATCTTTAGTTTTTGATGATATTTCACCAAAAGAAGGAATGAGTTTCATAGAAATCAATTTGTATAAAGATACAAAAAGAGTTAAAAATTCTAAATTTTAAAGCCAATGTTTATTAAAGATTAAAAGAACGTTAAGTTAAATAAGACTGTACAACATTTGTAAATTTATCGTTACTTTTGGGTAACACAAT
The DNA here is from genome assembly GCA_947504185.1 of uncultured Tenacibaculum sp. Taxonomy (GTDB): domain Bacteria; phylum Bacteroidota; class Bacteroidia; order Flavobacteriales; family Flavobacteriaceae; genus Polaribacter. Next base: position 224,710 of record CANNGJ010000001.1, on the reverse strand, counting down.
ATAAAAACGAACTATGAATACTAGCGATGTTAAAATTTTACTTGTAGATGATGAACCAGATATTTTAGAAATCGTAGGTTATAATTTAAAATCAGAAGGGTATCAGGTGTTTACAGCTGAGAACGGAGTAGAAGCTGTTAAGAAAGCTAAAAAAGTACAACCTCATTTGATTTTATTAGACATTATGATGCCAGAAATGGATGGTATCGAAGCATGCGAAAAAATTAGAAATATTAAGTCGTTAGAAGATGTAATTATTTCTTTTTTAACTGCTCGAGGTGAAGATTATTCGCAAGTTGCAGGTTTCGATGCTGGTGCTGACGATTATATTACCAAGCCTGTAAAACCAAAAGTATTGGTTAGTAAAGTAAAATCGTTATTACGTCGTTTAAAAACAGAAGAAAAAGGAGATGCTACTACCAAAATAGGTGATATCGTTATTAATAGAGATGAATATGTTGTTTTTAAAGGAGATAAAAAAATAGCATTACCAAGAAAAGAGTTCGAACTATTTTCGTTATTAACTTCTAAACCAGGAAAAGTATTTAAAAGAGAAGTTATTTTAGATAGTGTTTGGGGTAACGAAGTAGTAGTTGGTGGTAGAACAATAGATGTACATATTCGTAAGTTACGAGAAAAAATTGGAGACGATTTTTTTAAAACCGTAAAAGGAGTAGGGTACAAGTTTGTTTTAGAAGATGCCGAAAAGTAAATAAAACTAAAATGTAGATTGCTCAACAGCAATCTATTTTTTTATACTAATATTTTAATACGTGAAAAAAATAAAAAAAACATACAGGTATGCACTTTGGTCGGCATTTTATTCTACCTCATTATCTGTAATAATCGCTTTACTTTCTTACCTTTTTTTAGTTAATTTATTAGGTGTAGGTACCGTACTGGTTTTTGGGATAGCAATGTTTGTAGTATCTTTCTTTATCATACAATACAGAGCAGAATATTTTATTTATCAGCGTGTTAAAAAGCTGTATGAAGACATTTCCATTTTAGATGTTAACGATTTAGAAAGAAAAAAAGTAACAACAGATATTGAAGCACTAACCAAAAGCGTACAAGAATATGTACAAGGAAAAAGTGAAGAAATAGCTTTATTAACTCAACGAGATTCTTTTCGTAGAGACTTTTTAGGGAATGTAGCCCACGAATTAAAAACACCATTATTTACCGTACAAGGTTATATTTTAACTTTAATTGAAGGAGCAGCTGAAGATGAAGAAATACGTACAAAATATCTTAATAGAGCAAATAAAGGAGTAGAAAGATTAACCTCTATTATTAAAGATTTAGACATGATTGCTAAATTAGAAACAGAGGGAATGAAAATGAATATCGAAACATTTAACATCTTAGAATTGATACAAAATGTGTTCGATTTATTTGAAATGAAAGCTAAAAAGCGAAATATTAATTTGGTTTTCGATCGTATTTATGAGTTCCCTTATTTTGTAAAAGGAGATGTAGAGCGAATAGAACAAGTACTAATCAACTTAGTTGTAAATTCTATAAAATATGGTAAAGTAGGTGGAACAACTACGGTAAGTATAGAGTCGTATAACCCAAATAAATTTATTATTAAAGTAGCTGATGATGGTGAAGGGATAAAACAAGAACATGTTTCTCGTTTATTTGAACGTTTTTATAGAGTAGATCAGAGTCGTTCTCGTGAACAAGGAGGTTCTGGTTTAGGTTTATCGATTGTAAAGCATATTATCGAAGCGCATAATGAAACAATCCTTTTAAAGAGTGATTTTGGTAAAGGATCAGAATTCTCGTTTACTTTAGAAAAAGAAATGTAAAATAAAAAGGAGTTGCTATTGCAACTCCTTTTTTATAATTTATACTAAATCAAACCCGATATCTTTTCGATAATTTATTTTATCAAAGGCTATTTTATCGATGCTTTTGTATGATTTTTCTAGCGCTTCTTCAATTGAGTTTCCAAATGAAGTAACTGCCATTACACGACCTCCGTTGGTAACAACTTTACCGTCTTTTATAGTAGTTCCTGCATGAAAAACGATTGAATCTTCTACTGAATTAAAACCAGTAATTTCTTTTCCTTTTTCGTAAGCTTCAGGATATCCACCAGAAACTAACATTACCGTAGTTGCTGTTTGTGGAGTTACTTCGTATGATTTTTCGTGTAAGTTTTGATTGGCAACTCCTTCGAATAAATCTACTAAATCCGACTGAATTCTTGGTAAAACTACTTCCGTTTCAGGATCTCCCATACGAACATTATATTCAACTACTGATGGATTTCCATTATCGTTCATCAATCCGATAAAAATAAATCCGCGATAATCAATTCCGTCTTTTTGTAAACCATCTATCGTTGGTTTTACGACTAAATCTTCTACTTTTTGCAAGAAATCATCAGTAGCAAAAGGTACTGGAGAAATTGCTCCCATACCTCCTGTATTTAAACCTGTATCTCCTTCGCCAATACGTTTGTAATCTTTGGCAGAAGGTAATATTTTATAATTCTTCCCGTCAGTTAAAACGAAAACAGAAAGTTCAATACCTTTTAAAAACTCTTCGATAACTACAGTAGAAGATGCTGCTCCGAATTTTTGATTCGAAAGCATTTCTTCTAATTCTGATTTAGCTTCTTCTAAATCATTTAAAATTAAAACACCTTTACCAGCTGCTAATCCATCTGCTTTTAAAACAAAAGGAGGTTCTAATGTTTCTAAGAAGCTCTTGCCTTCGTTTAAAGTAGCTGATGTAAATGATTGATATTTTGCAGTAGGAATGTTATGTTTTATCATAAACTGCTTCGAAAAATCTTTACTTCCTTCTAATAAAGCTCCGTCTTTTTTAGGGCCAATTACAGGAATGCTTTTCAACTCATCATCTGCTAAAAAGAAATCATGTACACCTTCAACTAAAGGAGCTTCAGGACCTACAACAACCATACTTATGTTGTGTTGTAAAACTGCTTCTTTTACTTGCGAAAAATTTGTTGGACTTAGAGTAAGATTCGTAGCTATTTCATTAGTACCTGCGTTACCTGGAGCTACAAATAGTTTGTTGATTTTAGTGCTTTCTGAAAGCTTTTTAGTAAAGGCGTGTTCTCTACCACCTGAACCTAAAATTAAAATATTCATTTTGTGTGTTGTTGTGTTGTTGTGTGCAAATATAGAACAATACCATTTCTTATTTTAAAGAACAAAGACCTCTTTTTAAATTAAAAGAAGTCTTTGTTTTAAGTTTGTTTTTTGCTGTTTATCAGCGACTAAAATATTTGTTCTAATATTTTCTGTGTAATAGCATAAGTTGGTGTAACACCACTCATTCCTAAACCTCCTGAAGCAAGTGTAGCACCTGTTTCTAACGGATTATCCGAAGCATAATAGGCATAACGTACTTTTATATCTTCTCTTACGTTTCCTCTAATTTTAGAGTTAGATTGAATCGCTTTTTGATAATGTGCTCCTTCCATTTCTAAACCGATGACATTCCAAGTAGAGTCGTGGAAAAATTTAAGTAAGTCTTTATTTTGTAAAGAAGTACCTAATACACTAACCATAGCTCCATCAAAAGCTAAAACACCAAAACCTTCTAAATCTTCTTTTGTTAATTCGTTTTTAAACGGATAGTTGTCAGCAGTACCTTCAAAAATATGTGAAGAAGGAATCATAATATCTCCTTTACCGCCTTCTAAAATACCTGCTTTTCCCATGATTGAAACAGAAACTACATCTAAGTGTATAGATTTACCACCTGTTTTATAAGGTTTTAAAAACTCATCCATGGTTTCGTAAGCTTGCTCACCAAAAGCATAATCCATTACAACAATAACTGGCTTTTCTCCGATAGAATTTTTCTTTTCGAAAGGAGTAGTATCCATATCTATTTTTTCAGTGTCAATAATTTGCACATTGATATTGGTACCCGAAGTATCTTTTAAATAGATTAACCCGTTTTCTGAAGCATAGTTTTTAACAGCCTTTTGTAATGGTTGACTGTTTGAATTACTTAACACTTCGAAAAGCTCAAAACCTTTGTGTTTTTTAGCTTCTTTAGGTAGTGCATTTGGTGCATAAATAGAGTTTAAAACACTATGCATGTTGGCACTAATGATATGAATTGGACGTTCTATTAATCCGTTTTCTAATAAGTGTTTTTTAATATTATTTGCCCAAATCTCACCATAAAAGTGATGCCCTATTTCTTCATTTAAAACAGAACTAAACTTTATAGAACGCTTTTCGTCAAATAAAGCTTCATTAATGGCAAGTTTACCTAGCCAGTAAATTAGATGGAAGAAACGATTCGGGTTGTCTTCAGATGAAAATGTATTGTAAGCATCGTAAACTTCATCATAAGTTCTTCCTAAAATATTACCTAGGTGAACTACAATAACGTCTTTTTCTTCATCAGTAAGTGTTTTGTTGTATAAAACAATGTCTTCTAAATGCAACCATTCACGAATAAAACCTTTACCGTTGTTAATAACTACACGGTCTTTAATTTTATGAGATTCAATAAATAAGAAAGTTAGGTGGGTAAGGATATCATAAATTTCTGATCGCCCACGCGTAATTTCAATATTCATTTGATCTTTATCAATACGATAACAATTACGTCTTCTTTTAGGAGGAATAATTACTTCGAATTTAGAATTTCTAAATCCTTCATCGGCAGTTAAATTAATAAACTGACATTCTTCTATTCCTTCAGGTAAACGTTCGATAACGTAAACCAATCCGTTTAATTCTGTTTTATCTTCAGCAATTGATCCATAGATCTCTGGGCGTAATGATAATAATGATTTTCTTAGTGTTTCACCAGATACTCCCATTGGTTTATAAAATCCGCGACTAAATAAGTGGCGCATAGAAATGTATAAACGCTCAATGGCATTTGTAGATTCTTGTGCTCTGGTACGTTCTTTATGGTTAGGTTTTGACATATGTTTTTTAAAGGTCAAAGATACAAATTATGTAGTTGATGTTATTTGGTTAAAATACTGCGGTATTCTTTTTGGTTTTTTAATAAGTCAACAGCTTTTTTAATGGTTTCATCATTTTTTAACTGATGCTTATACATCCCCTCTTTATAGTTGTATCGTTTTACAATTTCGTTTTCTATTTCTTTTGAAATAATATCTTCATTCAAAGCTATTTTAGTTACTTTTTCTTCTTTCAATTTTTGAAGAATTGAGTTGAAATCAGTAGTAATTTCATTGTTATTTTTTACTGATTTATAGGCTTTTTTAAATAACTTTTCTTCTTTGGTTACAAAAGAAGTATCCTTTGTTAAAAGATAGTTTTTAAAGTTATTGAATTTAGAAGGAGTAAATGTAAAATCGTCACTAGAAATTGTTGATGTTTGATTCGCAAAATTTGTAACAAAATTAAAAATTGCTCTTGATTTTAATAACGATTTTGTTTCCTCTGTTTTTTTAGAGAAATCCATTTTTATATCTGGAGTTACCCCACCACCGTCATATACTGTACGACCATTTTGAGTTGTAAACAGATTTACGGTTCCGTCAGAAAACTTAGGAACTTTACCTGTTTTTAAATCACGATTTGCATAATCTAATTCTTGAATACAACGTCCACTAGGTGTATAGTACTTCGAAATTGTAGCTTTCATTTGCGTACCGTAATTCAATTTAAAATAACGCTGTACTAAACCTTTTCCAAACGATCGTTCACCCATTACTACAGCACGGTCGTAGTCTTGTAGTGCACCGGAAACAATTTCAGAAGCTGAAGCAGAGCGTCCATCAATTAATACTACTACTGGTATTTCGGTATCTAAAGGCTCTCGATTGGTTTTATAAGTTCTACTATTTTTTTTAATCTTTCCTCTAGTATCAACAACTTTTAAGCCTTTAGGAATAAATAAATTGGTAATATTAACAGCATCGAACAAAGAACCACCTGGATTGCTACGTAAATCGAACACCAGTTTTTTCATTCCTTTTTCTTTTAGCTCATTAAAAGCTTTTTTAACTCCCTGAGTAGCTTTCTGACTGGTAAAACGAGTTAAAATAATATAACCAGTTTCAGCATCAATCATATCGTAAAATGGCACAGGATTAACAACAACCTTATCTAAAGTTAAATTGATATTTTGAGTATTCCCATTTCTATCAATAATTAAAGAAAGCTTCTTGTTAGGAGTTCCTTTTACCATTTGTGAATATTGGTTTTTTTCTAACTCAGCTAATTCTTGACCATTTACAGTAGTAATAAGATCACCAGCTTTTAAGCCAGCTTTATCAGCGGAAAAACCTTTATAAACTTCTGCAATTACAATACCTTTTTTAATATAAAATGAAGAAATTCCAATACCACCATATTCTCCTTCTCTACGAATACGAGCGTCTTCAACTGCTTGTTCATTGAAAAAATTAGTGTATGGATCTAAGTTTTTTAAGGTGTTTTTAATAGCCTTATTGGTAAGTTCACCAGGGTTAATTTCATCAATATAATTAATGTTTAGCTCTTTAAATAAGTTATTGTAAATCTCAATTTGTTTGGCGATTTCAAAAAATCGAGATTGAAACGAGAATAAGAGCGAGATAATAACGAGAGATCCAACAAAAAGTACTTTTCTATTTTTCATCCTTAGAAGTTTCTGCTAAAAAAAGCGTTAATAATTTCTTCATTTTATGCTCTAAATCGGCATATTTCCATTCATCCTTTGCAATATAAGAAATCATAAACACATAAGGTTCGCTAACCCCATCATAAACAGCATGTTTTTCTTTTCGATATACTTCTCGTAATAAACGTTTTATACGATTACGATCTACAGCTTTTTTAAAATTTCGTTTTGGTACCGAAACCCCAACTTGTACAGGAAACTTTAAATCTTGTTTTGCTGGCACATATACCATTCGTAAAGGAAAAACTTTTATAGATTTTCCTTCTTCATATAACTTTCCGATTAATTTTTTACTTTTTAATCGTTCTTCTTGTCCTAATGTAAACCTCATCTAATACAAACATACATAAACCTATAGTAAAAACCATTTTTTTACCTATTTTTGAGACAATACACTTTTAATAAAAGAAGAGTGTGTTTAATACCCTTAAAACAAAAACTAAATAATATAAGAAACTTATGAAACCCGATTTATTTCAAGCGCCGGATTATTATCAAATAGATGATTTGTTAAATGAAGAACATAAATTAGTTCGTGATGCCTCGAGAGAGTGGGTAAAGCGAGATGTGTCACCAATTATAGAAGATTATGCACAACGTGCAGAATTTCCAACACAAATTATTGGTGGTTTAGCAGAAATAGGAGCTTTTGGTCCGTACATTCCTGAGCAATATGGAGGAGCTGGATTAGATCAGATTTCTTACGGGTTAATTATGCAAGAAATTGAACGTGGTGATTCTGGTGTTCGTAGTACCGCATCGGTACAATCTTCTTTAGTAATGTACCCTATTTGGAAATACGGAAATGAAGAGCAACGTAATAAATATTTACCAAAATTAGCTTCTGGTGAATGGATGGGATGCTTTGGTTTAACTGAGCCAAATCATGGATCGAATCCTGGAGATATGGAAACGAAGTTTAAAGATATGGGAGATCATTATCTTTTAAACGGAGCGAAAATGTGGATTTCTAATGCACCTTTTGCGCAAGTAGCAGTGGTATGGGCAAAGAATGAAGAAGGAAGAATTCACGGATTGATTGTAGAGCGTGGAATGGAAGGTTTTTCTACTCCAGAAACACATAATAAATGGTCGTTAAGAGCATCTTCTACAGGAGAATTGATTTTTGATAATGTTAAGGTTCCTAAAGAAAACTTATTACCAAATAAATCTGGATTAGGAGCACCGTTAGGTTGTTTAGATTCTGCTCGTTATGGTATTGCATGGGGAGCGATTGGTGCAGCAATGGATTGTTATGATACTGCCTTAAGATATTCGAAAGAACGTACGCAGTTTGGTAAACCAATTGGTCAGTTTCAATTACAACAAAAGAAATTAGCTGAAATGATTACCGAAATTACCAAAGCGCAATTATTAGCATGGCGATTAGGAGTACTTCGAAATGAAGATAAAGCTACTTCTGCCCAAATTTCTATGGCAAAACGTAATAATGTGGATATGGCAATAAAAATTGCTAGAGAAGCAAGACAAATGTTAGGTGGTATGGGTATTTCTGGAGAATATTCTATCATGCGTCATTCCATGAATTTAGAAAGTGTAATAACTTACGAAGGTACACACGATATTCACTTACTTATTACAGGATTGGATGTTACAGGTTTAAATGCCTTTAAATAAAAATTAAAAGGAGTGTTCTATTTAAATAGAACACTCCTTTTAAATCAACTATTAAAAACCAATACTACTTTTTTTTCTTGCCGCTGTTAACAAGAATTAAAAGAGTAGCTATTAACCCCAAGCAAACCAAACCAAAGATTGCTATCATAATTGTTCCGTTTGTCCAGGAAACTAAGGGGATATTAACCAACTGTACCATTACCTTATATTTTACTTCAAAAATAAGACTAGCTATTAGTTTAAAATATGATTTTTATCAGTTAACGATTAAATTTTGTCTTTTTAGTAAGATTAGACTATTTACCATCATTTTCTATGATATAAGGGTTTATGAACCTCTTATAATTGTAGTGTTTTTTCCAGAGTAAAATGAATGCAATGGCAATAAGATCTAATACAATTAGTAAAATACTTCCTTCAGCACCAAAAGAACCTCCAGTAATTAAATTATCGACTATGTTAACTTTCAAAATACTTGCCTTTGCAATATTTCCACTGATGGCAAATCCGAAAACAGCTCCTTGAAAAAGATTCCAAGATAGGTGCATTCCTATAGACATACCCAGTCTTCCAGTAATTAAAAAAGGCAAGCACATCAGAATAGCATCTAGCCCAAGATTAATTGTAGATACAATTGTGGCTCCGGTGTTGTTTATATGAGCAAGACCAAACAAAGGGGCTATAAGAAATAGAATTAATAGCGCTCTTTTTGTAGGATCTTTTTTTAACGTTCGTAAAGCTTCATAAACTAAGTAAAATAGAAAAGCTCTAAAGAAAATTTCTTCAGCACTACTTCCTATAATCAACCCAAAAAACTCCGAAAGAAAACCTTCTATAAACGAATAATCAGAAGAACTAGTTGTAAAATAATTACTAATAGTAAGATTTCCTGTTAGGTACAAGAATATAAAGAAAATAGAAAGTTGTATAATCGGAATTAAAAATCCAAAAGAAAATTCTTTGAACCAGATGTTGTTCAATTTCAATCCATATTTCTTAAAGGAAGATTTATCTAAGTATTTAATCTGAATATATAAACTTATCAAAACAGATAAGAAATATATAGATCCAGAGATATAGCCTCTAAGAAGCCCTTGACCCAATAGTTTTTGTAAAATAATTTGCAGAGGGATGTTAATTGAAAAAGTGATTAAAATAAAAATAACTAATCGCCATATAGGACGAACTTTGTTAATAGAATTGTAAATGATTTTATGCATACTTGTTTTCTTTATGATATAAACTGTATGCAAGTTAAAAAAGTAGTTTTTTTAAAAATAGGATGAAATTAGCCAAGAAAAGAAATTTTTAAAACTTTTTAATTTCTTTAGGACTACAGCCTAGGTATAATTTGAAAACTCTAGTCATATGGCTATGATCAGAAAATCCACTAGCATAAGCAATTTGAGTAATAGACATTTTGGTGTGATATAAATAATTTATAGCTCTTTGTACTTTAACTTTCCTCATATAATCACCTAAAGAACCCTGATAATATTTTTTAAAGTATTTGGAAATTGTAACAGGATGAACATTTAAAGTTTTAGATAATTCATCAAGAGAGATAAATTCATTCCATCTATCTTCTACAATTTCTTTTAGTTGATTAACCCAAGTTGGTTTGTATAATGATATAGATGTAGAGGTAAAGAGTGATGTTAATGAAGTTTTGATGGAATCTTGTGTATACAAATCGTCAATATATAATTCCTTGTAAATTTTAATTAAATTCAAATAAGCATCTATTTGTTGGGTATTTGAAGAGTTTAATTGCTGAAAACTTAAATGATTATCGCTAAAAAAATCATTTTCTAATTCTAGATTCAAATTTTTAGAAGGAAAGGCGGTAAACCTATTTCTATGGACTTCCCCTTGGTTATATGCCATAATTTTTCCCGGAGTAACCTGCCTGTCTTCCTTTTTTCTAGATTCAAGGTTTCCTCCTTGTAAAATTAATGATAGATGAATGTCTTCATGCGAATGCCATTCTTCAGAAACAGGCTGAGTATAATTAACTACAGAAACAGTACAAAAATCAAAATGAAATTTTTTGTTAGTAGTTCCTAAAAAAGTATTGGGTTTTAATTTTAATTCTGCTTGCAAGCTCATAAATACACCTTATCGTTATTGTTTTAAACTAATTGTAATAGTTTTTTTTAAAACGACTAGAGATATGTACTTGTTACAAATGAATTTGTTTATTCGTCATTAAACTTAGTTTTCAATCCATCAATACTTACTTTGTTGCGATCTTCCCAATATTGTTCAATAGCATCTTCACCTTTATCTTTTGCCCAATCTAATAATTGATTACGTTCTTCTTTGTATTCATAAAAAGGAATAGACATACCACAAGATGTTTGAACACTTTCTATAGCAACATCAAAAATTTGTCTGGTACCTTCTAATTTTGGAAACTGTGTAATTAAATTGTTCCATTCGGAATCTTTCGGAAGTACTTCTTTGGCTTTTCCGTATAGGCGTAAAATATTAGGAGCGCCTTCAAAAGCACAAAACATAATGGTTATTCTGTTATCTTCTAGTAAGTGTGCTGAGGTTTCATTACCACTACCAGTAACACTTAACCAAGCAACACGATTTTCGTTTAATACACGAAAAGAATCCATTCCTTTAGGAGATAAATTGATTCGTCCGTTTTTAGGAGCAGTAGCCACAAAAAATACTTTTTGTACTTCTATAAATTTCTGAATTCTACTGGTAATTTTATCGTAAAACTTAGCCATATCTTAATGTTTAATCAATCCAATCTTTTGTGCGCTCAATAGCTTTTTGCCATTTAGCATATAATTTTTCTCTTTTTTCATCTTGAAAAGTAGGAATAAAAGTCTTGTTAATTTTACGTCTATCAAATATATCTTCTTGTTTCCATAACCCTACGCAAATTCCCGCTAAGTAAGCAGCGCCCATTATGGTGGTTTCAATAATTTCTGGACGCTCTACTTCAGTATTTAAAATATCTGCCTGAAATTGCATTAAATAATTGTTAGCAGCTGCTCCACCATCAACTTTTAAAGAGGTTAATGCTACTTCACTATCTTTTTGCATAACATCTAAAACATCTTTGGTTTGATAAGCTAAAGAGTCTAAGGTTGCTTTTATTAAGTGATTTTTACCGGTATCGCGAGTTAAACCAAATACTGCGCCTCGAGCGTACATATCCCAATACGGAGCGCCTAAACCAGCAAACGCAGGAACAACGTATACAGGATTTTCTCCTTCTATACTTTTCGCTAAAACTTCACTCTCTTTAGCATTGTTTATAATTTGTAAGCCGTCGCGTAACCATTGAATCGCAGAACCAGCAACAAAAACACTTCCTTCTAAAGCATAATATACTTTGTTATCAATTCCCCAAGCAATAGTGGTTAACAATCCATTTTTAGAATATTCAAGTTCTTCACCTGTATTCATGAGCATAAAACAACCTGTACCATAGGTGTTTTTAGCTTCTCTTTTGTTAAAACAAGCTTGACCGAATAAAGCAGCTTGTTGATCTCCCGCAATTCCAGCAATTGGAATTTGAACGCCATCCAATTCGTAATTACCAAAATGATGTGAGGAGGGTTTTACTTCGGGAAGCATAGACAATGGAACTTCTAACTCTTTTAATAAAGTTTTATCCCATTTTAAGTTTTTTATATCATATAACATGGTACGAGATGCATTGCTATAGTCGGTTGCATGAATTTTACCGTTGGTTAAATTCCATAATAACCAAGTATCAATAGTCCCGAAAAGTAAATTGCCTTTTTCTGCTTCAGTTTTTGCGCCACCTACATTGTTTAAAATCCAATTGATTTTAGTAGCAGAAAAATAACTATCAATAACTAACCCAGTAGTTTTACGAACGTGATCTTCTAGGCCTTTTTGCTTTAAAAATTCACAAATGCTAGCTGTTCGTTTATCTTGCCAAACAATGGCGTTATATATAGGTTTACCAGTGTTTTTATTCCAAACAACAGTAGTTTCTCGTTGATTGGTAATTCCGATTCCTACAATTTCTGAGGCTTTAATATTGACTTCTTGAATTACTTTTTGTAGCGTAGTAAGTTGAGTTTCTAAAATTTCTAAAGCATCATGTTCTACCCAACCAGATTTAGGAAATATTTGTTGAAACTCTTGCTGATTCATAGCAATAATTTCTCCAGACTCATTAATAATTACCGAACGCGAACTAGTTGTACCTTGATCTAATGCAACAATATATTTAGCCATTTAAATTGTAATGAAAGGTTAAAACAGCAATTTACAATTTATACTTACGAGAATAAAAAAACTTCTAGAAATTAATCTAGAAGTTTTTACACTTTTTTTGGTTAGTTTATTTAGTGTCTTAAAGCATAACCAGCTCCTTTTCCAAACTCAGCTAATGCTGAAAAAAAACTATTAACCCCTTTAGTAGTTTTTGTAAGTAAAAATTTCCCCATTTTTTACATTTTTTAATTTCCCCTTAATGTTTTGTTCAAAAGAACATTACAAATGTATGTTAGAAGTTTAGTTTTAAAAAGGGGATATCCACAGAAAAAAGTGTGGATTTCCGATTTTATGGATAAAACCTTTAAGTAAATTATTATCCGATGATAACAATGATGGAAAAGAATGTCATTACGAGAGAGGCACGAACAAAGTAATCTTTAAATTAGGAATACATAAATAACAGATTGCTTCATTTCACCCTGTTATATTCGCAATGACGGAAAACAAAAAACCTTCTAGAAAGCTCTAGAAGGTTAATTTTTCCCCTTAAATATCCTCTTTCATTATACAACGAAAGTTGATACTACAAACATATAGCTATTTACTTGTTTCGAAAAGGGGATATCCGCAGAAAAAAATGTGGATTTCCGCAAAATCTCGATTTTATATAAAATAAATAAACCTTTTAGGCATTTGCCTAAAAGGTTTATTTTAATTTTCTTCTTTCTTTTCAGAATTTTCCCCAAGAGTAGTTGAATTCTGATACAAAGATATATTGAATGTTTAAGCTTAAAAAGGGGATTACCGCAGAAAAAAGTGTGGATTACCGCAAAAAGCTAATCTATAATTCCTAATTCTTTAGCTTTTAATACCAAGTCGGTATTATTATTCGCCTGTAAATCGATACGAAGCTTTGCTAACTTACTTTCTATAGCACGAACCTTAACTAAAGAGCCATCTCTTTTTTTAATTGAACCCTCTAAATTGGTGATTTTTGGATGCTTAGGCAATTCTTTTAAAATTTGAATAGCAATTTCATCCATTTGAATTTCTACCAAAGCTCTTTTTAATAATTTTTGATGAATTTCGTGTGTATAATATACTTCACCTTTTAGCATTTTTTGAATAGCAAAAGTTAATTCATCTGTGTTGCAACTACCCTTTAAAATATAAGCAGAAGGGTTTAAATTATGAATTACATTAAAAACACGATTAATTTCTGAATGCCCAGTAATTACTCCTGTTTTAATATCTAATTCTTCTTTCTGAATCGCTTTTATTAAAGCTTCACCTCCATCTAAAACAACATTCTCTTCATTATTATCAAAACTTAAATCGGTAAAAACAATATGAAAAGGAGCTTCATTGATACTAGATTTTATTCTTGAAAAAGCTTCATCACAAGAATTTACAGTTTCAATTTCTAAGCTGTCAATGTCTTTTAAATACGACAGAATACCTTCAATAATTAATTGATGGTCATCAACTAGAAGTATTTTTGTTTGTCCAGGCATTTAAAGGTATTTGAATATTCGTTTTGGTTCCGTTACCTACTTCACTATCAATATCTAGAGTTCCGTTTAACTCTTCAACACGTTCTTGTAGGTTTTGTAAACCAATTCCTTTTTTACTAACATTAGTATCAAAACCAATACCATTATCAGTAATAGTCAAATGTACATATTTTTTTTCTAGGGCAAAGTCTATTGTTAGCTTACTTGCCTGAGCATATTTTTTACTGTTTTGTATACTTTCTCGAGTACTTAAATATAGCAAACGTTTAATCGCATCGTTTATGGTTTGCCAATCGTATTCTTGTAAACCTGTAACGGTTATTCTAAAATCAAGTTCAAAATAATCGCTTACTAAGTTAATTATTTGATCTTTAAAAGAAACCTTATCAAAACTTACACTACTTAATTGATGTGATAAATTACGTACGTTGTCTTTAACGGTATCTAGTTTTTTAGCTTCTTCTAATAAATTCGATTTTTCTAATTTTTGATGTAATAAACGTAAATCTCCTGCTACTTCATCGTGTAAAGATTTTGCAATTTGTTGGCGTTCATGTTCTCTTGCTTGTACTCTTTCTAATTGTGCTTGATATAATAGTTTTCTTCTTCTTTGAAAGAAAAACATCACACTTAAACCAAAGAGTAATATACCACTCGCAGCAGCTAACCAACCAATAGTTTTTTGTTGTTTTTGATAGGTGATTTCTGCTTGTTTTTTTTCATTATCGGTTTTTAAAACCGTATTTTCTTTTTCTTTTTTATCGGTTTCATAGCGAATTTTAGCAAATTGGTTTTTCAACAGACGCTCTTTTTGAAATAAACTATCGTTTAGCGTAATATATTCTTGTAAATATTTTTTTGATTGCTCACCTGTGGTTAGCTCAGAAAGGTTTTGTAAAGCTTCTAACCAACGTTTGTTGTTATGAGTTTGTTTGGCATATTTTAAAGCTTCATTGGAGTGATATACAGCTTTTTTTTGATTTTTAAATTTTTTATAGTAGTCTGCTAAGTTAATGTGAGTTGTGCTTAATTCTTGATATTCCTTTAACTGCCTCCTAATAGTAAGTACTTTTTTATACTGATCTAAAACTTTTTTTGTTTTACCAATAGAAAAATTACTAAAAGCTAAATTTTCTAGTAAAAAAGCATATTGAATAGGATATTTTCTCTCAATATCATTATAGATCAATCCCTTTTTAAAATAGGAAATAGCCTTTGAGTGTTGACCTTGTAGTTGATATAGGTGCCCTAGATTATTTATAATATATAAATAACCTTCTTCTTTTTTTTGTAAATCAGTTTTTAGATTATTTGTTTTTAAAGCCTTTTTATAATATTTAATTGCTTCATCATTCTGATTTAACTCTTTTGATACAATTCCTAAATTATTATATACGTAAACTGTAAATTCGTGGGCTTTAATGGGTTCCAAGTAGTGTAAAGCTTCAATTGAGATAATTTCGCTTCCTAAATAATCTTTAGCTTCTCTTTGTAAATTTGCAATACTTAACAATCTGCAACCAGCTGAAAGAGAGTCTTTTATTAGTGTTGAAATGTTTTTCGATTGATGATAGTATTGAAAAGCGCTGTCAGAGTTATGTATTATTTTATTAAATAAAGCTTTAAAAAGATAATGTTTTGCTAATATAGAAGAATCATTAGTTTTAGTATATAGTTTTAGCAAGTTATTATTTGCTTTTTTAAGAATAAAAGTATCTTTTTCATAGTAGCCTCTAAGGCCTTTTTTTACTAATTTTTCCTTTAATACGGCGGTAGTAGAGTCTATTTCTTGTTTTTGAGAAAAAAGAAATAAAGAAAATAATAATAATAAAACTGGGAAATATTTCAAAATAAATAAATGCAAAAAAGGATATTAAAATGAAATAATTTATTTAAAGTTAAAACCCCTCATATTTAATCAATAGTGAGGGGTGAGTTTTTAAGGTTAGTAGGAACGTTTATTTTTTTCCTCCACCATCACCACTTCCATTTCCTGTTCCGCCAGTATCAACACCAGTATCAGTTCCTGCAGGGCTTAATGTCATTTCCATTTCTTGTAAATTTTTGTTTTCCATAATTGTAGGGTTTTAATTAAATTATTATTTGTGGGGGGTAATAATTGTGCCCCTAAAGTATAGTGTTTATGGGAGAAAGACAAGAAATTAACTATTTTTTTGTCATTACTTCGTCATACTTCCTTGTAATGGGGTGTAGTTTCTGTCATTACGAACGGTAGTAAAGCACAATCTGTATATTTTGAGTTCTTCATTGGCAGATTCTTCGCTTGTGCCTTTCTTGTAATGAGGGAGTTATGAAGTTACTTTATTAAACAAATCCCAAAGTACAACCCCACAACTCACAGAAATATTTAAAGAATGTTTGGTTCCTAGCTGTGGTATTTCAATACAAAAATCTGAAGCTGAAACAATTTCTTGCTGTACACCTTTTACCTCATTACCCATTACAATGGCGTATTTTTTATTTGGTTGAGGTGTAAAATCATTTAGCATGGTACTGTTTTCCGCCTGTTCTATTGAAGCTACAAAAACACCATCATTTTTTAACTGATTAACTAATGTTAAAGTATCTTCTACATATTCCCAGTCAACCGATTCAGTAGCCCCTAAAGCAGTTTTATGAATTTCTTTGTTAGGAGGTGTAGCAGTAATACCACACAAATAAATTTTTTCGATTAAAAAAGCATCCGAAGTTCTAAAAACTGAACCAATATTATTTAAACTACGAATATTATCAAGCACCACAATAATTGGTGTTTTTTCAGTTTGTTTAAATTCTTCAACCGTTTTTCTACCTAACTCGCTATTCTTTAGTTTTCTCATAAAAAATGTTAACTTTCAAATCGAATATTTATCTTCGCAAAACTAATTGAAAAAATCTAGAAACTTGGCAAAAACAAAGGCAAAAAAGGTAACTCCGCTAATGCAACAATACAACGGAATTAAAACAAAATATCCGGATGCAATGTTACTTTTTAGAGTAGGAGATTTTTACGAAACCTTTGGAGAAGATGCGGTAAAAGCATCCGAAGTTTTAGGAATAATTTTAACCAAAAGAGGTGCAGGTAGTGAAAGTGAAACTGCTTTGGCAGGTTTTCCACATCATTCGTTAAACACCTACTTACCTAAGTTAGTAAAGTCTGGTTCACGTGTGGCTATTTGCGATCAGTTAGAAGATCCGAAAATGACCAAGAAGATTGTAAAACGGGGTGTTACCGAATTGGTAACTCCAGGGGTTGCTTTAAACGATGAGGTTTTACAATCGAAATCCAACAATTTTTTAGCAGCTGTACATTTCGGCAAGAAGTTATTAGGAGTTTCTTTTTTAGATGTTTCTACAGGTGAGTTTTTAATCGCACAAGGAAACGAAGAGTATATTGATAAATTACTACAGAATTTTTTACCTAGTGAAGTCTTGGTAGAAAAGAAAAACAAACAACGTTTTTTAGAGTTGTTTACGAATCGTTTTCATACGTTTTATTTAGAAGATTGGATTTTTCAAAAAGAATATGGTAACGAATTATTAAGCAATCATTTTAAAGTTAAAAATTTAAAAGGATTTGGTGTTGATGAGTTAGAATACGGAGTTATTGCTGGTGGAGCAGTAATGTATTATTTATCAGAAACACAACATAATAAAATAGATCACATACAGTCAATAAGCAGAATAGCTGAAGATAATTATGTGTGGATGGATCGTTTTACTGTGAAAAACCTTGAGTTATACGGAGGTAATTCGGTAAACTCAGTTTCGTTATTAAACGTTATTGATAAAACGATTTCACCAATGGGAGGTCGCTTGTTAAAGCGTTGGTTAGCACTTCCATTAAAAGATATAGAACAGATTAAACAACGCCATGAGTTGGTGAAGTTTTTAATTGATAATGATGATTTTCATGAAACGGTAACTTATCAATTAAAACAAATATCTGATATCGAACGATTGATATCTAAAGTTGCAACAGGTAAAGTTTCTCCAAGAGAAGTAATTCTTTTAAAGAATTCTTTAAAAGCTATTTTACCGATAAAAGAAGCTGCTGAGAAAAGTAAAAATAAAACGGTTAAAGAAATCGGAAAACAATTACATGATTGTAAGTTGTTAATTGATAAAATTACCGAGAGTGTATTTGAAGAAGCTCCAGTAAATATTAATAAAGGAAACGCGATTGCAAATGGTGTTTCTGCTGAATTGGATGAGTTACGAAACATATCTAATTCAGGGAAAGAGTATTTAGATAATATGTTAGCTCGCGAAACTGAGCGAACAGGAATATCCAGCTTAAAAATTGCGTTTAATAATGTTTTTGGATACTATATCGAAGTTAGAAATAGATACAAAGATGATGTTCCTGAAGAGTGGGTTCGTAAGCAAACTTTAGTAAATGCGGAGCGTTATATTACGGAAGAATTAAAGGAATACGAAGCTAAAATTTTAGGGGCTGAAGAGAAAATTCAGCAATTAGAAACTGAGATTTTTGCAAAATTAGTTGAGTTCATTATTGGTTTTGTACAACCTGTACAGCAAAATGCTCAAAATGTTGCTAAAATAGACGGACTGTTATCGTTTGCTACATTGGCAATGGATAACAATTATGTGCGTCCGATGATGGATGAGAGCACTGATATTGAAATTAAAAACGGTCGTCACCCTGTTATTGAAAAACAGTTGCCGATTGGTGAAGAGTATATTGCAAATGATGTGGTGTTGAATCGAAATCAACAGCAAATCATTATGATTACAGGTCCGAATATGTCGGGTAAATCTGCTATTTTACGCCAAACGGCATTGATTGTTTTATTAGCACAAATGGGAAGTTATGTGCCTGCTCAAAATGCTCGAATTGGTATTGTAGATAAGATTTTTACAAGAGTAGGAGCCAGCGATAATATTTCGATGGGAGAATCTACTTTTATGGTAGAAATGAATGAAACAGCATCAATCTTAAATAATATTTCAGAACGTAGTTTAGTATTGTTAGATGAAATTGGTCGTGGAACTTCTACTTACGACGGAATTTCAATTGCTTGGGCTATTTCAGAGTATCTACATGAGCATCCTTCGAAAGCAAAAACTTTATTTGCAACACATTATCACGAACTTAATGAAATGACCACTACGTTTGAACGTATTAAGAATTTTAACGTATCGGTAAAAGAGTTAAAAGACAGTATTATTTTCTTGCGTAAACTAGTTGCAGGTGGTAGTAATCACAGTTTTGGTATTCATGTAGCTAAATTAGCTGGTATGCCGAATATGGTAATTCATAGAGCGCAGAAAATTTTAAAGCAATTAGAAGATTCTCATTCGCAAAAAGAAGTAAAGGAAGTATTGAAAGAAACGCAACATGAAGAAATGCAAATGAGCTTTTTTCAGTTAGATGATCCTTTGTTAGAAGATATAAGAGAAGAAATATTAACTACTAATATAGATACGCTTACACCAATTGAAGCTTTAATGAAGCTGAATGAAATTAAGCGAATGCTTACAAAAAAGTAAAAGGAGTTATTTTTATTTACTTGGTAGTTTTCTATTCATTAATGGTGAATTAATAATGTAATCATCTACATTTTCAAAAGTATTAAGTTTAGATTTTGAAAGGTGTTTTAATTTGTCTACGTAGTTTATATTTGGACTAAGGTTCTTGTTTTCAAAAACTTCTTGAACGAAAAACTCTCTGAATTGATATACAGGTTTTTCATTTCTTTCATAAATACGACGATTATCAATATCTTTTACTTTCTTAATAAAAACCTTAATTTTTTCTGATTTTATTTTTTTGATATTAAACGTGTTATTTGATGCTTCTTTTTTAAATAATTGCTTTACCTCTGGGTTTATGATGTCAGAGTTTTTTGCAACCTCTAAAACGATGTTTTGATCATCTATAATTGAAATATTTGTAAGTGGAATTTCTTTGTTATCATACAAAACAGAAAAATTCTTCAGTTTTAAGGTTCTCAAATTAATTTTTTTATTGAATTGAATAGAAAAACGTTTTGTTTCTGCGGTATATGTTATTTCTTGTTCTCTAAAAACTTCATTGTCCAAAACACCATGAAATAAATTATTAACACTAATATAATTGAGGTGCATTTTATGTTTACTCCTTCTGTATTCAATATCTACATTTAAGAGAATATGAGATGTATCAGCATCATAAACAGTGTATTTGAAACTGTGAATAGCAAAGTCAGATAAAGAAATGTTAACTTCTCCTTTAACTAGATGACTGATAGACGTTTTATCTTGTTTGTTGGTAAATGTAATACTAATTAAAGCTTCACCATTACTTTTGATTTTTTTTGATTTTTTGAAATCATGATTAGATAAAAATTCATCTTTTAATTTATATACATAAGAAAAGGACTTTTGGTTAAAAAGACGAATTGGATTATGTGCATTGAGTATACTTAATTCATTCCCTCCATAACTTATGATTTTTGCGTTTTTAATGTTTTTATTAGTATCATCATATGATACAGCCAATAAGCTATCTGTTTTATAGTTGAGATTAGTATTGAATTTATATAAGACACTTTTGTTTTTATTGTCTACTAACTTATTAGATAAAATTCCGTTATCAAACTCTTCAACAATGGCTTCATTTAAGTTATAATACTCTCCATCATTACATATTTGATAATCTCTATAATAACCAATATACGAATGGGGTGTTAAAGCTAAGTTTGATTGAATGGAATAAACAGCTTTTTGGACTATTTTAAATGCAGATAATTTCTTTTTTGAAGCGTTTACAATCACCGGATCAAGAAACTCTTCACTTGATGACATTCGTAAGGTGTTCATTTTTTTTCTGTTCAAAGAGTTAATCGCAACAACTAAAGGTTGAAAGCCCATTGAAGAAATCTCTATGGTTGTAATGTTTTTTAGCTTATCAATTGGAAGTCTAAATTGTCCGTTGTAATCAGCAACGATCCCTCTTGAAGTTCCTACAAATTTAACGGTAGGAAATGCAACGGGGTCGTTGGTTTCTGTATCTATAATTTCTACAGTTATCGTGTTTTGGGCAAACGAACAATGAACTACAAAAGCAACAATAATTTTAAGTACAAATTTCATAGATAATATTGATTCTTTGAGGTATTCAAAACTTGATAAAATCAAATTAATTGATAATCAATATACAATCTTTTTTATTGTTTCGTAGAAATCTAAAAAGATTTAACGTTGCAGTAATAATGCTTACAACTTTCCTCTTAAAACTAATAAAGGAACGCTACAATGAAACTCTTGTTTTAGAATTGTATTCTTTTCCCATAGTTTTTGAAAAAATCCACGGTTACGTCTAAACACACATAATAAATCTGGGTTATGAGATTGAAAATGTTCTAAAACACCTTGAAAAGTAGTAGCATTTTCAGTTACAGTTAATTCGTTTTTTATCTCTCCTAAATTAGAATCTAAAACTAAATCTTCTTCAGTGTAATTAGGTGTTTTTACCAATAATAAATTAGAAGAAGCGTTAAAAGTTTTTAAGATTTTATTTAAAGGACTTAATACATTTTCCTTGTTCATAATTCCCGATTTAAAAGCAGTTAACACCGATTTTATTGGAGAAAATTTATAGCCGTCAGGAACAATTAACATAGGAATGTTGGTTTGTTTTAAAACGCTACCTGAGGTGTTTCCTAAAAATACTTCTTCTTTTATCGAGTTACTTTTTGGACCCATAATAATTAAGTCCATTCCTAATTCTCTATCAATAGCAGTAATACTTTCTAAAACATCACCTTTTGCAGTAATCATTTTAATGGCTACGTTTTTTCTATCAACAGAATTAATCATAGCTCTTAAATATAAATTTGTTTCACGTTGCATAGTGTCATCAGCATTTACAAAGGCACCAGCTTTTGTTAAAACTTTGTAGGCACGCATTACAAATACTTTTGCATTTGTAGCTTCAGCAAAATTAATAGCGTATTGTAAGGTATTTATTGAGTTTTCGGTAGAACCGATAGGAACTAATATGTTTTTCATGTTTTTAATAAAGGATTAAAAAACAAATATAGGTATTTTAAAAAAGTATTTTTTAAACATTGAAAGTTTAAATTACTATAACCTATTAAGAATACCTTTTCTATAATTTCCGCCAATAGGAATTTCTATTTTCCCTATTTCTATATCGTCTTTGGTATAGGCAGTAACTTTATCTGTATTGGCAATATAAGAGCGATGTATTCTTACAAAACGATCATCTAATTCTGTTTCAAAAACAGAAATTTTATATTTAATAGTATGAGTTTCTTCCTTTAAATGGATTTTTATATAATCTTTAAAACTTTCTATATATAAAATATCATCATACCAAATCTTGACTTTTTTTCTTCCTTTTGATATGTAGATAAAATTATTTTTCTGAGTAGGTTTAGTTTGAATAATAGTTTCTTTTTCAACTGTTTTTTGCGTTGCTAAAAACTTTTGAATGGCTTTAAAAAAACGATCAAAAATAATAGGTTTTAGTAAGTAGTCTACAGCATTCAATTCAAAACCATCTATGGCATAATCTCTATAAGCAGTTGTAAAAACTACTTTAGGTTTCTGAACTAAATTTCTAAAAAAATCGGTGCCTTTTAGCACTGGCATTTCTATATCTAAAAATAATAAATCTACATGTTTTTTGTTTAAAACATCACTGGCATCAATAGCGCTGGCACAAGATGCTACTAGTTCAAAATTAGGAACTTGAGAAATGTAAGCTTCCAGCAATTCTCTTGCTAATTTTTCATCATCTATAATTACACATTGATAGCTCATACTGTGGTTAATTTTAGATGTACATAATATGACTTAGCATCTTCTTTGATATTTAAAGAGTGTTTGTTAGGATAGAGTAAATTCAATTGCTTGTTAACATTTTCAAGACCAATAACAGTCTTTTTTTCTCCATTTAAACCTTTTGTTTGAGGTTTTGTGTTTTCTATGGAAAAATCAATAATATCATTTTTTTGAGAAAGATTAATTTCAATATTGGCTTCTTTTAATTCTTGACTTACTCCATGCTTAAATGCATTTTCAATAAAAGTCAGCAATAATAATGGCGCAATTTTCCCTTTAGAAGAAATTTCTTTTTTAAACGAAATAGTTACCCTATCATCATATCGTACTTTTTCTAAATCTAAATAGTTTTCTATTAATTCAACCTCTTTTTGTATCGGTACATAGGTGTTATTACAACCGTATAAAGTATAGTCTAAAATTTCTGATAATTTTTGAATAACTAACATCGTTCTGTCTGACTTTTGAAAAGCCAAGGCATATAAATTATTTAAGGTATTAAATAAAAAATGCGGATTTAATTGATTTTTTAAAGCGGTTAGCTCAGCTATTTTTTTTTGTTCGTTAAGCTTCGTTAAGGCTTGTTGTTTTCTATAAAATCGAATAGCCAATAACAAAAAAGTAGGTTGTAATAAATAATTAGAAACTCGTATAAATTCTTTTATGCTAATTAACCTACTATATAAGGTGGCTTCAGGAAATCTTTTTAAATAATTCTGGTAAGTTATAGGATACGTGGGTTCTAAATAATAGACTTTTATCAAAGTACAGGTTACAAATCCTAAAGCCAATAAAGCCAAAGAAAAAATCCAGAATAGAACCTTATGTCCACGATTTAAAAATTTTGGAATAAACACAAAAATTACTGTAGAGGTTATTACAAATTGAATAATTGTTCTAAAAGTATAGACCTCTATAACCTCTCGTGTACTTGAATAATACCAGCTAGACGCTGTTGCTGTAAATACAACAAATAACACCCAAAATAAAAGGTAGCTTATAGTAGGCTGTTGTATGTATCTTTTTAATGTTTCCAAAATTTCTTTAAAAACCAAATGTACAATTCTTAATACTTTAAAATTAAATGTGTAGATAAAATAGTTCCTTAAGTCGATGGATTATACAATAATACAGACAAAATATATTTTCAAATAAAAAGAACTTATAACGACTAAATTCTATTCTCTATCTACTTCAAAAAAAAGGGTTTTATATAGAAACTACTTTGCGTGATGAATTTAAAAAATATAAAAAAATGAAACTTCAAGTTATCACTCAAAAAAAATTACAAAAATTGACCTTTTTATTTCTTTTAGTTTTTGCTTTTGGAAATATAAATGCACAACAAAATACTTGGAAAATTGACCCTTCACACTCTAAAATTAACTTTGGTATTTCTTATTTTAAAATTGGAGAAATTAAAGGAGTGTTTGATACATATAAAGGAACTTTTATTTCAAACGATGAAGATTTTAACAATGCTACCGTAAATATTACCATTGAAACAGCTTCTGTAAATACCAATCAACCAGCAAGAGATAAACATTTAAAAACTAAAGATTTTTTTGATGCTGAAACCTATCCAAAAATAACTTTTATAAGTACATCTATGTCTAAAATTTCAGAAAAAGAATATAACATAAAAGGAAATTTTACAATGACAGGGATTACAAAGCCTATTGAATTAAAAGCAATATATAAAGGTAAATTTCTACATCCTAGATTTAAAAAAACAGTAGCTATTTTTAAAATAATTGGGGCTATTGCTAGAGAAGATTTTAAAGTAGGAACTAACTATCCGCCAGCAAAATTAGCTTTAAGCAATAAAGTATTATTAGATGCAGAAATTCATTTAACAAAGCAATAAAAAATTATAATGAAACAGATACTTACTCTTATTTTTTGTAGTATAAGCTGGTTAAGCTTTACGCAAACGTATACTATTAGTGGGAAAATTGCAGATAAAAACACTAAAGAATCTATTCTATACGCTACAATTATTATTAAATCCAAAACAAGTAATAATACAATTACAGGAGGAATAACTGATGAGAATGGAACATTTGAAATTTCTAAAATTCCTGTGAATGAATTTTTGGTTGAAGTTCAATTCATTGGATATAAAACAATAATAAAAGATATTAAAAGTAACAAGCGAAAAACAAGTTTAGGCACATTATTTATTGAAGAGTCAGCACAAGTTTTAGATGAAGTTTCTATTGTCGCAGAACGCTCAACTATTGAACAAAAAATTGATCGAAAAGTAATTAATATTGGTAAAGACTTAACTACTGCTGGTGCCACAGCTTCAGATATTATGGGAAACATTCCGTCGGTAAGTATAAATCAAGATGGGGAAATTGCGTTAAGAGGAAATGAAAATGTTCGTGTATTAATCGACGGAAAACCTACAAATATTGAAGCCTCTCAATTATTACAACAAATTCCTTCTTCATCCATTAAGAAAATTGAACTAATCACATCTCCATCAGCAAAATATAACCCTGAAGGAATGAGTGGAATTATTAATATTGTTCTTCATAAAAATGCTAAATTAGGATTTAACGGAAACCTTAATTTAGGATTAACACAAGGAGAAAAAACACGATTTAATGGTTCTTTAGGATTAAATTATAGAACAGGAAAATTCAATATATATGGAAACTATGGAAATAGTTTTGGTGAAAACAATTTAAAAGGAAGTATTGTTCGTTTTGTTGAAAATTCTGCGCAACATTTAGATAATTTGGTTGATAATTCGTCTCATTTATATAAACTAGGAATCGATTATTTTATTGATGAAAAGAACACAATCTCAATATATACCAATCAAAATGTTTTTGGAAGCGATTTTAAGGCGAACTCTAATGTAACGTATGTAAATACTCCTTTAAATAACTTTTCTCAAAACTACACTTTTGATAAGAATAATAACGCAGCTACTTATAACTTTGATTTTAAACATCATTTTAATGATAGTGGGCATAATATTGAGTTAGAAATAGATTATAATGATTTTGAAAGTGATAATATTACCGATTTTACTTTTGGAGGAAATACACCAAATAATAATTATTCAGATATTATTTTAGATAATCGAGAAAACACAACTATCAATTTAGATTATGTAAATCCACTATCAGAAAAATCTACTTTAGAGCTTGGATTTGAGTCTCGTTTTAGAAGAACAACAAATACCTATAATACAACAAATACAGTGCTTAATAATTCAGTGTTTAGTTATGATAGAGATATTTATTCTTTTTACACCACATTTCGTCAAAACTTTGAAAAATGGACATATCAGTTAGGTGTTCGATTAGAAGATTATAAAGTAACATCGCAATTCTCAGAAGTAAACCAAAACATAGACTTTTTTAAAGATGACCTTTTTAATGTTTATCCATCAGCATTTGTAAAATATACGCCAGATGAAGAACAAAAAAATAATTATCAGTTAAGTATTAGTAGAAGAGTTGACCGCCCTGGATTAAATCAAGTAAACCCAATAAGAGCATGGAATACCCCGCAAATAATTGCTATTGGTAATATGAGGTTAAATCCACAATTTACAAACTCTATTGAATTCAATTATACTAGAAAACTAGATAAAGGGAGTCTTACTTTAGGCACATTTTATAGAAGAATTAAAGATGAAATAAATAGAATAGGATATTTTGATGTAAATGACCCAACAAAACTGGTCTTAGATTATGACAATTTTGAAGATAATAGCGCCTACGGATTTGAATTAGCGGCAAATTACAAACCTGTTTCTTGGTGGAACTTTAATACTAGTTTTGATATCTATTCAAGAAAACAAAAAGGAGATATAGAAAACGAACAAGTAGAAATTACCAATACAGCGACCAATTTTAGAATGAGCCATAATTTTAAAGCAACTCAAAAGTTAACTTTCCAATTATTTGGAAGATTTAGTGGAAAGCAAAAAATTCTTCAGTATGAATTAAAGAGTAATTACTATGTGAATGCAGGTGCTAGATATAATTTTTCTGAAGGAAAAGGTACATTTAGCCTCAATTTTAATGACATCTTTAAAACACAACGATTTGCTTTTGAAAGTTACAGAACAATATTTCAAAAAGGTGATTTACGAAGAGATTCTCAAACTGTTTATTTTGGAGTTTCATATCGATTTGGAGGAGGAAAAAACAAAGCTTTAAAAAGAAAAAGAAGAGATAATAATGAAAAACGAGGAGGATTCCTATAAAACTAAAAGAATGAAAAACATATACTTATTGTTGATAGTCTTTATTTATGCTTCTTGTAAACAAAAAGAAGAAACTAAAAAGATTACATATAGCAATCCTGCAAAAGCTCTAATTGCTAAAATGGTAGCAAAAACAGGAAATTATGAGCAACTCAAGAAGCTAAAAAATGTAGCCTTTACATATACTTTTTATGACACTAAAAAAAAGATAAAAGATATTTCTACAGAACGATATATTTTTGAAGGAGAAATATCCTTAGGAGAATATAAAATTCACGAACTTTTAGTCTTTCCTAAAAATAAAAAAACAGTTATCCAATATTATAATGGAAAAGACAAAATACAGGTAAAATTAGGAAATAAATTTATTAAAGATTCTTCAGCTTTAGAAAGCGAAAAGTTTTTACGAAAAGCCAATTTCTACTGGTTTACAATGATGCAAAAACTGCTAGACCAAGGACTTACCTATAAACTTCTTCCTGACAGAAAAGTAAATAACATCAATTATAAAATTGTAAAACTAGGGTTTGAGAAAAACATTGGAGAATTTCAAGATGATTTTATACTATACATTAATCCAAAAACAAATTTAGTTGATCAGTTTCTTTTTACTGTAAAAGGTTCTAGCATACCACAACCTTTATTAATGAAACCTTCGTACTCAACTGTAAATGGTATTTCTATTATGACAAAAAGAGATGTATATATGGCAGATTGGGATGGGAATATTAAAGGAGATATCTTATTTCAACAATTTTCAGAAAACATTAAATTCAATACTAACTTTGATGTATCAATGTTTTAAAAAAGAGATTAATTATCTAATAAACTCACTACTTTTGTGGTTTAATTTCTTGCTTTGAGCCACAACATCAGCTTTAAACACATAAACAAACTCGCAATTCCTGCATTAATTGCAGGAGTTGCAGAACCTTTATTGTCTACAACCGATTTAGCAATTGTTGGTAATATTGATATTAATGCTACAGAAAGTATTGCTGCGATTGGTATTGTAGGTGCTTTTTTATCGATGCTAATTTGGGTTTTTGGGCAAACTCGTAGCGGAATATCATCTATTATTTCTCAATATTTAGGGGCTAATAAGTTAGATGAAGTTAAGAATTTACCAGCACAAGCAATTGTGTTAGTAGTTATAACAAGCTTGTTTATCTTAGGAATAAGTTACCCATTTTCAAAAGAAATTTTTGAGTTTTACAATGCATCAGGAACCATTTTAGAGTATTCGGTAGATTATTATAAAATTAGAGTTTTTGGTTTTCCGTTTACACTTTTTGTAATTGCTATTTTTGGAACATTTCGAGGGTTGCAAAACACGATATATCCAATGATAATTGCTATTGTAGGTACGATTGTTAATATTGTATTGGATGTTATTTTAGTATATGGAATCGAAGGATATATCCCTGCAATGAATATTCAAGGAGCTGCATATGCGAGTGTAATAGCGCAAGTTATAATGGCTATTATATCGGTTTATTTATTATTGACTAAAACAGAAATATCATTAAAACTTCAGTTACCATTCAATAAAGAAATCCCTAGGTTTATAAATATGATTTTAAATCTATTTGTACGAACGATCGCTTTAAATGTAGCTTTGTATTTTGCAACTTCATATGCTGCTGATTATGGTAAAGAATATATAGCGGCTTACACGATTGGACTTAATTTATGGTTAATGGGTGCTTTTATGATAGATGGTTATTCATCCGCAGGAAATATTTTATCAGGGAAGTTATTGGGAGCAAAAGCATACAAAACATTAATTAAATTAGGGAATAATTTAATTGTATACGGATTAGTATTTGGAAGTTTCTTAGCGCTTATAGGATTCATTTTTTATAATTTTATCGGAACAATATTCACTAAAGAACAAGAGGTGCTAATACAGTTTTACGATACGTTTTGGATTATTTTAATAATGCAACCTGTTTGTTCAATCGCATTTATTTACGACGGAATGTTTAAAGGTTTAGGAGAAATGAAATATTTACGTAATGTATTATTAGTGTCTACTGCTCTTGTTTTTATTCCGCTATTATTGTTTTTCGATTCATTAGATTACAAATTATATGCAATTTGGATTGCTTTTTATGGATGGATAATTGCGAGGAGTATTCCGTTAATTTTTAAATTTAGAAATAAGTTTATGTTTTTATCTAAGAAAATTTAAATCAGCTTTTCAAATATTATTTTAGTTTGCCCTTTTTCGTTGGTGTAAACCTGTATAATATCAAATCCGTTTTTTAGATTAAAAATTAACATCGGTTTAAACCGATTCATAGATTTTGTTCTTAATTTATTAAAACCATTATTCTTTGCCCAGTGTTCTTGTTGTTTTGCTAAGGAACTAGCAATACTCTTTCTACGATAATTAGGAATTATTCCGCCTACCCAACTATAAAAAGTACTGTCGTTGTATTCATATCCAATTTTAAAACCAATAGGCTCTTCATTTTTATAAGCAATTAATGAAAGAAGTTTTTGTTTTGTATGTAATCGTTGGATAAAAAAGGGAACTATAGCATCTTCAAAAATCGATGTATATAAATGAACTAAATCATCCATGTATTTTTGCTCTGGAATTTCTTCAATAAGTTTAAAGTTGATGTTTTGGCCTTTCATAATTTTTTAAAAACTAAAATTAAGATTATTTTTGAGCAAATAACAAAAAATGACAACAACCCGAGAAAACGGAAGTTTATATACCGATATTCAAAATAACATTGCAACTGTAGAATTTGGTCATCCAGCGAGTAATTCTTTTCCAAGTGAATTATTAGCACGTTTAGCTAACGAATTGGATGCATTATCAAACAATGATGAGGTTTATGTAATTGTATTAAAGTCTGAAGGAGAAAGAGCTTTTTGTGCTGGTGCATCATTTGATGAATTAGTAGCGATTGATAATTTAGAAAGTGGGAAAGCTTTTTTTTCAGGCTTTGCTAATGTAATTAATGCGATGCGTAGATGTTCAAAATTAATTATAGGTAGAGTACAGGGTAAAGCAGTAGGAGGAGGAGTTGGTTTAGCAGCAGCTTGCGACTATGTATTAGCAACAGAACACGCTTCTATTAAACTTTCCGAATTCACAATAGGTATTGGTCCGTTTGTAATTGCTCCGGCTGTAGAGCGTAAAATAAACGTAAGTGGTTTAGCTGAATTAACATTAGATGCTTCTAATTGGAAAAATGCCTATTGGGCAAAAGAGAAAGGATTGTATGCTCGTGTTTTTGAAACAAAAAACGAATTAGATAAAGAAGTGGCAATTTTATCAGAAAAGCTAGCTTCTTATAATCCTGAGGCATTAGCTGAAATGAAAAAAGCTTTATGGAAAGGCACTGAAAATTGGCCAGAATTATTGATAGAAAGAGCTGAAACATCAGGAAAACTAGTATTGTCTGATTTTACAAAAAAAGCGTTAGAGAAATTTAAAAAGTAGCATATGTTTCTAATTCAAGAAATGAAAGATACTTCAGCCTATAAAGCAGGATATGAAGTTGGGAAGTGGATATACCATAATCCGATATTATCAGTAGTATTAGGAATTGTTATTTCCTTAGCCTTTGTTTGGTTATTAACAAAAGTTGTAAAACAAATTCGTACATTCGGCGAATAAAAACAAATTAAGATTATGGGCGGAGATTATTTATTTGCAATATTAGCAGCAGGTGTGGCAATCGTATATTTTTATAATAAGTACAGAAGTAATAAACAACACAAAAGAAAATAACGTTATTATACGTAGTGAAGTAATCAGTTAAAGATTACGACATTATCTTTTATTCTGAAGGACAAATTTAATATGAGTAACATTAGAATTACAAAACAGTTTACTTTTGAAACTGGTCATGCGCTATATGGTTATGACGGAAAGTGTAAAAATGTTCACGGACATAGTTACAAACTATCAGTTACTGTTATGGGGCAGCCAATTAAAGATACTTCCAATGTAAAATATGGGATGGTGATTGATTTTACAGATCTTAAAAAAATTGTAAAAGAAGAGATTGTTGATGTTTTTGATCATGCAACTGTGTTTAATAAAAACACACCGCATGTAGAGTTAGCAAAAGAATTAAAAGACAGAGGACATCATGTTATTTTAGTTGATTATCAGCCAACTAGTGAGATGATGGTGATTGATTTTGCTCAAAAAATTAAAAATAGATTACCAGAAAATATTCAATTACACGCAATTAAATTACAAGAAACAGAAACTAGTTTTGCAGAGTGGTTTGCTAGTGATAATTAATTTTTGTGTAACAAATTCGCTTTTTCAGCTACTTATTAGTGTAACTAATTAAGTATACCATGAAAAAATTATTAAAAGCTGTCAAGAGATTTTATCAATGTGAGATAAGAACGTTTAATAAAATGTTAGGAATAAAGTAAATTATTACTTACCATTAAACTCGTTCATAGTATTAGATAAACCAGCAGTTATAAAAGAAGTAACTGCTTTTACCGAAGTGGGAATACGCTCAATCATTTCACTTTCTTCTTCTTTACTCCATTGCCCTAAAACATAGTCTACCTGACGACCTCTACCATAATCTGCACCTACGCCAAAACGAAAACGAGGATATGCACCAGTATTAAACTTATCTTGAATATCTTTTAGTCCGTTGTGTCCCCCAGAACTACCTTTTCCTTTAATACGAAGTTTTCCGAAATCAATATTTAAATCATCAGTAATCACCAAT
Source organism: uncultured Tenacibaculum sp. (assembly GCA_947504185.1). Classification (GTDB taxonomy): domain Bacteria; phylum Bacteroidota; class Bacteroidia; order Flavobacteriales; family Flavobacteriaceae; genus Polaribacter. Next base: position 192,920 of record CANNGJ010000001.1, on the reverse strand, counting down.
AAGTTTTCTACTTTGATATTTTCTTGTTTCATCCAATATTGTACAGCCTTACCACTTAAATTCATATAAGTGCTAGGCTTTAAAACAATAACTGTTTTTCCTTTAACTTTCAATTTAGCCACATCGCCTAGTTTTTCAGTTTCAAAACTAGCATCATGTTCTTTTACAAAAGCATCTACTATTTTAAAACCTATATTATGACGTGTATTGTGGTATTTTTCACCAATATTGCCTAAACCTACGATTAAAAATTTCTTCATCGGATCTTCTTCTATACTTGTTGATTGTGTTTTAGAAAAGTTAAATAATCTTTTCAAAAAAGAGTTAAAAATCATACATCAAAAATAAAAAAAAGCGCTACACAATGGTAACGCTTTTGTAATTTTATGTGTGCAAAGTTTATTCTGCAGCTGCTGCTTCAGGAGTAGCTTCTTCTTCTTCTACTTCAGCAGTAGCGTTACGAGAAGTTCTTACTTGAACTACAACAGTATTATCAGGATGCATAAATGTATAATCATCATTAAATAATGATGATATAAATAATTTATTTCCGATTTTTAAGCTAGAAATATCCGCAGTTAAGAAATCTGGTAAATTTCCCGGTAAAGCTTTTATTTTTAATTTACGGTTAGTAAAACGTAAAGAACCACCATTTAAAACTCCTGGAGAAGTTCCTGTTAATTTTACAGGAATTTCCATAGTTACCATTTTATCGTCAAATAACTGATAAAAATCTACGTGCATAATGCTATCGTTTACTGGGTGAAATTGGATGTCTTGTAATACAGCATTGTATTTTTTTCCATCTAATTCAATCGTAGCAGTAAATACGTCTGGAGTAAATACTAATGGCTTGAACGATTTTGCTTCCGCTGAAAAATGAACAGGCTTGTCTCCTCCGTATAATACGCAAGGAACCTTTCCAGCATTACGTAAGGCTTTTGTTGCTTTTTTACCTACGCTTTCTCTTTGAGATCCGTTGATTGTAATTGATTTCATTACTTTTTGTTTATTAAATTTATTTACATTAAAAATTGTCCACTAATGGATGTGTTGTCTTGAACTTTACGCATCACATCAGCGAATAAGGGCGCGCAAGTTACAACTTTTATTTTAGATATATTCTTTTTTAAAGGAATTGTGTCTGAAACAATTAACTCTTCTAATTTAGAGTTTTGAATTCGCTCATATGCATTACCAGAAAGTATTGGATGCGTACAAATTGCACGAACACTTTTTGCGCCACGTTCCATCATTAAATCGGCTGCCTTGGTAAGTGTTCCTCCTGTATCAATCATATCATCAACAAGAATTACATTTTTACCCTCAACATCACCTATCAACTCCATGTGAGAAATTACATTCGCTTTTGCACGTTGTTTATAGCAAATAACTACATCACTTTCTAAGTATTTAGAATAAGCATAAGCTCTTTTTGAGCCTCCCATATCTGGAGAAGCAATAGTAAGATTATCTAACCCTAAGCTTTTTACGTAAGGAAGAAAGATGGTAGAAGCAAATAAATGATCTACTGGTTTTTCGAAAAATCCTTGAATTTGATCTGCATGTAAATCCATCGTCATAATTCTTGTCGCTCCGGCAGCTTCTAATAGTTTAGCAACTAATTTGGCGCCAATTGCTACGCGAGGTTTGTCTTTTCTATCTTGACGAGCCCAACCAAAATAAGGCATTACAGCTGTAATATGTCTTGCAGATGCGCGTTTAGCAGCATCACACATTAATAACATTTCCATTAAGTTATCAGCAGAAGGAAAAGTAGATCCTATTATAAAAACTCTACGCCCTCTTACTGATTCTTCAAAAGCTGGTTGAAATTCTCCGTCGCTAAAATGAGTGGTAGTTACTTTACCTAATTCAAAGCCATAATTTTTAGCAATTTCTTCTGCTAATTCAATACTTTGTGAACATGCAAAAAACTTTGGACTCAATTGATTTGTAGCCATTTAGTGTTGTGTGATTTTTAGTTATTGTTGTTGTTGGCAACAAAAGTAAAACTATTTTAAGAGTTTAAAAGGATTTTAAATGAAATCATTAAAATATTTAATAAATTCGCAGTCTATTATACTGCTCGAGTGGTGGAACTGGTAGACACGTTGGATTCAAAATCCGCCGCCTAAATTGAAATATTGAATTGCCGAAGTGGTGGAATTGGTAGACACGCGGGATTCAAAATCCCGTGCTAGCAATAGCGTGAGGGTTCGAGCCCCTCCTTCGGTACATTTTTAAAAGCCGGTGTTTTTACACTGGCTTTTTCTTTTCCTAAAACATACCTAAAACATATTGGCTTTTGCTCTGGCACTGATTTTATTGGGTTTAGAGTGGTTTTGTGTTTTAGGAAAAAAGCCGTTTAACCTATATCCACTCTTGATTTATAGTGTTCTAGAACTTCTAAGCTTGCGCCTAATAAGGCTTTACTCCGTTCAGGATCAAACCAAGTTCCGTTAAATTTTGCACCGTGATACAGATTATTTCTTACTCTTGATATGTGTCCAAAGAGAGTTTGAACCGATCTTTCTTGATTAGAAACCTCTTGCCAAACTATTTGTGATGCCTCATTAATAACTTGTCTTTTTGGTGGTTCGGATAGAATATATTGAGCATTTTCTGCTTTATCTCCTAACTCTTCCATGAAGTTACCTCCAACAACTTCGTTTGCAAAACGATCCCAGTCCACAAGAATTTTACCATTCCTAGATTGAAAAAATCCCCTTTCTTTAAGGGAAGATTCATAACGTGCAAATAACTTAAAGAAAGAAAAAGCGAGTTGGTCTAATTGCTCATTCATTTTTATCCTCTGTTAGATCTATCCAAAAATGGAATAGATTTATAATATGATCGGATTCATTTTTATCAATCCTAGAATTTTTAGATTTAAATTTCGCTACATCAGATGATACCTGTTGGTTTGGAACAAGCTTGTCATTTTCATTCCACTGTTCAGGTAAAGAGACAATCAATTCACCTATCCAATTATTGATTTTTAAAAACCAATGATTGACGTCTTCTTCTTGTATATAACCAATAATAGCCGCGTATCTTAAGTTATCGCCATGGATTCTCTTTTTAAATCGTTCTATGCCACCACAGGGCTTATCATGACCGATAACATATTCACGGTCACGTTTATGTCCAGGAGTTGGTAATCTTTTTGCTTCTATAGAAAAGAAAGAGTCAAACTCACCATAACTTCTGTCACCAACAATCAATTGTTCACTTTTAGAGAGAGTGCCAATATCAACTTGTGGGCTTCGACCAGAATCGGGATTTTCAACATTCTCATGATGGAAGAAGAAAGGGTAAGCACTAACTTGACGGTTTAAAAATTTGCACAGCTTATCGGTAAGAGATTTTTCACTTGAAGTAATCTCACCTTTCATTTTATTAGAGAATTCTCCAAAATAAATTTCAATAAACTCAATAACCGACTTAATGGATGAGTCGATTTCTATTCCTGTCGTTAGCTTTCCGCTACCATTATTTTGCGAGGAGTCCGCTAACATTAATATCCTTGTTTTCTTAAATCCGTAAAAGTTTCATCTGCATCTCTAAGGGCAATTGATTTCAACCAATAGCGGAGTTTTTTCGGTTTAATTAGATAAATAATATTGTCTTCATATAATCGTACTATTCGAGTTAATCTTAGACTAATTCCTAAGTCTTTTTGAACGAGCTGTTCAATATGTTTTTCAGCTTGATCAGAGTTTGAGAAATCAATATTTGGTTTTTCACCAAAGAAGAATGGGAAACAGATATATGAATCAGTTTCAAAATGTTTATAAGGTTTTATTGATTTGTATACGGACTGTAATACTTTGCAATAGACATTTCCAAACTCTAGAAGCTCATTTTCGGAAGTGTCTTGTGTTGCTATCTTCGATTTTTCTCCATTTCTTCTAAATTCCAATAAATAGTTATTGAAATCATCAATCAAAATATCTTCAACTGCGTCTGTTTTTAATTTTTCTTCATCTAAGGGATAGGGTAATCTATCAATATCTTGTTTGTAAATTGCTGACGATTTATTCACTAAGTATTGACCACTTGTTGCAGCAATAAAAAATGGGTAAACTTTGCTGTTTGAAATTCGATTAACAAGTTTTCTAAGTGATGATAAATCTTTTTTAGGAGCATGAATACCAATTATTCTTCGTTGGAAAGCAAGGTCTTCCATGCTTAAAGCAATTGGAATTGAGTTATCAATAATGACCTCTTTAATTAGTACATGCGGAGCTTCATAAACCTTTTCATTCCCTTTACTGTGAAAGTATTTAACAGGTAAAGAAGGTTTGATTTCTTCTTCAATTATTCCGTCAACAGTTAATGCTTTAGTAGGGAGAAAGTTTTTATTTATTAAAAAAGAGGCTTCTAGTTTATTTTTGAAATTTATATATTCATTTTTATCTTCAGAACGAGAAAGCTGTTCTAGTTTATCTCTATCGTTTTTAGTGGAAGCAGTAAAACCTTCACTCATAGCCCAATTATCTTTTTCTTTTGAATCTATATATTCTTTTAGTGTTGGATAATTTCTAAATCTGGTTATTAATTGACTGTATCTATGACCTCCAAGAAAATTAGATTTCCATATCATTGAATCACTTAAAGCCAATTCACGTGATACATAATGAAAATCATAAGTATCTAATTCAAAATAAAGTTTTTCTTTATGAGGTTTTGTCCTTCTCACCGTAACATGAAGTAATCCTCTGTTTTGTGATTCTTTGTTTTTAATAAATACAGCAGCGGTGGCAACATCGCCATTTTTTCCAAAAAGAATTCGACTTATATGCGTGAAATCAATTATTTGAGGAATATCATATTTTTTTAATAACGTCTGCCTAAAATGGAAAGATGAATTGTTATACAATAATGGACCCGAAGGCTGAATAAGACAGGTTAGTCCTCCTTTTTTACAAAGTTCAATGGATTGTTCGAGAAAAAGAAGTGAAATTTGATTATCAGGTAATTTTACAAATGAAATTTTCTCCTTACCATTATCTAATAGAGTTGAGATTTTTCTTTTCTTGCTTTTGATTGTTTCAATATTCTTTGCAGCATCAGTCAATTTTGCTTCAAAAGGTGGGTTCCCAATTACCAAATCAAATTTACTATGAAATTCACTTTTTGATACGATATTGAAAAAATCGTCGTGTAAAATATTTTGTTCATGAAGGTCGTCAAACTTTAAATCTTTCCAAATCTGTAATGGAGTTAGTTCATCACATAACGCTAAACTCAAACTGAAAATAGTAAGGTTTGCCGCTTCTTTATTCAATTCGACACCGAAAATATTATCTTTAAGAAGTTTTTTTAAGGTTATCAAATCTGGATAATTCCAGTCATTCTTTTTCCTCCAACGGTATATTAGTCGTCTATATGCTCCAACTAGAAAAACTCCTGACCCACATGCGGGATCAAGTACCTTAAAATCAGTTTCTTCAACGCTCAAAGGCATTGCCTCATCTAATAGGAAATTCACCAAGTAGGGAGGCGTATAAACTACCCCAGGCTGCTTTCCTAAAAATTCCTCATAAATATTACTGATGAGTTCAACAGGCAAATCATTAAAAGAATATAATCGCCAAAAAACAAATTGAATCCCATCAATATCCCCATCTAAAAATTGACCAAATCTAGTTAAATCCTTCTCTTTAATAAATTCTATTTCATCTTTCTCAAGTTGAAAAATACCTCCATTAAAATGCTTTGCAAGGTAATCTAGTAGTTTTAAATATGCGCCTTTCTTACTTAGGATATCCGTAAACTTAGCGGCATTATTCCCAAATCGAGCAAAAAAACCATCAGGGAAAACTTTGTTTCCCTTTTCGTCTTCTCTTTCTTCCAGATATTTGATGAGTATAGAAACAACCATAATTTTGCGAGCAAAATTTTCTGGTAAAATATTTTCTTCTATTATATCTCTCAAGGCTTGCTTAAGTTCAGTAAGCAGCTTTTCGTATGCACTATTACTAAATTTGAACTGATTACTATATTCTGAATTTTCCCAAAAAGTTCCATTATCAAATGATCTCCCTGAAAAAGATTTGAATTTCTCCTGATTTATAGAATCTATTTCCTGAAATAAATTAGAAGCTAGCTCTATCGTAGTAAGTGGTTTGTATTTTAGATTTTTACCCTCGGCAGGTCGTTCAAAACAATTAAAAATTCTCACGTCTTTTTTCGTGAAAACGAAAAACATGGGAACTTGTCCTGAACTATATAATTGCTTGTGTAAGTTGGTTAGTTCATCTTCTTCTATGCCTATCCTACTTGTAAGATCATATAGATAAACTTGCGGTACAGATGGTCGGTTTTCAAATCTTCGGAAATACACATAGTCAGCACCATATTTACCAGCGTTTTCTAAAGCAATAATTTCCTCTGGAGGTAACTCCTTATTCTTGCAAATGTCTTGAACAGGCAAAAGTCCAGAAAAATGATTGGTATCTCCAATCATTTCTAAACTTTCTAAACTATATTTTAATTCCTGATTCATTTATTAAGCATAGGATTCTCTGATTTAATCGAAATTTATTGGTACAACTCTTTTACAGAAACCAACAGATCATAAACATCAACTTCCAAGATTTCCGCAACCTTGTAAAGCTCTTTTATATGAGGCTGTGACTTATTGATACACCAATTTGAAATTGTGTGTTCATTTTTGTCAAGTTGACTAGCCAAATCTTTTTGACTAATGCCTTGCCTAACCAAAACCTCCTTAATTCTGTTAAGTTTGTTATCCATTGCAACAAAAGTACAAAATGTGATGTATTTATACACTTTTGAACCTTTAAATTCCATAAATGAAACTTAAAAGTCAATTTTCGTCTATCTCATATCTCTCATTAAGATGTTTTTAACCCTCTTTTTCCTTTCAAACTATAAAGTGGATCTAGTTTCTCAAATAGCCTCTCTTCTAACTCTTTTCTGCCTAAATCGGTTAAGATAAATGATATAGTTAAGTGGTTTTCTATGCGCTCATTTAGGAGTAATTCTATCTCTGGAGCGTACTTTTTTCGTGATGATGCCTTCTCATATAAGGGGTGATTAGCAAAATAATGCTGTCCTAAGTTCCGTCTTAAGGTGTGATTTTGCGTGTTTAGTATGTCACCCATACGACCTTTTAAGTTTCCTGTTTCACCGACATAACATATTTTACCGTCTTCCCGAAAAAGATAAACGGCTGCTTCATTTGGAAACTGTTTCACCCAATCACGGGTAATTTTAATAATGTGAGAATCTGATTTATGAATAAGATTGTCCTCAAGCTTCAGGAGGTATTGTTCTATTTCTAATTTTGTCATTGTTCACATAAAGAGGTTAGGAAAGCCAAATATACAAAATGGGCTTTGTCTGTTTCATTGACCTATAATTCATTGGCTAGAAAATTATCCGTATTATTATCATCATCTGCATAATCCCCCGAACTTGTCATCCAATCTTCAATGTCCTTTTCTATCATTGTTCTGGCAGGCTCTAACATTGGCTCATCTATTTGGTCAATCGTAGGGGCGGGATTCTTCCAATAATCAAGGAGCGTAAATTCAGGATGGCCGTCTTTCTTTATCTTCTCTAATTCCTCGCGTGCGCTTACATACTCATCGACATACATATCATCGATGGGATCAATATCACCAACTTTAATGATAATCTCAAGAGGCTCGTCAGGGCTATTGTGATAGGTAACTTTCGCATTGAAATAGTCTCTCAATTGATTGCTCCTTTATCTGCTTGGAGTTTAGAGCGTACAACCATGTGCATTCATATTAAAGCCAATTCACAATTTTCAATCATAATATCAACATCAGCGCCTTATCTCTCTTGTTTTTAAGTTTTCTAACAGGCTTGGATTTCCTATGATTTTGCTTACCTGATCTCTTTTTTTAAGACCCGTGGAACTATGTAATGACACACTAAAGTAGGGCTTGGATAAAACCCTTACGGCGCGTCTTTTTTAAAAAGGCGGTTTACCTGAAGGCAGCCTTCCGACTTTTTCAAAAATGATGTAGCTGCACTACCCCGTCTTTGTTTTTCCTGTTTCGCCCTTAACCCGCGCATGTAATTAATAGTCACTTTAAAAATAGAAATCATGGAAAATTCAAAAAAAATCATCTTAGGAAAAAATTTCAAAGCCTCAGAAAAATTTGGAAACTCACTTGTAGAAGGTGCAATCTGCGTCGATATTTTACTTGATGAAAATGTTAAAAAGCTCACCTATGAGTATGAAGGCAAGACCTATCTCAACATCAAAGTTGTGCAGAGAAAAGAAGCAACACAGTTTGGAAAAACACACTATATCGAAGTAGACACATTTGTACCAAACCACAAGAAAGGGGCTAAATAAGCCTCTTTTTTTATTAACATTAAAATCTCATTCTCATGAAAAATTCATCCATATATTTAGACAATACAGATAGAGTATTAACCACCCCAAACCAAATAATCTGCGGAGACTCAAAAAACATCCTCTCCAAATTCAAGTCAGAAACCATTGACCTTGTAATCACCGATCCACCTTACTTATGTAACTATATAGACCGCACAGGTCGAAGCGTTGCTAATGACACGAACAGCAATTCTAAAAGCGTTTTGGACGTCTTTGACGAAGTGTATCGGGTGATGAAGCCCAATAGCTATTGCATCAGTTTCTATGGCTGGAACGCCATCCATCAATTTGCTAAAAAATGGCATGAGGTTGGCTTTAAATCAGTTGGGCATATCGTCTGGGTAAAAGAATATGCCTCAAGCATTGGCTTCACAAAACATATGAGTGAATCTGCCTTTGTCCTTATTAAAGGCAATCCTGCTAAACCACAGCAGCCCATTAGTAATGTCCAAGAGTGGCACTATACTGGGAATAAATCTCACCCGACTGAAAAATCAGTCAGCATCATAGCCCCTTTGGTTAAAGCCTTCTCAAAAGCAGGGAATATAGTTCTCGATCCGTTTTCTGGTTCAGGAACAACAGCCGTGGCAGCAGCTTTGAATGACCGAGATTATATAGGTATTGAGCTAGAAGAAAAATATTGCCACCTTGCACAAAACCGTCTTAAGGGTGTAGCCCGTTATAAATCCGTGGCTTAAATACATTGAAAGCCCCTTTACTTTTGAGAGTAGGGGCTTTTTATAATTCCAACGTATGAAATCAATTGCTATTTTAAGTTGTGTTATATTTGAGTTTATATATATTGAGCCGATGAAAAATTTAGAGACCCACATATTAGAGCTATTTCAAGAAAAAGGTTCAGCTGCATATGAAGATGTGAAGCCCTATCTTTCTCCTGAAGCCGACCCTAAAAAACGCGCAGCGGTACGCAGTATTATGGCTCGTCTGCATGAGGGCACTGATGGACGCTATTTTTTAGTTTAGGAGATTTCAATGCCAGAAAATGAAAAATCGCACTCTAAAGAGGATACCCAAGATACTACTGATTTTATTCTTGAGAAAGTTTGTGCTGATTTAGATGAATACCAGAAATTAATCTTTAAAGAAGCACGTCTAAAATCACTAAAAGAAAAGCGTAAGACATCATAATCCTCTTACCTCATTCATTCTTCGCAAAATTACGCTAAGTCAAATCAAGTTTGCCTTATCTTAAATCTTTGCTTGTCTCATTTCGTTAAGCCGCACTCAATGTGTCCTCTGTCGCCGTTTTTACGATAAGAACTTTATCATTTTTAAGACATTATCTTTTTCTTTTTTTGATGCACTCGACCAGAATTTAAAAAGCCGTTTGGTTTGATTATCAAACTCCAAATTCTTAATAGTCTTTTCTTCTTCAAAGAATGCGGTCATAGGCACATCTAGGGCTTTAGATAGTTTATGAAGATTGACTGCGCTTATTCTATTTGTACCCCGCTCATATTTTTGAAGCTGTTAGAATGTCAGACCCAATTGATTAGCCAGCGCAGTTTGGCTGATTCCTTTTAGGGTGCGTAGCTTTTTAAGTTTACAGCCGATTTCAACATCCGCTTCGGTGGCTCTTGGTTTCATCACTTCTATCCCTTTTTTAGAGGATCATAAGCTGTTTTAGACTTTAACTAAAGCTTGATTATTTTTTGTTGATTTGACGTTGTAAACTAAGAAGGGCTCTTTTTGTGCTACCTTCATTAAAGTCATTAAGAGCTGAAACTATAATGCCGGGATCAACGCTTAGTTCTTTTGATAGTTTTAGGAGGGTATAAAGAGCAATATCATTTACACCTTGCTCAATCTTACTGATTGTCGATAAATTTAAGCCCGAATCTTACGCCAAATCCTCTTGTGTCATGCCTTGTTTTTTCCGAAGATATTTTATAATATCGCCTAGTTCGGATTTTAGATCTTCTTTGTCTTGATTGAAAATGGACAATGCAGAATTCTCACATATGTATTTACATTGGATAATTCTTGTATTTGTAGCAGTCTGTCTTTAGTTTGATAATAAACTGGCGTTATACTGCTAGTTAGAGGGGTAATGATCCACACACGTTATTGCCCCTCGTTTCTCTTTTAGAAAGTATGTATCGCCCCTGGCGATGCTTTTAAGGCGAGTCATTCCAAGTATGGAATGGCTTTTTTTCTATATATGAATCCTTGTCTCAATCCGTAAAGCGCGAAAGCCAATAAATAGTGAAAATCACGGTTTTCACGCGCTAAAAATGCACGCGAACCTTCCGAAATTTTAACGATTTCTCGCCCAAGCACTTCTGCGAAGTGTTTCTCCCTTGACTGATTCAGCCGCTTTTAAGCGACAATTCTTGTCGCCCCAAAAAAATTATGTTTTGGGGCGCAAGTTCATTTGAAGAAGCTTTTTTACTCAAATATTCACCGTTCAGGCAAGCCGAGACATAGACAACAATTTAAAAAGGACAGTTTTAATGAATATCTATGATGCAGCAAAAATACTTGGGGTTTTTGGAAAGATAACACCAGAACAAACAAAAACAGCTTATAGGGCAGCCTGTAAAAAATATCATCCCGATATAAATAAAGCAGGGGCTGAAATGATGAAAATCATCAATCAAGCCTATGACGCTCTTAAAGACTATCAAGGAGAAATCAAAGAACAGCAAAGCGATTATGGTGATTTATTGAATGATGCACTTAACGCTATTTTGAATATTTCTGATCTTATTATTGAAATTTGCGGTGCGTGGGTTTGGGTAACAGGGGAAACACGCAAACATAAGGAAGTATTAAAGGAAGCTAACTTTAAATGGGCATCAAAAAAGAAAGCTTGGTATTTCAGACCCGAAGATTTTAAAAGTCGTTCCAAAGGCAATAAATCTTTGTCAGAAATTCGTGATACTTACGGTTCATACACTCCCAAGCGTTACACAACGATGATTCAAGGGGGTGCATAATGAGTATTTTGACCCTTAAAAAAGACTTCATTTCCACTTTAGAGCAAATGGATCGTTCCAAACATAGGCAAGAGCATTTTAGGAATTTCTGCAAAATGGCGTATTGCGCTCATGCAAAAACCACAACTCAAAACGAAGAAAGAGCCGACAAACTAGAAGATCAATATATGTCCATCGTTGGCACGTATAAAAATAAGGATGATGTCCGCTTAATGCCAAAATTAGCGCATTTGACCATTCAAGCACTTCACGAAAAAGGCTGTGATTTTTTAGGAGAAATTGCAGCAGAATTAGGCACACTTGATAAGAAAAACGGTCAGTTTTTTACGCCCTATGATGTTTCTAAATTGATGGCTCTTATCACATTGCCAGACATTGAAAGCCTTATCAAAGATGATGGGTTTTTTACATTAAACGACCCCGCAGCGGGTGCGGGCTGTATGGTTTTATGCGCCGCCGATATCGTACAAGAAAAAGGTTTTGAGCCTATGGATTGTATGAGTGTGCAAGTTACAGAACTTAATAAAAGTACCTATTATATGCTTTTTGTTCAGCTCACTTGGCGCGGAATTGCTGCACAAGTGATACATGGTAATTCATTAACCCTTGAAACATTTGAAAGCGCATACACTCCCGCAGCAATTCCGTTTTTGGAAAAACATGGGCGCATGTTCAAAGAGGTTTTGAAAGCTGAAACACCCGTTCGGGCTGATTTTGAAGTCATGCCGATGATCGGAGCTAATCAACTGGACTTATTCAAATCATAAGATTGTACCAACGAGCAGCCTTGAAAAAAGGCTGTTCCACGGTGCGATTTTGCATCAAATTTATAAGGAAAAATTAAAATGGAACTTCAAACATTAACATTGAACCAAATTAAACCCTCTAAAAACAACCCACGTAAAAGCTTTGATGATGAAACGATTGCAGGACTGGCCGCAAGCATCAAAACAGACGGGCTTTTACAAAATTTGGTGGTTGCCAAACCCAAAGGCAAGAGCAAAACTTACTCTATAATTTCAGGGGAAAGACGCTTTCGGGCATTATCTCTTTTGGTTAAAAATGGAGACTTACCAAAAGATTATGAAGTCTCTGTTAAAATTGAGGAAGGCTTAAGCGCAGAAGCTACGCACCGCATTGCGACAATCGAAAATGTGCAACGTGAAAATCTATCACCCTTAGAAGAAGCGGACGCGGTTGTCGGTTTGTTACAAGATAAAATGAGCGTAGATGATATCGCAGCGCAAACAGGTTTAAGTATCTCTACGATCAAACGCCGACTTGCTCTTTTTTCTTTATGCGAGGAAGCTAAAACGGCACTTAGTAATAAGGATATTAATCTATCACAAGCCGAGGCGTTGACTGTTGGAACGCAAAAACAGCAAGTCGATTTTATAAAGAAGGGTCATTTATCTCATTATGATGCCAAAGACATTAAGGACTATATGAGCGATGATAAAGCCTGTCTTTCTTATGCTTTGTTTGATACCAAGCTCTATGAAGGAACATATAGCAGTGATTTATTCGGGGATGATGACACAACTTTTTTCGATGATATGGAACAGTTTTGGACACTTCAAAATGAAGCTATTCAATTACTTGAATATGATCTCATCAATAATAAAGGATTAGACCCTGTTGAAATTATAAAAGGGTATTTTCATGAGTGGAAATATCGCCCAGCACAAGACAATGAATTAGGGGGCGCAGTTATTCATGTATCGTCATCAGGTGAAGTAGAAATACATAGAAATCTTGTCAGTTGTGACCTTGACGAAAAAGCGACTGAGCTTACAGAAGCAAAACCACGTGCAACGTATTCAAAACCTCTTTGCGAATATATCGCCATGCATAAATCAATAGCCGTTCAAGCCGCTTTATTAAAAAATCCACGCATCGCAAAAGAGCTTGCTATTGTTCAAATGCTATCAGGTCATAATGGGATTAGGTTAGAGCTGCATAAATGTTTGCGTTATTTTACGGAAGAAGACAATCAATCAACGTCTTTTGATGTGCTTAACATGACAATCAATTCAGCTTTATCTGCATTTGATATAACTGATGATGAGGATGTTTTAAGATTTATTCAATCTTATCATGGCGTAGGGTGTGATCGAATTAAAAGTGTTGATTATTATACAACGCTCAAACATTTGAGTGATGAAGAACTCGAAAATTTGCATTCGCTTTTATCCATTTTGTGTTTTGGTCAATTACAATGTGATCGCCTTGATACCAATGAAGATAGCTTATTTAACCGCGTTGCTCAGGATTTAAAAGTGGATATGGGCAAAGTTTGGACACCCGATGAACCATTTTTGAAACGCCGTAATATGAGCCAGTTAAAAGATGTTATTTCTGAAAGTAAATTATCGCCTCTTTTTGGAACGGGTGATGGATATAAGAAAAGTAAGCTTGTTCAGTCAATGGCTGAGAATTTCAAACGTATTCGCTCTACGGAAAAACCCAATGATAATGAGAAAATAGCTCATAAATGGTTACCTGCTGTTTTTCAGTTTCCTGCCATCGACCCCGATGCTGTTACTGAATGCGAATAAAAAGGTATGTCCTTGCGCCTTTTGTGGCGTGAGGCTTATCTATGTTTTATACTAAATGCAGAGAGAATTATGAAACACCAGACAATTAAAAAATCTTTTGGTACTGAATTTTGCACATGGCCCGATGAGATTGGGCTATGTGTTACAGATGATTTACGTGATCAAATCGAACGCACACGAAACATTTTAAAATATAACCACGATATTCAAAAACTCTATATCAAGCCGTCCCTTAAAATTCTCTCGGATCAGAGCTTCATCGAGTTAAAAACAGACGCTAATTTTGAAACATATAGCGTGATTGTTGAAGACATCTATGCATCTTTTTTTGTGCAATCAAAATGGAGCAAGACCATATCCGCCGAATATGACTTTACCCATCTCATACCTCATCCAATCGTTACAGACCTTGAAGAAGAAAGCGCAGCTCATGACGCTGAAATTCTAGAAGAGCTAGGAACACAAAACCCCGATATCCTCTATGAAGTGCAAACCCTCACCGCATCCGATGGTTGGCTCAATACGTGGTCGGTTGTTGATAAGAGTAATGAAAATGTCCCTAAAACCTTTACGACCAGAAAAGCAGCCCAACAAGAAATTGATGAACATGTCTCTGATATCCAAGACGCAATTGAAAGTGGTGATCTTGATGTCATGCTTGAAGAATTAAGGATTGTCCAAATATCGAAGCCTTAAATCTGTGCGCTAGAAATAATTCTGGATGTATCTGTTAAAGCCGGTCCATATATTTTTTTATAAAATTAGCCTTGGTTCTTTTATCGCCAAAAGAGAATTGAAATTTTTCTTTAGCCCTAAGAGGGGCTAGAAAATTTTAAATCTTCCTTTTGTCTTGTTGCACCCCTTAACGGCTCTTGTGTTCACAAAAAAAATATGGACAGTTTCAACATCACAAAAGTTTCAGAAATTTCATTAAGCTACAAAACTAAAGTAGCAGCGAAAGACAGACCAAAAATCACATCATCCAAAGATGCTTATCAGCTTTTACATGCCACTTGGGATAAAGAAAGAATAGAGCTTCAGGAGCAATTTGTAATTTTACTTCTTAATCAAAGTAATCGTGTTTTAGGAAAAGTGCATTTATCATCAGGAACAACGAGCGGGACGACCATTGATTTAAAATTTATCATTGTTGCAGCCGCTAAAGCAAACGCGCAGGGGCTAATTCTCTCTCACAATCACCCATCAGGAAATACGAACCCCTCACGAGCAGATCGTGACCTCACAGATAAAATTAAAGCAGCCTGCCAAATTATCAGCGTCACACTTCTTGACCACGTTATCGTAACACCACATGACGGTTACAGCTCATTCGCAGATGAAGGCTGGATTTAGCCTTCTCTCTTTTTAAGCTTGTTAGCATAATCTGGGATGAATTTTTGTTTCACAAAAAGAAGGGACTGATAAGTCCCTTAGATTTTAAATTCTCGTAGCGATAGCATAGAGTCAACAGATGCGCCCAGCGATTTTTTTATTCAGCGTAGGATGTGATTTTCTCTATAAAAATTTCTGTTTTCTTATCATCCTTACCAGTAAGACTTTCTTGTATCCAATCTACGGTTAAATCACTTAAATGATCTGCAAGCGTTTCAAGATTACGTCCTTCGATATTAATTTTTCGTTTGCCCGAATAAATGGTAACACCGCGTTCCGTGTCAAATTCAATAAAAGAAATTCCGATATAAGGCTGATAGATACGATTACCGCCTTTAAGCATTATTTTAACGCTTGAAAGTTTATGCTCTTCGTCTAGCTCAAAATGTTTACGCTGAATGACGTTATGATTTTGCGTAGGTGCAGTTTCATTCGCTGGCTCTTGAAAAGCAAGCGGCTTTAACTCTTCATTCGGTTGATCCGAACTCTTACCCGAGTTGCGGTTCTTCCATGTCTGTGCCAGCTTGTCTGTTTTCATGGTTCATATCTGTTTTAAAGTTTTCATAGGCAGGTCTTATATGGGTATCAATATAATCCTGCATTCTATTCATATGTGTTTGGTGTTCTTCAATTTCCTGATCGCGAAGCTCCTCTTGTAATTGTGCTTGTTTGATTTCGGTTGCGCTCATCACTTCATTATTTTTTGAGATGGAATCTTTAAGCGCATATTTATCATCGGTGTAAACAAGGCAATTTTCACTTCCCCTTGATACAGAAACATAGAATTGCTTATCGTAGGCTGCTTTGCCTGCCGATTTATCTTGAGAGACAATAACGGTTTTTGCCGTCTTACCCTGAGATGCAGGCGAAGTTGTCACATAGCCGTAATCGATATGATGATTACTCTTTGGAATAGTCCCGCCATTTTCGAGAATGATATCGCCTTGCTTATCAAAGGTCTTAATCTTGTAAGTTTGACCGTTATGAAGGGATTTCCCTTCTAAGCTCTTGGTATTTTTAGTGATGCGAAGCATGTCTTTACGCGCAAACTGTACTTCATCTTTATTATAGACTTCAAACTTATCTTTATTCTCTAAGGGTAGCAGTCTGATATTGTCTTCCTCATCCGATTTGATATGAACGTTTTTGTCATCAACAGCATTCACAAGATAATGCGCCCCTGTTTTAAATCCTCTTACATATTGGTGGAACTCAATCGCATCACCATTTTTGTAATTATCAGGGTTTTGTTTTTCTTGAGCTGTTAACTGCTTAGAGCGCAGCGTATAAAAGTCTTTGTCTTTTTTGCCGATGTGTCCTTCATCGCGGAGCTTTTGACGGATTTTATCGGTTAGGATTTGTCCTTGTTTTTTACTCGGAGAGACAATGATTGCATCATCTTCTTTTTTCTTGGTATGGGCGAGATAGGCATTGGCGATATGCTCATGTCGGCTCGCTTTATCTTGAATTTCAATGATGTTATTATTCTTATTCAGTTCTTCAAAAGCGGTTTGCATTTCTTCTTTACGCTGTGCGTCACTTTTTTTGCTAATAGCAGACGCCATTTTTTCAACCACTTTTTTGTAAACCTCAACATGACGTTGACGCACAATCTCATTAACGCGGGCTGTTTTAATTTTTGATTGTGTCTCTATCAGTTTCATGGCGCAGCCTGCTTCTACGGCAGAATGTTGTTTCCAATCACCTGAAAGCAGTAATCGCGCATTTTGTTTTTCTGCGATTGAGATAAGCTTATTCATTGTCGGTACGCCGACTAGTCCCGCTTCATCTATCCCAATGACGGAATCTTTCATGCGCTCTTGCATACGGGTATCGACTAATAATCTTGCAATAGTATCAGCGTTTTCAAAGCCGTTATTGCGAAGCACATTTTTAGCAGCATCGGAAGAGGGGGCGAACATATGAAGCTTGCCATTGCCGTATTTAATACCCTCTTGAATTTCTTTAAGGAGCGTGGTTTTACCAGTGCCTGCATCACCAGAGACAAGGATGATTTTATCTCTACTGTTAAGCACATGTTCCACAGCTAATTTTTGCCCTTTGGTAAAATATGGAACACTCACATCATAATCAGGATTAAGGCGAAGGCATTTTGCTTTCCCCTCAGCGGCACGCTCGATTAAATATTCTTCCTGCTGGTTCATCCAATCAGTTGTAATAAATTCAATACCCTTTTTGTTGGTCGCACTAAGGATGTTGTCTCGCGCTTCTAAATTTTCTTTAATCTCTTGAGCTGATATTTTTCCGTTCGTTAATTTCAACGCATATTCCAAAACACGGTTTTTTTCTATGCCAGAATTACGCTCCATATAATGAGCTAAGGCTTGATTGATAGCGTGGGTTGTTTCGGTTGATTTTTTAATTTCAGGAACAATTTTTTCTTTGTTTAAATTGATCGAAACAGCCTCGGAATTTGTGTCTTTTTCAGTAGCTTTTTTGGCGTTAATAATTTTGTGATATTCAGTTAAAGAAAGGCGGTCTTTCCAGATGGTTTTAAACTGATTTTCTTCGACAGATTTGCCCTTATCATTTCGCGTAATTCGCCCCAGTTTTGCTTTATGTTTTGGGTCTGAAATTCCCTCTTTTTGAGCTAAAGAATTTATCTCTTTTGTGCGAGTCGAATATTTCTCTACTACCTCTCTATCAACGCCTGAAATTTCCCATCGCTCATCCGTGTCATAAGTTTCATATCCTACCTTCTTTAGATTCTGTCTCATGGTTGCATGATAGAATGCTTCATAATACGGAGCTTGTTTTTTTACAGCGAATGTCTCAACTGCTCTCCACCTTTTTTGTTTCTCAAAATAGGTCGCATTTATCACAGCGCAATGAGAATGAAGCTGCGGATCTGGCACATAATTTTTGCCCGATTTTAATTCCTGTATTGTTGGGCGTGTCGTGTCATGCAAGAATTCTGCATACATCAAATTACCCGTTTTGACGTATTCTTTTCCTCTGCCTTTTCCGTGTGTTCCGATTTGGGTTTGGATATTTGCCTCAACCTCAATCATGGTTTTCCGAACAGCATCATGATGCGCATCTATGACATCTTGATCTCCTGTTATGGCATGAATAACTGAAACAGATTTGACAGGAGAGAATGTGAAATCATACATCGGTCTTCGGTTCGCAGAGTTACGCGCAGTTAATCTATCATCTGAATTTGGGAGTTTATTACAAAGCAATTTCTCAAAATCTTCTGCCCTAACATCGCCTTCTAAACCAAGTCGGATTGCCGCATTTCCATGCCATTGACCAATCACTTTTTCCTTCTCGGAATAGTAGTCATTTATAGCTAGATTTTCTCTGAAATAGAGAATTGCAGCGGTGGTATTTTTACTTGGCTCAATGCTTAACATTCATCAATCTTTGTTCTCGTTTCTTGTCCTCGGTTTCGTTTGTACCTGTCATGGTAATTTCAAAATTTTCCGTAGACTTCACGTCTTAGCAAGCTAAGACATCTACGAAGATATAAAATAAATCCATATATTTGAAACTATAAGTCGCAAATGATGTTGACTTAATAACATTAGAAGATGCTAATTCATGTAATTATTGAGTGAATTCAATAGGCTGAATCGCAACCCTGAATCGCAAAAAAAAATCTATGCAGAACGATAAAATATACGAGCTGTTAAATAAGAGCCTTTTTACTTGGCCGCAGCACCCATCTGATAAATTTACAATCGGAGATTCCTTCGAAGGTGTGCAAATTTTTGGTGCGACAGGTTCAGGAAAAACGAGCGGAAGTGGAAAGCATATTGCTAAGTCATTTTTAAAAAATGGCTATGGCGGTTTGGTTCTTTGCGCCAAACCAAGTGAGCGTAAAAGTTGGGAAGCTTACATTAAAAAAGCAGGGCGGGAAAAAGATATGGTCATCTTTTCCCCTGGGCGTGGATCATTTAATCCGATTGCATATGAGCAAAAACGCTTCGGAAAAGGAGCGGGTGAAACACTCAATATTACCAACCTCGTCATGAGCCTGAATAATCTTGCACGTAATTTTATGGCGGGTGAGGGTGGTGAAAATTCCTCTGAAAAATTTTGGGATAATGCAGTGCAGCGCGCCATATCAAGAATGATTGATTTGCTCAATTTAGCGGGCGAGGATTTAACAATTATGAATATGCGTGAGGTATTAGTGAATGCTCTTACAAAAGAAGGTGCAGCGTATTTTTCAAATCTTAATGACATCATTAGTGATCCAAAATCTGGTGATACAGATACCAAAATTGCCATCAACAAGTTAGAGCTTTTACAAAAAGACAATTACTGTTTGAGCTGTCTTTTAAAGGTAATTGAGCGAGATGATTTAAGTAAATCTCAGGAGCGTTCTCGTGACCTTGTTAAGAGTTATTTTGTTAAGGAATTTGCTCTACTTTCCGAGCGCACAAAATCGATTGTGATGGAGCAATTTTTAGGGCTGATTGCACCCTTTGAAACGGGGCTACTTCAAGAGCAATTCTCATCTGATATTTCAGATGATTTATGGCCGGAATTAGCATACGAAGAAGGCAAAATAATCATACTGGATTTTCCTGTTAAAGAGCATCTAATCGCAGGTGTTTATGCTCAAGGGATTTACAAGTTTATCTTTCAGCAAGCTATGGAACGAAGAGATACGGATAAAGAAGATAACCCTCGACCATGTTTCTTATGGGTTGATGAAAGTCACCTTTTTACGAACCCTGTTTATGATGCATTATTCCAAAGTACGGCGCGTTCTTCTTTATGCGCGACGGTTTTGCTTACGCAGGGGATTAACAGTTATTACGCTTCTATGGGGTCAAGCCGAGGGGAAGCCAGAGCGAAATCACTTCTCATGAATTTAACGACAAAGGTGTTTCATGCATCGAATGACCATGACACCAATACCTATGCATCAGATATGATTGGTCAGGATTTTAGAGAAATGACATCCATTCAAAGGAAGCATACGGAGCTAGGACAAGCGACACTTGCCGAGCATTTATTCCCGAAGATCTTTCCGCACGAGCTTGCCATGCTTGAAAAGGGCGGTGATAAAGGAAATGGATTTAAAGTAGAGGGCTTGGTTTTTAAAAGTCCTGCGCGTGGTTGGTCTACAAACGAAACTTACCTCAGATGTAAATTTGCGCAGAGGGATTAATCCATAGACAGAGGTTCTGGGGTGTCATCTTCTTGACTGTCTAAACCTAAATCTTTACGTCGTTTTAATATTAAAACGACAGAGGTATGATGCCATTGACCGCCTCTTAGTGTTTTAATGCCAAGCTCATTGAATCTTTTAGCAATTGCTCTGGTACTCGTGTGACCTTCTTCATGCACTTTATCTAAGTCTTCTGTCAGACCCTCGGCAAATTCATTTGATGCTTTTGTGCTATTAGTACCGACATTCGGATTACGATTATTTAGAGTTTTTTTAGTGTAATCAAGATTATCTGAAAATGCATCTACCATTCCTTCAATATCAGGATTCTCACTAATAATTTTGGCAGCTTCGGGATTACCTAAAAGAGTTTCTTTTAAAGTTTTCTTCTCAGCTAACATTTGATCCACCGTATTCGTGTCTTCTATCAATGAAGCTATGTAACTAAAGTCTTTATGAATATTTGGCATTACATATGCCCTCTTCTCTATTTTGTTTTGAATTTCTTCATTCGCTTTTCTATAACCATCCGAGAAGCGTATATCTTCTAGCGATATATATGGCTTTATATCATCAAATTGATAAAACCATTTATCATAGGATTTAATTGGCAATACATTATGCGACATTCTCCGTGTTGAATTTCTCTTTTTTATTGTTGCAATTCTTTTGTTGTATATGTCTTCCGAAGCCAAAAAATCGGACGTATCAATTTTACTTTCTTTGGTGAACGCATCTATTTTTTGATAATACGCTTTAAATAGAGATGCTTTTGAATACTCCCAATTTTTTATTAAACCCTGCTTGTAAATGCTTTGTAGTACCTGAAAAAGCTCAAAACACTCTTCGTCAAGCTCTTTTAAAATGAGTCTTAATTTATTTTTATTAAACATTGTTATAAAAAAAATTTCAACAAAAATACGTTATATATCACAATGTTATTGTACATTTGGATAATAACATAATGTAATTGTACATTAAATATTAATTTAAATCATGTCATATGAAAGCAAAAAAGAACGTATCGGAAGAGCGTCACTCTGATTTTCAGGTAGGAAATGAGTATGACGCAAAACAACTCACATTTGCCAATAACACGCCGCAAATGTTTGAAGACAAACTAACAGCTCTGGAAAAAACAACCCAGTCTGGAAAACTAACCATTGAGCAAGTTAATTACCATTGTGATCGCACCAAAGATGAAATCGGACGTGGCTGCGCAACAGAAATTCATTTGCTTGAGAATAAATCAGAACAGCTCAATACTCATCTTGAGGTTATTACAGACGACCATATTCAAAATCATTATGAAGCGCGGCGTGATCATCATATTCAAAACCAACAAAAGGAAATCACTAAGAGATTTGGCATTTTGAAAACCCTCCATCTGCAAATGGGGTCAATCAATGATGAGCTACAGATTAAGAAGAAAATACGTGAGAACTATAAAGATGCTCCATTGGTTCGCAGCTTACTTAATCGAAGCTATATCTACTTTCCTTTAATCGCTTTATTCGCATTAGGGGATAGCATCCTATCCTTTCAAAGCATGCAATTCTTAGGAGAGGGCTTGCCGAATATCGCGCTTCTTTGGCTCACCTTCTTAGTTGCGGCGGGCATAGCAGTCGGGGCGCACTTCACAGGCGCATCCATTGCTAAGAAACAATCAAAACCATTTTGGATATCGCTTATCGTGAGCATGTTCTTTGTAGCAGTGCTTTTATTACTTCGCGTGGATGTTCAAGCCTCATTAACCTTGAGCTTATTGAATTTTGGGTTCTTCGGTCTGGCATCTGTTATCTCTTATAGAAGATACAGCACACAAGATTACTTCACTTTGTTATCAGAGATTAAAGCCCTAGAAGATCGCAAAGCGAAACTAGAAAGCAACATAGCATCTGAGCAAGCAGAACTTGACGCAGAAACTAACGCCCTTGAACTCTCTGTATCTCACTGGGTCAAAGAGGAAGTCGCCCAAGATACACTGCATAACAAAATGACAGCTAAAAATCTCACTAAAGCGATTGAAGGTTT
The DNA here is from genome assembly GCA_947504185.1 of uncultured Tenacibaculum sp. Classification (GTDB taxonomy): domain Bacteria; phylum Bacteroidota; class Bacteroidia; order Flavobacteriales; family Flavobacteriaceae; genus Polaribacter. The sequence continues at coordinate 170,420 of CANNGJ010000001.1, read as the reverse complement.
GAACAAAGTTCTAACGAGCTATTGCAACCGTGTAGAGATTATCCGTCGTGGCGCTTTGGCGAATATCGCTGCACGAAAAGAACGTAAAAATCAAAAAGGCTTTTCGTTTAATATTCCCGATTTCGGACTTTCAACAGCCATACGCTCAATGCTCAATATATTTATAATCGCTCTGATGGTGTCCTGCTCTGGCAGCAATGGCAAAGATGAAAAACCAACATATGCCATTGTGATTGTTGATTTAACGGATGAGCAACAAAAGCGTCCTGATGCGCAAACGGTTCTTACGCACCTTGGAGATATAGACGAGGGAGAGATTACATTATCTGTAATATCGGATATGCACAGCTATCCTTATAAGAATCTCAGCTTAGCTCCAGCATCTTCTTTCCTAAGCCAAGTCCCGGAGGAAGAACAAAACCGTATTGCGAACTACCAAAAAGAGTTCATAACGGCTTATAATACGCTGCCTGTTCCAATTGCTGAACCTAAAGAAAGTTTTGTGTTCTCTGCTATCGCAAGAAGTTTAAAAGCACATCGCGATAAGATTAGAATAAACCGCAAAATAGTAATCTACTCAGATCTTGTGCAGCACGAAAAAGACGGTATCAATTTTTATAAATACAAGGATCGTCCTGAGGGACTAATGAGCGACTATCATAAAATCTTGGCAGATTTTAGAACGCAATATGACCCTGAGCATAAAATTTATTTATGGGGATTAGAAATAATCGTTTACCACACGCCTACTAAAGAGATGGATGAGCTATGGCTTTATCAGCAGCAATTCTATACTCGGTTTTTTAAAGATCACGGCGCGCGCAGCGTTCAGTTTCACCCCTTTGCCCCAAGTTCAAATGAACTTGTGCAGGCACATTAAAACTCGATGTTATGGCACTCCATGAAAGACTACATATCGTCCCGCGTTTTTCTGATCACTTGATAATAATTGGGTTGGTCCGATGGCAAGGATATAAAATACTTAAAGACTGCATATTCAATCGAACGATACGGATATGGCAATTTCTATTCGTTTTGTTCGTGCGTAGTATTGTTATCCTTACAGAAGTTTTTGCATTTCCGCTTCGGTGTATTTTCAGGCATAAATCGGGTCGGCTTGGAGGAGGGGGACTGATCCTCAAATCATTGAGCCTTTGGATGATGGTTCTTTGGAATCATGAAAGTTCGTTTCATGGATATTGGAGATATATTTCTCAATCTGTGACGCTTCTTACCACGTTCTTCTTTGGCACATCATATGACCACTTGGAATGGAACGATGTTATGGCCGCTTTATGGCAGCCACAAAGTGAGTTTCTGAGCATTTTTATATGTGTGTTCGTCGTTGCTGCGCTCAGTCATATCTTGGCGCGGATGTTCGGATATAGAAACTCTAACCCTTGGAGTAAGGGATCTTCTTTTGTGTATGACTTCGCGCATAAATATGTCGGCGTGTCGCGGAGCTATTGTGAAGTTCTTTGGGAAGCTTCTATCACTATTCTGATTGCTTACATTATTTATCATGAGTATGGCGACTTTCGCATGGCTCTTTATTTATGGATTGCAGCGGGGGCTTTGTTTGTGCAAGAACTTGCTGATTATCTCATGCAATCACCCTTTAAAAAATAACGATATGATGAGTAAAATTGTCTTCATAGCGATCCTTATTCTGTTCTATCCAATCTTTCGTGTGAAATACAAGAAAATATATATGGAGAGCGGGGTTGGGCGAATATTCAGTTTTAATATGCTACGCCCTTTGGTGCAATATGTTGCACAAATTGGGCGACGTTTCTCATCAAAAAAACACTCGCCATTTATGCAGCTTTTTTTGCAGCATTTCCATGCTCAAAAAGGAGCTTTTAGAGATCAAAATTTACGCAAGAAGGTTTATGACCTTCTCTACAAACGATTAAGTCAGGGGAGCAATTACAAATCGCTTTATCGCATCGCTGCAAGTGATCTCAATCCAAGTAATACAAGAGCCTCAAACATGAATAAGGATGAGCTTGCCTTTGTTCAGAAGTATTTTCAAATGCATTTTAAGCATCCTGATAATCTTTAAACTTCAAAACTATGTATTCAATATATGACTTATACGAACAACCTCAACCAAGACGCATTGAAGCAATTGCGAAGCTAATAGCTGAAACAGAAAACGAAGCTTTGCTAAAGCAATGCGGCGCAAAACAAAGACGAGCAAGATTAAAACAAAACCTTGCTTTAACGATTTTTTATCATCGCATTTTTAACCGCTGTGTTCATCTGATTGTGTCATCTAAAGGTATCTATGATGATTACGATTTTTGGTGGCTACTTAACTATTATGCGGATGATTATAATGAGCCTTTCTTTAGAACTTTTCTATTCAAAGATGGTCGCATTGAGAAAGATATTCCCGAACACTATAAGACCTTTCATGAAGAAATCAAACAGGCGGAATTCACTGGCTTTAAAGGGTTTTTGCCTTCTCTTGCTTTGGACAGATTAAAGGTGATTCACGGAGGTCGAAAAAAATCTGTTTATGAGCTTCGCTATTATTACAGAACTAAGGATTACTATGACGATCTTAAAGAGAAAAACATGATATGACTTAAAAATTAAAACACGTAAATTATGAAACTATTTAATTGGTTCAAAAAGAAAGAAGAACCGCAAAACAATGCCCCTCTTAGTAATCAAGATATTGCTGCATTACTTGATGAGGAAATAAAAACCATTCGCTCAGACCTTGATGTGCAAGGGGAAATCCTAAGCTCATATGAGATTTTACCGTCTAGCTTTTCAGATGATGGCACAGTTTCCTATGGCCATTTTTATGTTCCTACCCCAAGAGAGGTAAATCACCTCGAAATCAAAGTTAATGAAACGGATTATTCAAAAGAGGGGCTAACAAAACGCCCATTCACCAAAGATGATATTAAAACCAAAGAAGGGGAGTTTGATAAACTACAAGATCTCTTAAAGGACGATAAACTACATGCGGATATGGCAGCAGCAGATTTTTACTGCGGTGGTCATTCTCAAGAAGATGCTGAATATGGCGCAAGCTACGATGAAATGAGATGCGCTAATTATTGTGTAGATCACCGAGAAAATGAAATCAGTGAAACCCAAGATCAAATCAATGATATGAGCCAAACGCTCGATGACAATCACAATAAGCTAAATGCAGACTGGAACAAAAGCAACTCTATGGATCAGGGTTTTGAGCCAGAGCGTTAGAATGGCCAATCGGGATCTATATCGGGTTTACCCCCGATACGGCCCCGCTTAGGTTTTTTGGGAAGATGGTCTTTGATATTGAACTCTTGTTCTGCTAAATCTGCTCGTCCCATTTGCGTTTGATGGTAATATACTTCTTCTTCAAATGAACCGATTCCGCGCCTTAGTCGCGCCATGATATCTTTTGATAATGGCGGGAAACACCCATCATCATATAATGTCTCAAACTCTTTAGGATTATCATGATAGGCTTTTACAAGCTTTGCGCTCTCTTTTGCATTAGGTTCACTCATATGTTTTGTATTTATAAAATAGCTTTGTCTTGTTTGAAGCTTCACAAAATTACGCTAAGGAACATATTCACTTAGCTTAAATCTTTGATTGCCTCACTGCGTCAAATCCATTTTAACGTGTCCATTTTAACGTGGGCTATATTTATCAATTTCTTTTTGAATATGCTCCGGCACTTCATAAGTCAAAATCCGAACAATTATAATTTCTCCAGTTTCGGCTGTGACGTAATAAATTTTTTTCCTCTGCCCTGCAACATAATGAGAGAGCAAACCATGCGCATAACATGAGGCATCTTTGCCTATACTCAGTTGCCGAGATAAAGCTGTAAATAAATTGCACCATGCCGCGAGCGTTTTACAATTTCTTTCAAAGCCCTCTTTATCTAAAACTTGGTTCTGTACCTCCTTAAAATCAGAGGTCGCTTTATCCGTTAAGCTGTATGGAGAACTTTGAGCTTTTTTCATGCCACTTGATAAGCCATCAGAGATTTTCTCTTTAATGGCAATATCCGATTCAATGCGGCTTTTTTTGCTGTCTTTTTTCCTTCCCATGATTCATTGTTAATTACTCATCTAAGATACGAAAATGGATCAAGGCAGTAATGACAGAACTCGGTTATTTTATCATTTTATTAGCGGCCGGAATTCTAGCGTTATATCTGCAAGCTCATAATCAAGGTGCGCCGCTTGAACCCTTTAAACATAAAGGCACAGTGTCGTTTGTTATTGATGGAGATACCATCATTCTAACAAATAAAACCAAGCTCAGATTGTGGGGCGTCGATGCGCCTGAAAAGGGAGAGCAGGGCGCATATCAAGCAACAGAATTTTTAAAGAAATTAGTCGATCAAAAACGGATCTCTTATACTAAAACTGATACAGATAAATATGGGCGCATAGTGGCGCGTATATTCTTAAAAGATGGTCGAGAAGTGAACCGGCTTCTCATCGAAAGCGGGTTCACTAAAGAATACTGTAAATACTCAAAAAATTACTACGGGTATTGCGTCTAATATGACGTGAAATTTAGTATCTTTATACTCACAAATCATAACCCGAAAATGATGGAATATTTATACTACATACAAGGCGTTCACCCTGTCAGGGTGGAGCTTGATGAGGATGGAGATTGGGATGAGGTTGAACGCTATGATCGTGATAAAGGAGATTTTGTTTCTGATTGGAGAATGAGCAAGCGTATTAATGATGATATGGATTGTCAGAAAGTAAGTGCGGTGACGTTTTGGGAATATATTGCACTCCTTCATGCCGACCAAAAGCATGAAAATAAGCCACGACGTTTAGATTATAACTATTATATTCAAGGTGTTTTTGCTGTGCGCGCAAAACTGGATTTTGAAGGGAACATTCTATATTGCCAAGTCTATGACCATTATAAGAAGGGCTTTATTGAAGAGAATAAATATTTGAATAGACTGGATGAGCCTTTCTATTGCACGAAAGTTAGTATCGAGCATTTTTGGACATTCATTGCCAAATATCCATATAGGAGTTTAAGCGAAAACTAAACACAGTATCTATGATTACACTGAAAGGAACAGGGGAGCATATTATCACGATAACAGGCAGAAATCTTAAGGTTTTTAATTTCTTAGGAGACAAAATTATGCCAGTTCAAAAACATAAACCGCGCACCGTCAATTACGATCTCATTCTTATGAACAATGGAGAAAACAAATAATACGAACAGATTGAAGCCTCGACCAATATCTTTGCCCTGGCATATTCATATTGATAAAAACCCAAAGCGGGGCGCAAAGAAATCAGGACGACTTATTCATGTAGAAGAGCCTTTATATGAGTGTTCGTTTTATGTCGCTGATGAACCGATAGAGGCTAAAGGATTTTCAACGCATGACATCGAAAACGGTGTTCAGCTCTATGGCGTGACTTTGCCAAATGACAAAGAGCTCACAGAGGATATCAAAGGCATTAGCGCATCGATGAAGGATGGAGCGCACTTTCTTTATAATATATTGTACCCTCCATTTTTTAGAAAAATGTCCGACAAAGAGAAGGTGGATCAGCCTAATTTTTATGATGAGCATTATGAATATTATAGCCTGCGCGGAGTTCCTGCACGCCTTGTGCTCAACAATGACGGAGATGTCATAGGTTCTGATACATTTAATATTGAAACAGAAGAGCTAGAGCTATCTGGCGACATGGCTCAGATCATGTCGGATCCGCACAGTGAAAAAATCACTAAAGATGAGTTCGATGATCTTTGTGAAGAACTTATAAGCAAAAAAATAACACCACCTGAGCCTGAAGGCTTATCAATGTAAGAATCTTTATCAACCGAACACCCTATATCAACCCATGCACATTATATCGAGATTAAAGATTTTTTAATAATTTTATATAGATGGAGCATGGATTGAAAAATTAGAACGAAGTTGCAAGACTACCGATCATCTCACTTTCTCTCCTGATATTTGAATGAGTTAAATATTTGATGCTAACCCCGATAATTAACTTATCGGGTTTTTGTTGACACATTAGTAAGGAATAGGGCATATAATAATAATCGAACCGCCCCAAGGTCGCTAAACAAAGGGACGGTTCTAAGTTGTTACTTACGAATATTCAGGGATATTACTATCCCTCTAATCCGCAAGAAAAGGGAGAAAATTCTCCCTTTTCTTTTGCTCATAGTTTCCTTCACCTCCTTTACTTTTAGCAGTCTCCACAATGTTTAATATCGTATGAGACTGAAAAGCGGGGGTTTGGTATGAACGTGAACAACCTAACTTGATTATTAAGCTGATTCACAAAATTTGCAAGGTTTAAGCAAAGAGGTGATAGGAGTATTTTCTTATTCCTATAAAGTGATAATATAGATTACGGAAAATAACGGGTGTTTTCAAAAGTTTAACTTTATCTATTTACAAAACTCTAAAGACTTTAGAACCATTTTTATTTCATAATCGGAATCAATTTTTTCTAAAACATCATCCATAATAATCAAGTCAAGCTCGGTCGTAAAATCATTTTGCAAATGATAGTAAGCATATTTTTCATTATAATAATTCATGTATCTCCATCGCGATTCATCTCGACATGGTTTTTTCCAATAACTATCTTCATAATCTTCATCTAAGTATCTTTTGTAATCATTTTGTAATTTTTCTAAACCACAATTTAACTGGCTCAAATATTCAGGTATCGTCTGTCTAAAATAATTTTCATTTGCAATAACAGCTCTCAAGGTTTTCCTTTGTTCTTTTAGTATAGCTTCTTTTTTGTAAGCGCCTTCTTCGCAAAGTCTAGGTGTATTTTCTCGTAATAATTCATCATATTTTTTATATCTATAAAGGCTTTGATCAATATCTTTGATTATTCCTTTAATCTCTTTAAATATTAATTTTGTAATACTATCTCCATATACAGAAATTGTGAATTCAGAATTTATAAAATCATCGTTATATTCAAGTATTTTCTGTATTTGATTTGAAAAATAATCTGATCTTATCAGAAAAGAAAATTCAACTTCTTTAAACAGCCTCTCTTGGGCATCCAATGATTTTTGCAACGCAATATTGCTTGCTTTATAAGATTTTGATAGTTCTGTTCGACTATTCTCTTTTAAGAAATCTGTTTTAGATAAGAAATAATAACCTCCTAAAGAGATAATTCCGAATACAATTATACGAACAGTAATTGGGTATAATAAATCTTTTTTTAGTGACATTGATGTATAAAATTTATAACTGTTTTAGTTGTTTTATCGTCAGCTCCAATCTCCTCAACAGGTCATCATATGTGAATATATCTATGATGTTTTTATACTTACGTTTTATAATCTCAAAATCCGCCAATTGTCGTTTTGTGAGGTTGGTATCACGGCCCATTATAATCATTCCATTTGGGTTTGTGATTTTAATTTCTAAGCCTTCAGGAAGCGTATCTTTATATTTTTTTGTCAGATTTCTTTCGCCTTGAGTCCCCGTCTTATTAAGATAATAAATGTATTTTTCAATCTGCATGATTGCCCCTGATAAATCTCTTTTTGGAATATGATTATCTCTATACTTTCCAACAGATACGATACTGCCATCAAAAGGAATTTTAATTTCGATTAAATCTAAATTCCCCATAAAATCAATAAGTCCGTAATCTAATCTTCTTGTTTTATTATCTATATCCTTAAATCGCACCTCATCAAAAACAGCGACGTATTTTGGGAAGAGCAAAAGAATAATTTGTATTATTTCTTCCTGCCATTGGTCTTCGCTATACTTGACCTTGTTAGAGAGCATTGTTTGCAGCTTCTCTAATAAGGTTTCGTATTTGAGGATGTCATCCTCTTGAAACATTTTTCTGAGTTCGCTGTTATAAACAGGTGTTTTTTTGTTGATGTACGTCTTATACCCCTCCTCCTGATCTTTTATATTATCAAAGTAATTTTTTAAAATTGATGTGACCTTGGCTTGTCGATAGAGATTGATTTCATGGCTTGTTGGAAAAATTTTAATTAGATTCAAAAACTCGTCATGAGGCAATATATCCTCATTGTCACCCCCGATATAAATGTCTTGATTTATGAGCCTATCAACTTGTCTTAAAAGTGAGATTTTAGATGTGACAACGAAATATCCATCATGCAAATCAATATCTTCATGAAAGAAAAAATTATGCTTTAAAGCAAATATGTCTTTATCGATTTTATAGTAATCATTGATGAGTTCTCCTATTTGAAAATAATATTCAAATTCATCAAACTCCCCTTCTTTTTTAAGCAGATGCGCTTCTTTTAGACGGAATACTTTTTGAATTGAAATAGAGCCATCTTTCTTAAATTTCTCTTCAATCCACGGTATATCTTGACGCTCAGAGTAATATTTTAGGACAAGTTTTGAGTCTATTTTATCTATTTCAATCATTTAATTTCTGTAAGATTTAAGTTAGCGGTTAAATTCTTATGCAAAGATAACAAACTAGATTAGTGCCTAATTCCATTGCATATGGAGGGTTATAGATAAAAGACAAGTTCTAAAATCGGAAGTATCATAGTATTCATTTACCAAATAAAATGATACCAAGAGTTGCAAATTATTCAGCCTTTATGTTAGACTTTAAAAAATAAAGAATGAGAATATAAAATGGCTCAGGTTGAAAACGTAATAGAAAAAGGTAGTTTAACCGCCCTCTTCCAAGCGAATGCGCTTTTGGAAAGCCTTGATGCGAGTCCAGACCTTGACCACTCAACAGCAAAAATCGCTACTGAGAATTTAAAACGCCATCATCTCACTACAAAAGATATGGCGCTTGAATCTGGCTTGATGGAAACCAACGCCACGACACAAAGCCAAAAAGACTTTTCAGACCAAGATAAAAAGAAGAAGGACAGGCATTATATTACTGAGGTGCTGATCCAAATGGAAGAAGCAAGGCAGAACTCAGAAAACATGCGTAATCTTATTGATATGCGCCTTGAAGAAGTTAATACCAAGCTTGCAATCGCTCATGAAGAACGCGATGCTCTACAAGACGAAGCAGACGTCGTTCAAGACGCATTAGATAATTTTGAAACATCAGGTGAGTTTGAGCTTAACGAAGATGGTTCATTCAAAAACGATGTTCTTGAAAGTGCCATCAGGGAATATGAAGAAAAGCACGGCAAAATAGATCGTGATAATACCGCCCTCCTCAACCATATTCTAACTTTAAAGCTTGCGGAATATAATGAGCAGATTGCAGCAAAAGATAGAGACATCGAACGATTAGAACGTGACAGAGAATACTATACTGATTTAGATGAACAACTGGATGATGCTGAGACTAAATTAAATAGTGATGACCCGAATGTGCGACAAGAAGGTCTTGATGAAATCGAAGCTTTAGATGATGAAGTTAAACTCGGCTTAAGCGTCGGCAAACAAATAGATGCTCAGTCTGAAGCTGAAACAGAAGCTCTAAATGAAGAATTAACGGCGCAGGTGGTCGTAACGACTGCACCCAAATTCTAATTTGCTCCCTGATACATATTTGTTCCATGCACACGGTCATAAAGCATCATGACCTTTTTTTGTATCTGTGACTTTAATCGTGTGTCATTGGGTGGGTTTTCAAAGACAGTCGCAACTTTTCCTTTTTCGTAAAGCCATATGACTTCTTCTGATACTCTTCTGCTCTTAGCATCATTGGTGCGAACCAAAACAAGATTGCTCAAGCCTCCATGTTGAAGTCCTCGCATTGTTTTACCAACAGTAATCCAAAACTCCTCTGTATTCGCTCCAGATACCTCAACGATAACCGGCATATCTTTTCTTCCGTTAATGACAATCCATTGTGTTTTTTCTTTATCTGTCATTTTCCTTAAATCCAATACTTGCATTGGAAGGACATTATCTTTTTGGGTTTTGTTTTGAGCTATTGCCGTATTCATTGAGAACAACAGGCACAGACTTGCTATTAAAGTTATTGCTTTCATAAGGCCATTTTACCGCACGTTATATATAGCGTACAAGATAAATCAATTAATTTATAATCACGTCATATATAACGTAAATTTATTACCCGCTTTTATTGACATTAATCGCTATGATTACAGATGAACAAGAAAAGCGCATAAAAGAAATTGGGGCTCGTATCAAAGCCCTTCGAATACGCTCTGGTTATACGAGTTATGAAACATTTGCGACGGATCACAATCTACCAAGAAAAAACTATTGGAGATTAGAAACGGGATATAATTTTACGATTGCCACCCTCCTCCGTATTTTAGACATACATAAAATGACAATGGATGAGTTTTTTAAAGAGCTAAAATGATGCGCTCCATAGATGCAAATAGGAGTGATTTTTTAAGAGTCCCTCCTCCCAAAAAATCACATAGAATTTTTATGGTTTGAAGTTACCCACATTTTTAGTGGACGAAATGGTGGATTGTTTGAGGATCAATTTATTTGGATGATGCCACTTTGCATCAGTGCAAAAATACCGACCCCTACTACGATGATAAATGCCAACCCTGCATAAACTTTATTTGCTTTTTTAAGGTCTTTCTTTTGTTTGGCGAGTTCCGAATTTTCAGTGCCAATCGTTTCTAATTTCTCATTGGTTATAATTTCTTTTTCAGAGATTTGATTTTCCAACTTTGCAATTGCTCTTTGCCAATGCTCATTTTTATCACCTCTTTTATCTTCTAAAAGTCGCGTTGCATTATTGTGACCCTCTTGGGATAGTTTTAGAGACTCTCTTAAATGGTCTACTTCGCTTTCTAATGTTCTGATTTGCTTCTCTTTTTCTTCAAGAACACTGGCCTGTCCAGTTAACTGCGCACTTAACACCCGTTCACTTAACCCATCAACTGTCTTTTTTACGGGGTCTAGTGTTGTCAACTTTACCGTTTCGCTTGACCGTTTAGGCGGGTAAACTCTGAATAGTTCGGCAGGGTCTATTTCATATGCGCCAGTCTCTTTTTTAGTGGCAGACAACCTCCCAGCCTTGATTGCATTCGATAGCGCGGTCTTTGATTTTCCAACTTCTTTTGCTGCTTTTCCTAGTGTTAACATGGGGTCTAGTCCTGTAAAGTTAATGGTTTACCTTGATAGTCAATTAAAAATACTCTTTGACAAAGTTTACCCGTTAAGGATAATGGGTTCACAGGTAAACATGTTACTTATTCACAGGTTTACCCGTTAATTAGTTTACAGTCAAATTGACTCTATTACTAGAATCACTGCGTAATCTTCCCACAGCTTCTTATATTTAGAAGCTTCTCATTCATTTATTACCTAATTTCAAGGAGGAGCGTTTACGCTTTAAAACCACGACATGAAAAAACCGCCGTTGGCGCGGCGGTTTCTAAATATCTTGCGATGCTTTTCTTTAAAATCACTTGAATAGTATCGTTCCTTAGAGGCGCATGCAAGTCATTTATGACTTTGCAAACAGTTTTTTGCGCCTTTTTTTCGGGTCACGGTTCAAAGCGGTGCTTACACATTCATGAGCTATTCAAAGTCTAATCCATTTGCAAACATCTTTGCCTCACTGCCAACAGCATTACAAATGCAGATGGAGGAGGGGAGCGATAAACCTCAACGCAAATTCACACAAAAGCCAGATGATAACGGCTCATACATTTTGCCTCTTAAACAATCCTTCATGAAAGACGTTCGGTTAATGCCCGGAACACGGTGCATGATTTCACTACTTGTTGGATGGGCGGGGCAGGGACGTGATTTGAATTTAACCCAAGGCACAATAGCAAAACATATTGGTCGCTCTGTGCGTCAAGTTTATCGCTATTTAAAAGATGCTGCGGAGGAGGGGTATCTTACATACAACTACACAAAAAACCGCATCGGTATGATTACAGGTATTAAAGTCTTTCTCAGCTTTGACCTTCTGCGTCCAACAATAAAAAAGCGCAAGTTTCAGGCTCGGACTCAAGGGGCTAACACTAATACATACTTAAATAAAATAATAAAAAAAGAAGAGATGAGTAAGCCAGAAAGAACCTATCTGGAAAAAATCGAAGCCATCGCCGCACGAAATTCAATATCACTTGAATAAATATTCTTCTTCCTGAACCCATTTTGATAAAATTCACCCTCAATGCAAGTTGAGGTATTGAGATATGGCTTATCAATGAAGAAGGGAAGGATAATCCTGTAATTCCATTTAAAGCCTCGTGATAGGGGTTAGCATCTTTAAAACAAATGTGGGCGTTTAAAGATTAGATCGCATCACAGGGGCTAGAATTTGAAAAAGAGGGCGGTTCTATATCTTCTTTTGGAGGGCAATTTCTACTTATCAAATACAAAAACAGTCTAAAAATTGAGGCTAGATTGATTACATTTTACCATTGAAATATCACAAAATTAATCTTTTAAATTACGAGTCATGCCTTATTGTATTGAAGAGATTTCCAACCCGCATAATGCGCCCAATATTATTTTTTCTTATCGCTTATCTGCCTGAACGCGGAAAAAATAACATCAGAACCACGCGCAAGGTTGTTTCTGGTAAGAAATGGGGCTGAAACCCATTAGTGAAACACCCCGTATAGAAATAAACCTTATTTCTTAAAGTAAAACATTAGATTCACAAAGGGCTATAAGGTATTGAAATTAGTGGAATAAAAATATTCGATTCAATGCGTCTTAAAATTAACGTCCCATGTCAAAGTCCTGATCCTTGGAATAATCGTCCTTTTGTAGAGTAGGGTCTTTTTCAACTTTATGTTCTGTCACACCATCCTCAAATCCAAACCAATAATCATTTTGTTCATGGTCTGCTTCAAGCATTTTCTCTGCTAATTCAGGATTAGAAGACTCCATATAATAGCCCTGATTAAAGCCCTTTAAAAAGAGAGGTGATATGTCCTTATTCTGCTCGTACATGTCCATGATTAAAAGGTGTCTTTTGCGTGTTTATCTAAGTATTGGTTGATGCTCTCACGATCATATAAAATGATCTTTTTTCTGGGCTGTGAAAATCTGATATCTCCGCCATCACGAAGAACGGCGAGGGTGGTTTTAGAGGTAATGCGGAGCATGCGCATTGCTTCCTTATCATCGATCCATTTGTCCAAAGTGTGACCTTGCGTATCTTCTTTGACACGTTCAACGACTGTCTCAACCAGTTCGTAAAATGCTTCACTTTGCAGACAAATAACTTCCATCTTACAAAGTTAGAAATTATTAATTGGATATCCCATAGCAATTTTTAGTTATATCGAACCATATCAAATCATATTGAGCTAGGGGCGAAATAGATGCGTCAATTATATACCAGAGTAGGTCGTTTTAAGATGATGCCATTGATTGTCTTTTGAGGAATATTTGAAGCTCGAAACACTGCCACCACGATTGGCAAAATCATAATTCTTGCTTTTATAGCGCACCCAAAAATCAACGAGGTTTATGGTTATAATATCACCTGATAATGTTATTGGCTGAATAGAAATTATGCGTTTCCCCGTTTTTAAACTTCGCTTATATCTCTTATCATAGATATTGAGATATTTGATTTTGTAGGCGTCGATATATTTTGGTAAGTCGCGTTCAGGCACTTCATCTGCTATGAAATTGAAGGACTGGATTTCATGAATGATGATACTTTTAGCACGGATCTCTTTCAGCGCATGGATATGGTTTTCAATCGCAATTGCATAAAGTTCTTTTAAATCATCACCTTTGGTTTGTGCAAAGCCGTTAGCGAAATATAGGAGGAACAGGGCTAATACGGATGTCTTCATGCGCCTAAATTTACAACTTAAGCTCCGAACCACCCTGTAAAAGCTTTGCAGCGTCCCGTCTCTTTACCTTCTTGCGCTTGTTCTCTTTTCATGCGGATAAAGGTTAAATTCTGCGCAAAATGTTTCAATGAGAATTGATAAGACTCAATCGTTTGATATTGACTGATAATGCGCATTTCACAGATGCGTCCTTTGGACATGGCATCAATGACATCTTTCCCAATTTTTGGGGCATGCCATACTTTATTCACTTTGGTATAACGACCCTCATATATCTTTTTGCCATCCACAAAAATCTGATGTGTTTCGCCCAATAATAAGTCTGAATGAACCATATATGAATTAAATGACATCTCACTGGATGCGTTCCCTTTGAAGGTAATCTTATGATCTTTATGCCCTGTTTTAGTTTGCAGGTCTTTGACCTTCATTGAGAAAAAACCAGACGCCCATGTTAAGTCCCACCCATCTTTTTCTAAGTGACCACTGCAAGATGGTAAGTCTTTTTGAAGCCAAGAGACAATTTGACCTCGTTTGTTTTCTTTGGCGATGGCTAAAGGAGAAATGACTTTATCGCCGTCTTTTTTGCATAGATGGGGGTTTGCTTTACTGGCGAGCAAATATGTAACATTTACTGCATGACCTTTACTAGAGGCTATAAACAAAGCCGTAGAACCATCCGTTTTTTGATGATCTATTTTTGCGCCTGCATCAAGCAATGCACTTAAATTTTTGAAATCGTTATTTTCTGCTGCGATATAAAGCGGTGAGGTTTTTGTTTTATTATCATATATGTTGGGGTTAGCCCCTGCGTCCAAAAGTGCTTTTACAATGTCACTCTCTTTCATGACAGTCGCAATAAATAATGGCGTTAACCCGCGCGTTGTCGCTTTATTTATATTTGCTTTCGCTTTTATTAGGGCTTTGACTATTTCTAAGTTCTTTTTCTGAGCAGCATAGAAGAGGGGTGTTCCGCCTGATTTTGGATGGAGAACATTTGGTCTCGCTGATGCTTCCAACAGAATACGAACACCTTGCGTAGAATTGGCGAGAACGGCCATGAAGAGAGGGGATGTTCCATAGCTATTTCTGAGGTTCACATCTGCGCCTTTTTTAATTAAAATAGAGAGGAGATTTTCCTCTCCAACCTTATATTTTTCAGACAATAATTTAAGCGAAGCAGTCGCTTCTTCTGGTGTTTTTACATTTGCAAAATGTTCACCACTTTGAGCAGAAATATTTAAAAAGCTTATGATTGCGAAAAATTGCAACAGATATTTAATGGATTTATTCATCTAGATTTAATGATTATTAGCCTCTGCGTATACAGACCTATTTAGTATCTACAATTATTGTTTAGTTTATTGCGAGCAGCTTGTTGCATTTTTTGTTGCCCCATCTGATTTACAAGCTGAAAATCATTAAGAGAAAAACTAGCAGAACATTTAAATTTTAAATCATTTTCATAAACAGTTTTGTTTGACGCTTTTGCCGTCCAAAATTCAATCTTGAGTGTTTTGCCTTTATATAGTCTTTCGAGCATTTTTTTATTGTTGAAGGTTTTACTATAACCATCAAAAATCTTTGCTCCATCAACAAACAACTTGATTTTCTTGTATTTGTCCCAAGTATTTGAAGTATAGAGGCGCATTTCTCCACTCTTATACACCCAAAGAGAAAACCTTTGATTTAAAGAGCAGTCTGTGTCTTTTATAGTCCTAATAATTTCGTATTTCTTATCATTCCAAATTACACTCCAATCATTTTTTTTCATACGCCCAGAACAAAGAGGCGTGTTTAATTTGGATTGTAGAAGTAATTTTGTAATAGCTGAATGTTTGTTCTTTCTGGCGATCATCATTGGAGTCATTGGAGTAACTACGTTCTTAATTCTCTTACCCAATTCTCGATTTGCTTTTGCGTCTAGTAGCGATTTTACGATATCGGCATATCCAAAACTAGATGCTATATACAAGGCAGTCGTACCATCAGGTGATTGATAATCAACCTTTGCACCGGCTTTTAAAAGCTTTTGAACAAGAGGGAGGTTGTTTTTTTCGGCTGCCAAATGCAGGGGTGATTTTTTCTCATTGTTAGACAAATTAACATCTGCACCTAACTCAATCAGTTTATTGATGTTTTTTGCCAAGTACGATGGGTCAAATTTTATAGCTCGTGCCAATGGTGTTTCACCGTTTAAGATTTGCAGGTTAATATCTGCTCCTGCTTTGAGTAATAGTTCTGCTAGGACAAAGTCTTTTTTGATAATAGCCGCATGTAAAGGCGATGGGGTTTTCGAATTGCTTATGTTTGGATTAGCTCCAGCCTTAATCAATTTTGCCATCATTACAGGCGACCCCCACAAAGCAGAAGCATAGAGTGGTGTAAATCCATCTCCATTTTTAAAATTAACATCAGCCTTCGCATTCAAAAACAAATCAAATATTTGAATATTCTTATTTTTAACACCATGTCTAATAGCCAATGTTAATGGTGTGTCATTAGAATTAGGAATAATTATATCTGTTTTTGCTCCTGCATCTAAAAGAGTTTTAGCGCCCTGTGTGGAATTAGCAAAAATCATGGATACTAGAGGTGTTAGATTATTTTTATTAACCACATTAACATCTGCTCCTTTTTCTATAAGGATTGGAAGTATTTTTTCATCAACAGCCTTAAAGTTTTCAGAGACAAATTGGAGATAAAATGTTGCGTCTTCTGGTGTTTTTATTTTGGCAAAGGGATCATTTTGAGCAAATATACTTGAAAAATGGATTATCGCTAAAATTAAAAGGAAGTATTTTATTTTCATTTTTTTTGATGGTTTAAATTTGTAGCCAAATATCAAGATTACTCAACGCTATCAGTCATTTTTAACAGATGATGTCTACTCTTATTCTTTGCATTTGCCTTGTTTTTTCTCGGCAGCTTTTGTTGCTTTTCCATTTTTTGCAATAGAGAGAGCATTGGTAAAATCTTTTAATGAGAACCGCGCTGATGCCTTTAACACTGGTTGCCATTTATATCCAAGTCCAGATGAAGGATCATCGACCATTTTTCTGCCAAAAACTTTAATTTCTACTTCCGATCCAAGCTTGAAAATATCAATTAAATTCTCATTGATGGCAGGAGCTCTTACCGATTTTAATTTGCCATCGGCATAGCGTTCGATTGTCCATTTTCCTTCATGGAAAATAGCCCCATCTACGTAAATCTGTTGGGTGTGATCTGAAAAAAAACTTCCAGAGGCGTAATTAAAACTTAAGCCATATTTTCCATTTGTATCATTGAATCCAATACTTAAGTTGGTTGTCGATGATCCCTTTTTTCTGTCATAGAGTTTTGGCTTCAGGGAAAAATAATCATCCTTCCAGAATATTTCCCAATCACCTAGAGTTTTCCTATCAGTACATGAGGGTATTCTTTTAGGTTTTGCGGCTGCGTATTTTTTGGGAGCAGGGGATCTGAGTAAATCATAGAAATTCATATCCATTTCTGCGCAGCCAACTACAAATTGATTACTCTTTTCGCGATCAAAAAACAAAGTCTCTGGATAGATGACGCCGTTTTTTGCTTTGTGCCATGTAATTTCACAATCTATTTTAACTTTGCTAATGGTTTTATCCATGCCTTTTTTCGTGTCAGGATGCTCTTTATTCAAAATAGCCTGCATACGATCAGCCCAATCTCTTAATTCCTGTGCTTTGGCTTTTTGAGTGTTAAAAAACTTTTCCATGCTGGTTTTTATGTGTTCTTTGTCAAAGGGAAATTTGAGAGCAAAGTCGGCGCCATAATCTACTAAATTTACATAGCTTCTAACATTTCTTAAAATCATGAAGCGCACAGCAGGGCTTGAGCTTTTAAGAGAAAATTGGTCTTTCTTGGCTTGAGCGGTTTTGAGTAGGTTATCAATCTGCACCATTTGAGCCGATGTGCCACCGGCCACAAGACAGCCAATGAATTTTTGAGCTGTGCCGTATTTCTCCAAAAGACTTTTTGCTTTCTTATTCGCACACTCTTCACATTCTGCCCTTGTTGGTAATTTTGGAGCTGAATTTTGTGCTGCTACCGAAATTGAAAAAAGGAAAATATAGGTCAATATTAATGGAATACGTGTTTTCATAATTTCTTATTCAAAGATACAATAAAACACGTCATAAATAGCGTGTCATGTTTAGTAATTACTTTAATTTTTTGAGAGGTTTAAATTCATACTCTTGCTCTTTTATTTATTAGCGTATTTCCCTTCCGAATAATTCGCTACAACACTACTGTTAGGTGTTTTGCAGTTATTAGGAAAATCAAAAAAGTATATGCATTCGGGAAGTCCATTTTTGAAAATGACTTTTGCCCAACCTCTACCATTATTACCAAATGCACTGTAACTATAGTTTGCCCTTAATTCTACAGGTCTTCCTTGACTATCTTTTGACAATACGGTTAATCCAGAGATGCTACCTTTGGTGTAACGATTTAAAGACCATGTCTTAGATTGGTCATAAATAAGGTCATCAATTAACTTGCTAAAGTTTTGTGAGCCTGAAGGCCCTCCTGATTTTTTCATGATGGCATACTTGCTACTACCCTTCATTCGTATTCCAGGCTTATTAAGAGCAAAGAGCTTAAGGTTTTCCTCAAACCGCTTTACACCTTTACTATTGCATTGATTTAATGTGAAAAATTTAGACATATCATTATTTAGTCCTTTTCTTCTATGCATTAAATCCACAGAATTTCCCATAGCATTTTGGTCTGTTATCATTCCAAAAAAAATAGAGAGCCCGTTTGCTTTATGTATTTTTTCAATTTCTATTTTGGCATTGTATAAATCTGGTCTTGCAAAAAGGCCAGTGCCATCCCATCTGTACTTTATGCAATCTCTTCTAATTTCTTGCCCATAGCCATTATACCCTACTTCTTCTTTGGCACAAACCAGCTCCATAATTTCAACTTTATTAGTAGGTAAATAATTTGAACATTTAGCACCATAGGTTCTTAAATATTGCTCAAAAATCATTAGAAAATTTGGGTCATCTCTTTTCATTTTAATGTTTTCAAAATGCCCTCTAAAAATGTAGTCATAGAATTCAGCATAGTATAATCCATCTATATTCAGCTCAATGTTTTGAGGAGTCTCTACTGGTTTTGAATCTACTCTTGAAAAAGATGATATTATTAAAAATAAAAAAAGGAGAATGGTAAACTTAAATTTCATGTTTTCTAGGTTTATATGGGTTTTTGGCTCGCTTTGGCTTGTTTTTTATATCTATGTTTCAAAATCTGAAAACCAATAATAAAGGGCAGAACAATCCAAAGAGAATACCCCATTATATAATCAAAAAAAGAAATACTGTACTCTGGTAAAGGTTTAGGTAAGTGACCTTGTTCTTGGAATTCTTTAATTTGTTTTTCGTCTAAAGGATAATAAGAACCATAGCCTTTTTTGATTCCTAAGACATAGCCATCATCTTTAAAATAAACTCCAAAGAACACAAATAATGCAGAGGTTTTATATCCTAAGTATAAGTCTTCACCTTTAGAGCCTTTTATGGAGACGTCTTGTAATTTTTTTATTGTTTCTTGTTTACCAAACAAACCCCTTTTTGCAAGAAAAGTAGTGTTAGGAATTGTAATAAAAAAAGTAACAAATAAGAGTAGTGTTTTCATGAATAGGTTCGATTTTTTGATTGCCCAAATCATTCTTAAAATGGCAATAGTTAGAATGAATCTAGCTATTTAAACCAATACATTTTCATAGAATTAGTATTCGGAAAGGATGAATTGGTAAGCGGTAAACCTGTCCTCTATATTATTCCTTCTTTTGCCAATAATTAATTTTCAAAAGTGTTACATTTATGACGTGTAAAAAGGCTTTTTTAGAATTTGTATGATCGTTTTAAAAATTAGGATAATATTAGTTGCTTTCTTCTTGTTTCAAATTTCTTTGGCGCAAGAAAAAGACTCTATATCTACTCTTTTAGATTTTCATATAAAGCGTGATACGGTAAGAAGCAAACACCTAATAAATGCGTCAGATCATTTTACTTATAGTAACCCCGAAAGGGCTTTAAAGTATATAAATGAAGGGCTTTTAATTGCTAATGACAAGAACTGGGAGCAGGGAATGGCTCTAGCCCTAAATCAAAAAGGGAGCATCTATTATACGATGGCGGATAATCTAAAAGCTTTAGACTTCTTTTTAGAAGCATTGCGTATATCTGAAAAAATAGGTGATCAAAATTTGGTACTTAACTTATATAACAATCTTGCCAATATTTATGCCGACATGAAGGATTTCAACAAGGCATTAAAGAACTACAACAACTGTTTAAACATTGCAATTCAGCGAAAAGATACTATCAATCAAATTAGGGCTTACAATAATATTGGGAATGTTTATAGCGAAACAAATAAGGTAGATAAATCCCTTGGTTATTTTGATAATGCTCTGTCTTTAGCAAAAGAACTAGACAATAGTTTTTTTGTTGCAGCAATTATCAATAATAAAGGATTGGCTTATAAAAGAAAAAGAGATTATCAAAATTCTCTTATGTATTATTCTGAGGCTCTAAAGCTTTCAGAGAAAATTGACAATAAATACATTAAGGCATCTGCGCTAAATAGTTTAGGGAAAGTGTCGATACTACAAAACAAATATGTTCAAGCACAAAATTATGCAAAAAAAGCATTAGATGTTTCTAAAGAAATAGATGCAGTTGAATGGCAAGCTGATTCATGGCTTGTCCTAAATCAAGTTTATGAAAACGATAAAGATTATGCGAAATCTTTATCGGCTTATAAAAACTATATCCAACTAAGAGACAGTGTCACCTCTGAGGAGAAAAAAGCTGAACTTACTAAAAAAGATATGCAGTACCAGCTTGATAAACAGGAAACTATTTCCAAGATAGAAATAAACCGCCAATCATATATCAAGAATACTGCCATTGGCATTGGAAGCTTTTTGTTAGTGTTTTCTATAATTGGATATTTTTTATATAAACGAAAACGTGACGCTGAACAGCAAAGAAAGGTTGCTGAGTTTAAAACGAAAATGGCAGAAACCGAATTAATCGCTCTGCGTTCTCAAATGAACCCTCATTTTATTTTTAATTCCTTAAACTCCATAAGTAACTATTTGGGTAATCACGATGTTGAAAAAGCCGATGAATATTTAGGAAAGTTTTCAAAATTAACACGTGCAATTCTGGAAAATTCTGAAAATAAATGGATTTTATTAAAAGATGATTTAGAGCTTTTAAAACTATATATCGAGATAGAATCACTACGCCTAAAAAACAAACTTAACTTCAAAATCAATATTGATAAAACAATTGATATTGAAAATACATTGATTCCTCCTCTTATTTTACAGCCATTCATAGAAAATAGCATTTGGCACGGTATTTCCAAAAAAGAAACAGACGGAACGGTATTGATTGAAATAAACAACGTAAATGGGAAACTTGTTTGTGCTATTGAAGATGACGGCGTAGGAAGAAATGGCTCTAAACAAAATTTAAGTAACCAAAATTCAATGGGGTTAAAAATCACCAATCAAAGATTAGATATAATCAATAAAACGGCTGATACAAAAGGTACTATTAATTATATCGATAAGAAATATGGCCTGAGAGTGGAGCTTTCATTGCCACTTGAACTTAAATTTTAAATTGAATGTTAAAAACAATATTAGTTGATGATGAGAAACACTGTAGAGAGAAGCTACAGTCATTATTAATAAATTATTCTACTGTTATACAGGTTGTCGCAATTTGCTCTAATGTAGAGATTGCCAAAAACCGTATCGAAACACTTAATCCGGACTTAGTTTTTTTAGATGTTCAGTTACATGAAAAAACAGCATTCGATTTATTGAAATCGATTAAAAATATTGAATTTCATATAATATTTACTACGGCTTATGATAAGTATGCCATTGAAGCTATAAAGTTTAGTGCATTTGATTATTTATTAAAGCCAATTGACAATAAAGAACTTGGTGAAACTCTAAAAAGATTAAACAACTCTATTGAAACAAGTTCTTTTTTAAAAGCAAACGCCTTACTTCACAATACTTCTAAAGAAAAGAACGAGAAGATAATCATAGTAACAGAAAAAGAAACTTATTTTTTAAATGTTGCAGATATTATTCGTTGCGAAGCAGATGGGACATACACCAAAATATTTTTGTTGGAGGGAAAAAGCATCTTAACATCTAAAACGCTAAAACATTATGATGAGTTATTAAATACTCATAGTTTTTTTAGGACGCATCAATCTCATCTTATAAATACCGCATATATCAAAAAGTACATTAAAGGAGCAAATGCATCTGTAATTATGAAAGATAAATACGAAATACCTATAGCCAAAAGAAGAAAGGAAGATTTTTTGAAACTGATTAATATGATTTAGTTTTTATTTCTATTTAATCCATCAACAGCTTCTTCTTCGGGGGTGAGTTCAATGCCTGAAAACCGTTTCATTAAAACAATATAGTCAATGACAGCTTTCTTATCCTTGAAGTTTGGATCGAAAGTGCCTTTGGTTTTAAAAAGTGCATTCACAGCTTGAACGCCTCCTTTATTCAGTGCCTCATATAATTCATCTATTAACTCTGGGGCAATGATAGGAGCTTCGCCTATCAATTCCTTAACCCGTTCTTTTGAAAAATTATCCAATTTTATTTCATCCTTGAACTTTGTCAGGTGGCTGAGGTTAAAACTTTTCTTATGCCAAAAAGCATGGCTTGAGCGCATTGATAAATCAAAAAACTCTTTTGCAAACCATGAAAACCATTGTTGCTCATCGCAGCGTGTTTGAAATTCAAACTCTTTACCGAAAAAATGAATTGGAGGGCAAATGCTGCGCGCTTTTTCAATGAGCGTTACAATTCCTTCATCAAAACCATGTCCGCTCGCTATATCAATAAAAATTTCATAGAAGGTAAAGGCGGTATGCAGTCTATGAAGATGTTCTGGGTTTAAATGAAAAACTTCAAGCTCTGCTGTGCTTGTATGAAATTGGCTACTATCTTCATCAAGTAAAGAATGATCGTTAACAATTGGAGTAGGGTACTTCTTCGCCCAGTCATTAATATAAAATTCAAAATGCTCACGCAGTTTTATTTTTTCTTCTTGTGTCATCTATGCAGATTTTTTTTGACTTAATAATTAATGACATTATCCAATGCCTCATCAAAATCCTTATGAATGAAGTTTGATTGATATTGTATCGTTGTTGTAATGGATGAATGACGATACAGTCTTTGCAATGTCTGAATTGGTATTTTATCGCCTGAAATATTGCCAAAGGTATGACGTGCAATATGCATCGTTAGCTTCTTTGTAATCTTCGCTTTTTCAGCAATGGTTTCTAAATATTTATTGAATTTCTTATTGGCAGTTTTTGTTTTAGCCAATATGTCTTTTAAGTTTTTTAAGTCCGCAAGCTTCATTTCAGGAAAAATAAAATCATCAGCATTTTCTTGTGCAGCTTCATAGGCTTTTAATATGGGGTATATTTTTTCAGGGAGTTTGAGGGATAAGACTTTTTCATTCTTATTCATGCGATAATGTAATCGCCCATCATAAATATCACTCCAGCGAATGAGCAAAACATCTGCTACGCGCATCCCTGCTAGAAAGAAACTAAACAGCCATACATTTCTTGCATGTTCCTCTTGGGGTGTTAAGCCTTCCAAAGATTCAAGAGTTTTCATCTCCTCTACTGATAAGCCTATTTTTTGCGTTTCGGGAAACTTAATACGGATTTTATCCGCGCCAAAAGGATAATGTTTACGCTCGATAATTCCTGCTTTTATGGCTCTGTTGTAAATCGTGCGAATAACGATTAAGGCATTAATGATTGAACGCTTTCCGTTCTTTTTTTTTGTTTTTAAAAAGATCATATAGCGTCTTAAAAACGCTTCGTCGATTTCTCGGAAATTGATATTATCTGAACCTGCAAATTCTATAAAATGATTAACTCTGGCTCGGTCTGAAGACAGGCGCGTGAGCTTTTTATTATCCTCTAATTCTTGAATATAAATACGTGAGATCTCATTGAAGCTCTTATTGCTAAGCGGAGAGGTGATTTCTGTTTTGACTTGCTTTGAAGAAATGCCCTTATCTTCTGTCTCTAAATCCAGAAGGGTTTTATTCGCCTCTTTTAGTTTGGTTAAAAGGAAGTTATTGAGCCGCGTAGAATTAGGATATGACTTCTTTACTTTGCTTGCAGCAGCATCCCAATCTTTTTCAAAGATATATTTGCCTGTGAAAATATAGCGGGTTTTTCTGTTTTGTGTGATACGAAGCGCAAGCGGAAAAGTGCCATTTTTCTTTTTGTCATGCTTCCAAAGTATTATCTTTATTGACGCCATAGCTTATGAATTAGTCATACAAAGATACAAAAATCGTTAGATTTTACCTAAAACATACCTAAAACAAATGTTGATTTAATATGATTTTTTATGATGCAATATGTGGTAATTATTTCGTAACTTACTGATTATCATTACATTTAAAATTATACAGCATCAAAGCACGAAGGATTCAAAATCCGCCGCCTAAATTGAAATATTGAATTGCCGAAGTGGTGGAATTGGTAGACACGCGGGATTCAAAATCCAATTCTTTCGGGAGTGCGGGTTCGATTCCCGCCTCGAGTACAAATAAAAAACCTCAACTAATCGTTGAGGTTTTTTATTTGCACTATTCCATGACTATAAACAGAAGTGAAGGTGTTTTTTGTACCCACTTTATCATGTTTTTTAATAAGCAAGGTAACCATCATAACTTAGGCATTTGTTGTTGCCATAAATCATAATATTTACTCTGCTCAGCATATAACATTTTGTGATTACCTTGTTCTAAAACTTTTCCTTTTTGTAAAACTACAATTTCATCAGCATTTATTACTGTACTTAATCTATGAGCAATGATAATAATGGTTTTATTTTCTTTTCGTAATTTTTCTACTGCTTTTTGAATATAATTTTCAGAAGAAGAATCTAAAGAAGAAGTAGCTTCATCTAATACTAGAACTTCAGGTTGTTTGTATAGAGCTCTAGCAATAGCAATTCGTTGTTTCTGCCCACCAGATAATGTTGCTCCATTTTCACCTAAATAGGTGTTAAACCCATTTGGTAAACTTTCTATAAACTCTAAAATGCCTATTGATTTACAAATATCAATTATCAATTCCGTATTAGGAGCAAAATCTCCTACAGCGATATTATCAATTACATTTCCTGCGAATAAATCTATTTTTTGGGGTACTACACTTACCAATTCACGTAGACTCTCATGTTGTATATATTTTAAATCTAAATCTCCGATGGTAATTTGCCCTTTTTGTAAAGGATATAAATTTTGTAATAAGGATATTAATGTTGATTTACCTGAACCACTTTCACCAACAATAGCAGTAATATTTCCTTTTTTAATTTTTAAATTAAAATCTGTAAAAACCTGTACTCTTGTACCATATCTAAAAGCTACGTTTTTAAATTCGATATCTTCAATTTTATCTTTTCTTAATACAATTTTATCCTCATTTTCTTCACGTTCTAAATCCATGATTTCAAACAAACGGTCGGCAGCAATTAGTGCATTTTGTATTTGCTTGTTGGCTCCAATTAAACTTGCTACAGGATTCATAAAATACCCAATAATAGCATAAAAAGACATTAACTCTCCCGCAGTAATTTGTCTTTCAATCACAAAATAAGAACCACTCCAAAGTAAAATAATGGTAAATAATTGTGCTATAAAAGTTGTTGAAGTCCCAGAAAAAACTGAGTTTAAAGCAGATTTATACCCAACATTTAATAAGTTTACAAAACGTGTTTCTGTTTTTATGTTTGCAAAACTTTCCAAACCAAAACGTTTAATAGTACCGACTGAGTTTAGCGATTCTACTAATTGACTTTCTAAATCAGCAGAACTCTCCATTATTTTGCGCTCTGTTTTCTTGTTTAGTTTATTTATTATTAAATACACTACTAAGTATAATGGAATAACCAACAGCATAATTAAAGCTAGCTTCCAGTAATACATAAACATAATACCAAAAGAGAAAAATAGAATTAGAATATTAACAGTTAAACTTAATGAAACATCGTTAATAAAAGTTCTTATTTTTACAGCGTCGTTAATACGAGAAATAATTTCTCCTACTCGCATAGTATCAAAAAATTGTTGAGGTAATTTTAATAAGTGCTTGTAATAACCCAAAATTAAACGGGCATCTATCTGTTGTCCGCTTTTTATTAAAAAAACATCTTTGAGAACACCTATTATAATTTGTAATACTAGTAGTACAAGCATTATTAAACTTAGTAAGTTTAATAATTTAGTATTACCACCAATTAATACATGGTCGGTAATTTTTTGTATGTAGATGGATGTAGAAAAACCTAATAATGTATAAACAACTGCTCCTATTAAAGCTTGTAGTAACACAAATTTATGTGGCTTTAATAAAAACCAAAAACGTTTTAAAACTGATACTTTTTCATTACCAGCAGTAAATTCTTCTTTAGGTAATAATAATACTAAAACCCCTGTCCATTCTTTTAAAAATTCTTCATGTGTTTTCTTATGGATTTTCCCATCACCTGGATCCATAATTTTTATATACTCTTTAGTTACTTCATATATAACTACATAATGATGTAATTGTTCTTTAACAATAATGTGTGCAATAGTGGGTTTAGGTATTTTAAATAAACTATCTAACTTTCCACGAACTCCTTTAGCTTCAAACCCTAATTTTTCAGCAGCTTCAATTAAACCTAATACATTAGTACCTTTTTTATCAGTACCTGCGTACTGTCGTATACGTGCAATAGGCAGTTGTAAGTTATAGTGTGCAGATATAGATGCCAAACACGCAGCCCCGCAATCAGTAATGTCGTGTTGTTTTATGGTTATTTTCGCCATTCTTTTTTTATTTTGAACAACAAAGAAAAGAGTATTTACTGCAATTTATTTGCAACGGCCTTTTATTGATTAATAAAAAAATCTCATAAAATTATAATTCTATGAGATTAAAATAATCATTTCAAAGATATAATGATTTTTAACTATTTATATGATCATACATAGCATATCCAATAGCAGTTACTGCGACAGCTGCAGCAAATAACATAAAAAATCCACCTTCAGTATCTTTAGCGTCTTGTTTGCAAATTTCTTGAACTCCGTACTTTTCTAATTTTTTCATTTTTTAGTTTTTATATTGATTTAACAATGAATAATTTAGCCTTTAGTGCTTTCATATATGTAATGCCCACCCATTGCTGCTGTACCTAATGCTATACATACAGCTAGAGTGAAAAGGATTCCTCCATTAGTTTCTTGTACTTCCTTTGTGTCCATAATTTGAACATCATAACTTTCTAAATTTTTCATTTACTTTATTTTTAAATTAAATTTTTACTAACTGTTTTTATTTGCATACCAAATAGCTCCAATCAAACCAAAACTTGCAAGTGTACCATATATAACTACAGTAGTAGTAAAGATAAGTCCTCCACTAATCTGTTTTACTTCCTTTGTGTTCATAATTTGAACATCATAACTTTCTAAATTTTTCATTTACTTTCATTTTTCGTTTGTTTTTATAACAAACAAGGTTAATAATTAAATTTTTAAGATACTACAAGTATAAAGCTGCTTACTGCAAATAACTTGCAACTTGCAACTTTCTTTATGAAAAATAGTTGTCAAATATTTAGAGTGTTGTTTGAGTTAAAAAAAATAAAAAGGAATAAAACTTGTGAGATAAAACTCTATGAAATAATTACTTTGTAGTTACTTATAGTAAAGTATCTGTATAATTAATGTTATTTAGTTGTTTGGAAGATAATAGAATAAGACCTTAATTTATTAATAATATTTTGTTTAATAAAAATAAGTCATTGTAAATATTAGTGTGGAGGGAAAAATATAAATAATATCAAATTCTATTACATCATAGCGTAATTTGCTACTATAAAATTTTAATTTGGATAAGAACTTTTATTATATTCGAGGTAAGGTTTTTTTAAAAATGATCTATTTCTTTTTTTATATCATCCTTTTTTTCAATAGTAGAATCTATATAAAATAATTCTGCTAACAATAGAACTCTTTTTAAATAATCCCATCTTTTGACTTAAAAAGCTTATTAGCTTTTCAAAAATTGTGCTTAAAAATATTCTTCTTTATTACCAAGTAATCTATATAAGTCGTTTATCTGAATTTTCACATCGTCTTTTTCGTACATAATTTTAAATTGATTTGTCTACAATAAAAAAACCACACTCAGATGGGTGATCTAATAATCTTTTATTAACAGGAATATTAAAGGTAAGTATGAATATAATTATATCTCCACCGGCTGCTAAAGTTAAGAAGAGTCCATAAACTAAAAAAGAAAAAGAATTAAAAAACAAGCCAATAAATATAGGAAAAGCACCTAGGACTATTCCAGGCATCAGAAGAGAAATCCTGTAGTGAATTTTATTTAAAGGTTCTTTACAATGTGCATAGGGTGTTAAATGTTTCCATATAAATCCAATTTTGACACTTTTAAATCTTTCCTTAACAAATAACATAAAGCATAAACCATGAATAAGTTCATGTGCTAACATTGAAAAGAATATAATTAGAACAAAAACAAATAAATTTAGCGGGGTACCCAGAAATAGACTTAAATCAGGAAATTCCCAGAAAAAATGATAAAGGATAAGAAAGCAAGATAGAGGAGGTAAAAATAATAGCCCTATAAAATTTGCTTTTTGAATGCTAATTGTTTTTTTCTCATGCTTCATAATAATATTGATAATTTCAGTAAAAATTCCCTAAGACTAAAAATTTACTTTTAGTCTTAGGAAATTTAATTACTAAGCTTTTCCAGACACACTTAGTGTTCCAATAGCTACTCCAAGAGCAAATAAACAAATACACAATCCAATCATTAATCCACCTTGTATTTCTTCAATTTCTCTAGTGTTCAGTTCCTGAACTCCAAAATTATTTAAATTCCCCATTGTTTTAACCTTTTTTACTATTAGCATATATTGTTATTGCTGCTCCTACTGCTATACCTGCAAGAAGCCAAAGTCCATAACCAACTAAAGGAGCAACACCCCCATGAGTTTCTTTAATTTCGTTAGCACTCAACTCCTGAACGCCAAATTTTTGTAAACTATTCATAAAATTACTTTTTAAAATTATTAATTTGCTTTTTGATTATAAATTTTTATCACAAGATCCCTACCTCTGCATGAATGACAAGTCTAATTTTATAATCCATATCAAAACCTTACCATGTGCACCCAGCAATTTATTTGATACTTCAAATATAAATTCATCCACTGCAACTAACTTGCAATGTTTAATTTAATTGAAGAAAAATAGCTGCCACCAAATATTTGAGTTACCTCGTTATTGGTTAAAACATTTACAGAAATAGATACTTGTAAGTCGAAATCATCACAATAGTAGTAGGTTTTTCTGCTTCTACTATAACAAATATTAGCATTATAGTCTTTTAATTGTTCAATTAATAAATGCACTGAGCGTTGACTTATTTGTAATAAGTTAGCCAATTCTTTTGGTGTACCTGTATTTTCGTTAGTAATTAAACCGTGTAGTTGTTGTAAACGTTCTAAAGTTTTAATATTTTTCATATTTCTTTTTTATAGTTTGTGATTACCACATGAAGAGATTGTTTTGTTTCTCTCAATGATAATTATTTATTTTTTGCTATTTGAGTTGTTGGGTTTAACCAATCATCCATTTTATCGTAGAGTAAATCAAATAAAGTACGTTGAGCAAGCTCAAAGCGAGTATTTACTAGCATTCCTTTTTTTAAGTATCCTTTAAATCCGTTTTTTAGCTGTAAAAACTCTTGATTTAATGAGCATAGCACTTTAAACATGGGTGTATTGTTAACCATTTGCACATCGTTACCAACTTCAAGAATTTTACCTGTTGCTAA
This sequence comes from uncultured Tenacibaculum sp., assembly GCA_947504185.1. Classification (GTDB taxonomy): domain Bacteria; phylum Bacteroidota; class Bacteroidia; order Flavobacteriales; family Flavobacteriaceae; genus Polaribacter. The sequence continues at coordinate 140,678 of CANNGJ010000001.1, read as the reverse complement.
ACCCCATTGGTTATAATTAAAGGCACTTACTTGAAAGTTTACTTTATTGTCTTTTTTTAATAAACCAATATTATTAGGGTTTATGTAGCATTCTACAATTAAATCGGTTTCTGGCGATATTTCTGCTAATTGAAATCCGTTAGTAATAAAACTACCATTTTCAATTCCTTTTATATTTAGTAATGTACCAGTAGTAGGAGCTTTGACTATAGATAAACTATTGCTTTCTTTTAATTGAGTGTTACTGTTTTCTAAATCTTTTAATTGGTTTTGGTAGTTAACCAATTGATTTTGCCAAGTACTAAATTGTTGCTTTTTGTATTGAGAAATAGCATTTAAAGCTAAATCATATTCTAGCTTACTATTATTAAGTGTTATTTTTGCTATAACGCCTTTTTTAAATAAGTTTTTATTTCGTTTGTAGTCTTCTTTAATTTTTCTAAACCGAGTATTTAATTCGTTTAATTTTTGCTTGTAAAAACTAATTTCTTGTAAGTATTTTAAAGATATAATTTTATTCTTGGCAATTTTATTTGCAGTTAATAATTTTAAATCATCAATAAATGTTTTAGTTTCTTCTAATCGGTTAAGCGTATTTTCAATTTTTTGATTGATTGCAACATTATTAAGCACTAATAGTGTGTCTCCTTTGTGTACTTGTAGATTGTTTTTAAGTTGGTGAAATACAACTTTACCACTTGCGCTACTATTTAGTGTTATTCTTTCTTTATCTGCTCTAATTAACCCTTGAGAGGTGTTGTAAATAGTAATTTTAATAAAAGGAAGTGCTATAAGAGCAATAATTAAAGCAAGTAAAATAAGGCTGTAAATAATTTTACTTTTATTGGAGTGTTTAAATTGGTGTGCCTCAACACTGTTTTCTATAATCTCTTTTGGAAATATTTGTTTTGTCATATTTTTTAATTTAAAACCTCTCTACTTTTTGAACAAAAAAGTAAAGAGGTTATTTTCTCTTTTTCACGTAGAACTTTTCCCTACTTATGAATACACTGCAAATCAACGCAGAAAAAATGCAGTTAACAATTAAAAAAAATCTGTATTCATAAAAAACGAGTCGATATTTATAAATATCTTGTAGTTTTTATTTTGTTAAGTGTTTTATTGTTAAAAATTTATATGAATATTGATAGGTTTTAGTAATTAAGTATATTCGCACCCTCGAAAAATTGAAAAATCACGTTGAAAGAGAAAAACTCATATCAAATATTCAATAATTACTGCTTAAGGACACCTCTTTTTTCTTTTTCTAATTATTTAAAACTAATAGGGAAAAGTGAAATACTAGAGGAAGATTTTAAACAAATTCTCATAAATCCTGTTTTTAGAGAAGCATTATTTTTAGCTTCTCCTGAATTATTAACTCAAGTAAAAAAGTGGGAAGTGGGTGAGTTGAAAAATGCTCAAAAAATTGAAAGGTTACAAATAACAATTCTAAAGTATTATACTAGAATATCTACCCGTTGTACCCCTTTTGGTTTGTTTGCTTCTTGTGGTATAGGTAGTTTTAATAGAGAAACAAACATTAAGATAGAGGATGTAGAAAATTATAAAAGAATTACACGATTTGATACTACTTTTTTAAATAACTTATTTGAACAGCTTTTAAAAGAAAAAAGTATTAAAGAGAATGTTTTGTTTTTCCCTAATACAAGTATTTATAAAATTGGAGATCATTACAGATATGTTGAATATACTATAGAGAATAAAAAAAGAAGTTATTCATTAGAAGGAATTGGTTTTTCAGAATATTTAGAGAAAATATTAACTGAAGCTAAAAGCGGTAATACTATTTCTGAATTAGCGAAATTATTAGTTGATGATGAGATTACCAAAGAAGAAGCAAAAGAATATATAAATCAATTAATTGATAATCAAATTTTGGTTTCTGAATTGGAAATTAGTGTTACAGGAAAAGATTATTTTACTTCTTTATTAGAGCGTATTAAGAAAATACCTGAAAGTTCAACAATTTATACCCAGTTAAAAGAATTACAAGATAAATTAACGGTTTTAGATACTGGTATTAATAATTCTATTGCCGATTATCAATCTATTAGTGTTGATGCTAAAAAAATAGTTCCTGAATTAGATACTAAATTCTTATTTCAAACAGATAGTTTTAGTAATTTAAACCAAAATAATTTAAACAAACATCTTCAAAAGCATCTAAAAAAAGCATTGGTTTTATTTAATAAAATGACTGCACCTTCTGCAAATGGAAATATAGAAAGGTTTAAAAGAACATTTTTAAAACGTTTTGAGCAATCTGAAGTTCCGCTATATTTAGTGTTAGATACCGAAACAGGTATTGGCTATGGAGATAAAAGAGACGATAATAATGATTTATTAGCGACTTTAATAACTCCAAATACTATAGAAAGGTATGAACGTGTTATTTGGACTGATACAGACGATATATTGCAAGAAAAATTAGTTAAAGCTATTAAAGATGATCAATATCAAATTGACATAACTTCAGAAGATTTTAAAGATTTACCTTTAAATTGGGATGATTTACCCGATACCTTTTCTTCAATGATAGAAGTTTATAAAACTCAAGGAGAAGAACAAGTTTTTATAAAAGGAGCTGGTGGTTCTAGTGCAGTTAATTTATTAGGTAGGTTTTCTTATGGAGATAAAGACTTGTTAGAATATGTAAATAATATTATTGCTACAGAAGAAACAATAAATGCTGATAAAATTTTAGCTGAAATTATACACCTACCAGAAGCGAGAATAGGAAACATTTTACAGAGACCTTCTTTTAGAAAATATGAAATTCCGTACTTAGGGAAATCTAGCATTGCTAATAATTATCAAATTCCGATTGAAGATATTTTGGTTTCTGTAAAAAATAATAGAATTGTGTTACGTTCTAAAAAATACAACAAAGAAATTTTACCACGTTTAGGAAACGCTCATAATTATAGTATAAACTCGTTGCCTATTTATCAATTTTTATGTGAGCTGCAGACACAAGACAGACGTTCAAGTATTGGCTTTAATTGGAATTCAATACTAAAGAAGCAGTCTTTTTTGCCAAGAGTGGTTTTTGAAAACCTTATTTTTTCTAAAGCACGATGGAAAATTAATGTAAAAAAATTTAAAACACTCTTTAAACAAGAAAACATATTTTTAGAAATTAAAAAATGGCAAGAAAAATTGTTGCTTCCGAACTATGTTGAACTGGTTGATGGCGATAATAAGTTGTTGATTTGTTTAACAAATGAAACTTCTTTAAAAATGTTATTGCATACTATTAAGAATAGAAAACAGTTTTTATTGGAAGAATTTTTATTTCCAGAAGATGAAGTTATTAGTGATGCACAAGGAAACTCTTACTGCAATCAATTTGTAGTTTCATTTTATAATGACCAAAAACTAAAAATGGCTCAAAATGAACACTAAATCTATTCAGAAAACGTTTATTGTAGGGGATAAATGGTTGTATTATAAATTGTATTGTGGTGCGTCTACAGCTGATAGTTTATTATTAAAAGTTATATCTCCTCTAACAAATCAATTATTAGAAAACAACTTGATTGAAAAATGGTTTTTTATTAGGTATTCAGACCCCGAACCACATTTAAGAATCCGTTTTTATATAACTGATTTACAAAAATTAGCAGTAATTATTATCACCATTAAAGAATTTTTAGAACCTTATATTATATCAAAACAAATCTGGAATGTTCAAATTGATATTTATCAAAGAGAACTAGAACGTTATGGGATAAATAGTATAGAAAATTCAGAGTCTTTTTTCTATAATGATAGTGAGCAAATTATTTCAATACTAAAAAACAACACGGATGAAAAAGTTCGTTTTTTGGCTGTTTTTAAAAGAGTGGAAACTATTATAAAATCATTTAGTTTAAATGATATAGCATTACTTTCTTTTTTAGATAAATTGCAAATAAGTTTTAAAGAAGAATTTAAAGCAGATAAAAGGATGAAAAAAGAATTAAGTGATAAATATAGAAATTTCGAATTACTATTGCTTGAAAGTACTACAGTCGAAGAAGATGTTAAAACCAGAGATATTATTGCTAAAATTTTACAATTAGAAAAACAAGGTAAATTAACAATAGCTATTGAAAACTTATTAGCTAGTTTTATACACATGACTGTTAATAGGGTATTTTCCTCTAAACAACGTATGTATGAGATGATGTTATATGATTTTTTACATAGAAAAAACAAATCTATATTTGCACGTTATGGAAAATTATAAGCTATTTTTTTTAAAGTTTTTAACTTTAATTATTTTGTTCTCGAGTTCTTTTTCTTTAGCTCAAAGTGAGATTGATACACTTTCTAATAAGAGTTTTGATGAGTTATCTACTTCTTATTATAAGAATTATAAAGATACAATGAAAGCACTTGAATATGCAAGGACATACCTTAAAAAAGCAAAAAAAATAAATAACACAATAAAAATTGCCAACGGGTTTTACTTTTTATCAATTTTAAGTAAGGATGAAACTATATTAAATTTAAATGATAGTATAATTTATTACACAAAAAACATTAAAAAAAATAGTTTTTACCCCTTAATAGCATATTTGAATAAAGGAGATTTTTATTACTTGAAAAGAGATTTTAATAAATCACTTGATAATTATTTAATTGCAAATAATTATAGTGATAAAAACTTACCATTAAAGTATGATATAAAACATAAACTAAGTCTTTTAAAAACTAGATATGGTGATAAAATAGCTGGACTAAAATTATCTAAAGAGGTCTTAAAATATAGTTTAGAGAAAAAATATGACACTTCTCAACCTCCTTATTATTGTCAAATTTTATTTGCAATAGCAAATGCTCACCTTAAGAATAATCAAATTGATTCTTCTTATTATTATAGTAAGATTGGTTTTAGAAAGAGTAAAGATATTAAAAACAATGTTTTTGAAAATTATTTTAGACTGATAACCGGTGTAATAGAGTATAATAAAAAAAATTATGAAAGCTCAATTGATAGTATTAAAAAGTCATTGATTATTATTAAGTCAAGAAATGATTTCGCTAATATTGCTTACGGAAACCATTACTTAGGGCTATCAAATTACAAACTAAAAAACCCAAAATACATAGAGTATTTTAAAAGAGTAGATAGTATTTTTCAAATAACTAATGACTTACATCCTGACCTTAGGAGTAGTTATGAGTATATAATAGATTATTACAGAGAGAAGAAAGAGTTAAACAAAGAATTAGAATTTGTAAAGAAATTAATAACTTTGGATAAAGTTATTTATGATAATTACAATAGTGTAGGCTTAAGTCTTGTAAAAAAGTATGACACACCAGTTTTATTACAAGAAAAAAACAAAATTATTAATTCTTTAAAGGCTAACACGAGTAGAAATAAATATTATTTAATATTTATTTGTTTGACATCTTTTATTTTATTTATTCTAGTTTTTTATCAAAATAAAAAAAGGAAAATATATAAAAAAAAGTTTGAAGAAATTATAACATCTACATCTATATCTATATCTACATCTACATCTACATCTGCAAAAGAAAAATTAATTACTATTCCAAATAGCATAATTAAGGATGTATTAAATGGATTAGTTTTATTTGAAGAGAATAAAAAATTTACTTCTAATAATATTACTTTGGGATCTTTAGCAAAAGACTTAAATACTAACACGAACTACCTGTCTAAAATTATTAATCATCATAGAAATAGTTCATTTTCAAATTATATTAATTATTTAAGAGTTAATTATATTGTTGAAAAACTTAAAATAGATAAAACGATAAGAAAATATACAATAAAAGCAATATCAGAAGAAGTTGGTTTTAATAACCCTGAATCTTTTTCTAAAGCTTTTTATAAAATTAAGGGGATTAAGCCTTCTTACTTTATAAAGGAATTAAATAAAATAGATTAACTACTTATCTATATTCATAAATATAGACTAAAATCACAGTAAATAATTTTAAAATTATTAGTTCATTTGCAGTCCAAAATAAAACATGAATAATGATGAAAACAAAGTTGAATTTAGAAAAATTTACAGTAGCTAAACTTATTAATCCAGAGAAAATTTTTGGAGGTTACGCAGCTAAAAATATGATCAATGGAAATGGTGATACTCAAACTGACACTATAATAGTAGAAAAACCTACAGGCGCAGGAGATACAATTAAAAATTAAAATTAATTTTATTAATAGAGTGCACTTTTGTTTTTATCAATTTAGTGCTCTCTATTTTATCTATAAACTATGAAAATAAACTTTCTTCTCATTATTGTTTTTTTATTTTTAGGATGTAAAAGTCACAATCACAATTATTTGAATATAAATACTTGTGCTAGTATAGAAAAGAGAATACCATTATCAGAATTAGAATTAAAAGATTGGCATTTAAAGGATATTCAAATTGATACAATTCCTGGTATTAGTTTACAAAGAGCTTACGATAGTTTATTAACTAATAAAAAAGAGAAAGAAGTCATTGTCGCTATTATAGATACTGAAATAGATATTAATCATAAAGAATTACAGAATAACATTTGGATAAATAATGGTGAAATTCCTAATAATAAAATTGATGATGACCAAAATGGATATATTGATGACATTAATGGTTGGAACTTTATAGGAAACCTAAAGGGGAAAAATATCATATATTCAAGTATTGAGTCGATAAGGATAATTCAATTTTATAGTGATGATTTTAAAAATAAACAAAAGGAAGATATTCCTTTTGAAAAGCAAAAAGAATTTGACTTATACACAAAAGCAAAAAATGATTATAATATAAAGTTAAAAACGGCTAAATCTGATTTAGACTATGGAGATTTTCTTTTTTATGGTTATCCAAAGGCTAGAAAAGCTATGAGAAATTTATTTCCAAAAGAAAATTACACAATCAAAGAATTAGATAGTGTTTATAAGAAATATAAAAAAACAGATAGCCAACTTGCGAAACATGCTTATTTTATTTCAGATTTTATTAAGTATAATTTAACTGAAGAATGGATTAATAATTATAAAAAGAATGCTGAAAATAAAATAAATACGATTTATAATTTAGAGTATTTTGACAGGGAGAATATAGATGAAAAACCATCTGATATAACTTTTATAAAATATGGAAATCCATACGTTAATAGGAATATTGATAAACTATATCACGGAACATTAATTTCTGGATTGATTGCTGCAAATCGAGAAAATAATAAAGGAATTAAAGGAGTTTCTGACTTTATTAAAATAATGCCTTTAGCTATTTCATCTAATGGGACTGAAAATGATAAAGATGTAGCTTTAGCAATAAAATATGCTGCTGATAATGGTGCCAAAGTTATTAATATGAGTTTCGGAAAGGAATTGTCATTACATAAAAAATGGGTTTTTGATGCTATAAAATACGCAGAGGAAAAAGATGTTTTAATTATATCTTCAGCTGGGAATTCTGGATTAAACTTAAATATTAATAATTATTACCCAAATGATAGTGATGATAAAAAAACTGAATTGTCAAATAATTTTATGTTAATTGGCTCGAGTTCATACAGATTAAATAAAAAAATATTCTCATATTTCTCTAACTATGGAAACATTGATGTTGATTTGTTTGCTCCAGGCGAAAAAATTTACACAACACTTCCAAATAATAAATACAAGTTTGATAGCGGCACATCTTTAGCATCTGCAATAACCTCAGGAGTTGCAGGCTTAATTTACTCCTATTACCCAAATCTAAGCGCTTCTCAAGTAAAACATATTTTAATGGATTCTGGTTTGGAATATACTTTTGAAGTTTCTACACCTACAAAGGAAGATAAAAGTAAAACTACATCTTTTAATAAATTATCTAAATCTGGTAGGGTTTTAAATGCTTATAATGCTTTAATTATGGCAGATAGTATCTCTAAAAATTAAACTTCTTTACTTTTTATTTTCAGTTTTTTTACCAATTTTTCAATCGTTAACCCTTGCACTAAAATTGAAAATACTACTACAATATAAGTAATAACTAAAAACAAATCACGGTGCATTTCTTGAGATAAACCTAACGCTAAAGCAATTGAAATTCCACCTCGTAAACCACCCCAAGTCATAATTAAGTTTGTATTGGGTACAAAATCTAATTTCTTTTTAAAGAAGTTTATCGGTAGTAATAATGAAATATATCTACACGCTAAAATAATTGGTATAGCTAGTAAGCCAGCAACAATATACTTTCCTTCAAAAACCAATACTAGCATTTCCATACCAATAAGTACAAATAAGATGGCATTTAAAAGAATGTCTATTAGTTCCCAAAATTTATCCACATACATTTCGGTAGTTTCAGACATGGCTGTATCACGAACTGTATCGTTACCAACCATTAAACCAGCAGTGACCATAGCTAAAGGTGCAGACAAATGTAATTTTTGAGCAATTATGGTTCCTGCCATAACAGTTGCAAGTGTTATAATTACTTCAATATCAAAATCATCAATAGATTTTAGGAGCCTATAAGTAATCCACCCTAAAATTAACCCCAACACAACACCACCTATTACTTCTTGTCCGAATAGCTGTACAATATCCATTGAATTTACATTACCACTACCAGAAGCTGCAATTTGATAAATAGTTAAGAAGATAACTACACCAACACCGTCATTAAAAAGCGATTCTCCAACAATTTTGGTTTCTAACTTCTTTGGAACACCTGCTTTTTTTAAGATACCTAAAACGGCTATTGGGTCGGTTGGTGAAATTAAAGCTCCAAAGAGTAAACAATAAATAAAACTGACTTGCATACCTAATAGCTGTAGCACATAAAACATAGCACCACCAATTAAAAATGTAGAGACTAAAATTCCCATAGTAGCAAATACTAATATAGGCCAACGTTGTACTTTTAATTGCTGAAAATTAGTATGTAATGCTCCAGCGAAAAGCTTAACATGTGATCTAAGAGCAATTCTTTAAAATTAATTTGTTTTATAAACTCAATTTCAACCTGTAATAAGGTGTCATCAAAATAACTTAACGCCAATACACCTAAGGTATATAAAATGGTAATAAGCATTAAACCGATGGTGTTTGGTAATTTTAAAAACCGAACATTTATATACCCAAAAACGGCAGATAAAAGAACTAAAAAAGTAATAATAGAATAAGTATCCATACAGTTAATTTTTTACGGAATGACGAATGTATTTTTCAACGACAACAGCTGTAATAATTACAATATAAAACTGCCCCATTAACCCTGTTAAGATAGAGGCTTTTTGAGCAATTGGTGTCAATGGTATAATCTCACCATAACCAATAGTTAAAAGTGTAATGTAGGCGTAATATAATAACGAATCTACTTTAGCATCTAAAGAAGAAACATCTAACAATATTCCACCAAAAGATCCTGGTTCATTAATTTCTACAGAAAGAAATAAGAAAAACGCAATTAGACCTAAAGAGATATAACCGCTCATTAAACCAATAATTACATTCTTATTTACTTTTTTTGAATTCCAAACTTGTTTTATAATTGCAATAGTAACGGTAGTATAGAATAAAAAATAGAAACTTAATCGAATGTACATATATGAATCAGTTGCTTTATTCTGAATCATACTCATGCCAAATACAAAGAGCAATCCTAAAAATAAAGAAGTAAAAAACCATAAAAGTTTCTTTTTTTTAGAGATTAATAATATTCCTGCCGCAATATTTATTAAAAATAAAAGAGGCATAAGTTTTTCTTGAAAAAACTGAACAGGAAATAATAATGATCCAAATAAAATAGCTAATAAGCTAAAGAAAAAAGCTTCAAAACGATGCTCATATAAAACTTTATGTAACTCTTTCATTTATTAATCTATCTTTTTAAAACGTATAACTTCTTTGTTGCTTTCGTTAAATAGGTGTAAATTATTGTTTTCTATTTTATATGTTTTTGAAGCTAGTAAAGCTTTAAAAAAGGAATCTTCTATATTCATATTAGGGCATGCCATTTTAGTACTACCAAGCTTATCACTAAATATTAATTCTGTTTCTGTTATTATATCAAGATTTCCAAAAAATCGATTACATCCTCCTTTACCGAGTACTTTTTTCTCAGCAACTTTAATTTCTAGTTGTGGACGGCTTCTTTCATTGTTAATTTGAAGTTCTGTATCATTTATATGCGTAGCCACCCAAATATCATGTAACCTATTTTTTGAATCTATTTTTTGCTTAGTTCCACAAGAAATAAAAACAATTAGAATAATTAATAAAAATTCTATTTTCTTAGTTTTATTCATCTAATAATTTTTCATTAAACTCATACTCTTTGTAATTTACTTTAAATAATGCGCTGTATAAAGATGGAATAAATAACAAGGTAATTACCGTACCAAATAATAAACCAACCATAATACTTACAGCCATACCTTCCCACATTTCCCCTCCTGATAGATATAGCGGGATTAACCCTAAAACGGTTGTAAAAGTGGCTAATAAAATAGGTCTAAATCGTTGTAAACATGCTGAAATTACTGCATCTTTTTCGCTTCTTCCTAAACTTTGCTCTACTTCCATTCTGTCAATTAATACAATAGCATTGTTAATTACAATTCCGGCCAACGAAATTACTCCTAAAAACGGCATGAATCCGAAAGGCTCTTGAAAAGTTAATAATCCAATTACCACACCAATAATACCTAATGGAATTGTTAAAACAACCATTACCATTTTTCTAAAGGAATTAAACTGAATAATTAATAATAATACAATTATAAAGCCTGAAAGTGGTAAATAAGCAATTACAGAACCCATACTTTCTGCCGATTGTTTGGCATCTCCTCCTAATTCATACGTATAACCTGAAGGCCAATTTTTCATTTGCTCATTTAGCCAAGGCGTAACGTCTTCCATAATAGCACCTGCATTACCTCCTTCTCTAAGTTTAGAAGAAATATTAATAGTTCTTTTTAAATTTAATCGTTTAATTTTTGAATATTGCCATTGTGGAACAATACTAGCTACTTGTAATAAGGGAACACTTTTTCCTGAGCCTTGAGCAAAAATGTTTAAGGTTTCTAACGATGCTAATGTTTGTTGTTGACTATCACCACTACGCATTAAAATAGGAATAGATTTATCATCTTCACGATATTCACCTGTTTTAAATCCATCTAATGTTGTTGCTAAAGAAGTTGCAATATCTTGACTTGAGACCCCTGCTATTTGTGCACGATTTTGATCAATTTTAATTAGAAATTTTTTGCTTTTTGGCCCCCAATCATCTTTAATGTTTTTAGTAGAAGAAAAACTCGCTAATTTACTTTTTACCGTTTCTGCTATTTTTGCTAATTCATCAGGGCTAGAACCTGACACCTTAATTTCAATAGGAACTCCACCACCTCCAGCGCCTAAAGGACCTACTTTAATGTCAGCATTCGGAAAATTTTCAAAACCAAACTTATCTAATTTAGCAACCATGGCTGCATTTTCATTAAATGAAGAAGTGTTTACTAAAATATGAGCGTAACTAGAATTGGCTTCATCTTGGCTATACCCTTGATCGTACGATTCTGGTCCTTGACCAACATAAGAACTCCAATCTACAATTCCTAAAGACCTATTATCATTTGTCTTTAATGAATCAAGCATAAATTGTTCTATCTTTTCAGTAACTTCTTTGGTTCGTTCAATTTTAGTTCCTAATGGTAAATTTATATCTACCGTAATCATGTTACGATCACTATCTGGAAAGAATACAAACGGAATATATCCAAAGCCATAAAGCGACATGAAAAAAGCAGCGAAAATACCAAGAATCACTTTATATTTATGACGAAGAGCCACTAAAATTAAATCTTTATATTTTATTTTTAAATAATTAATTGTTTTGTCTATAAAGCTTTCTTTCCTTTCTTCTTTTGGTGTTTGCTTTAAAAATAAATAACAAAATAACGTAATAATGGTTAGTGCAATAATCCAAGACGACATTAATGCAATAGTTATTACTACGAAAATTGGTCCTACAATATCACCCATAGAAGTTGGCGACATATAAAATGCTAAAAATGCTGCGGAAGTTGTTAAAGTAGATATTAATAAAGGCATCCATAATTCTGAAAAAGCATCAATAGCCGCTTGCTTTTTAGCAACACCTTGGTCTAGTTTTACCATAATGGTTTCGGCGACTACAATAGCATTATCTACCAACATTCCGAGCGCCATAATTAAGGCTGCTAATGTTACTTGATTTAGTCCTATTCCCATAAGTCCCATAATCATTAAAGTCATTATGGTTACTATTGGAATTAAACTTGCTATAACAAACCCTGTTCTTATTCCAAGGAAAATTAGCATTACCACTAATACAATACCAATAGATTGCATTAAATTGCTGATAAAATTTTGCACTTTATTATCAATATAAGTATCCATAGATGATACCCTGGTTAATTCTAAACCAACAGGTAATTTACTTTCCCATTGTGCAACTACTTTATCCACCTCTTCACCTAAGGCAATTACATTTGCTCCTTTTTTTAGGTTTACATGCAAAGACATTGCTGTTTTTCCATCTATTTTTACAATTTGTGTTGGCGGATCTACATACCCTTTTTTAACAGTAGTAATATCTCCTAGCTTTACTAATTGAGTTCCATTTGCTCCAACAGGAACCAACATTTCTCTAATATTTTCTACGGAATTAAAATTACCTGTAGGCTCTAAAATAATGCGTTCATCACCAACATTTACTTGTCCACCAGAACTTAAAATATTAGTTGTAGAAATTATTTGTTGTAGTTTAGAAGAAGATAAATTATATTCTTTTAAACGTGTATTATCAAATTCTACAAAGACACGTTCTTCTTGAATTCCACCTAACTCTACTTTTGCAGCATCAGGAATAGCAATAAGTTCATCTTTAATATCATCAGCATATTCTTTCATTTCTGCATATGAATAGCCATCTGAAGTTAAGCCAACTACAATACCATACACATCACCAATTCCATCATCTTTTAAGTCTGGTGTTACACCTTGTGGCAATCCTTGTAAAGAGTTTATTTTACGACGTAATCGATCCCAAACTGATTGTAGTTTTTCAGGTGATGTTTCATCTTTTAATGTTACTGATACTACTGATAATCCTGTTCTAGAAGTACTAGTAACATCTTTAAGCTCTGGTAATTCTTGTGCTAGTTTTTCAATTTTATCTGAAACTAATTGTTCTACTCTTTCTGGACTTGCCCCAGGAAAAACAGAAACAACCGTTGCTACTCGAACTGTAAATGGTGGCATACTATCTCTCGAAAGACCTGTGTACATTGCTATACCCATTAAAATTATGGTTGCTAGTACCATAAAGGTAATTCGGTTTTTTTCTATGGAAAATTTTGCTAAATTCATTAGTTAGTTAGTTTTTCTTTTCCGCATAGCGGAAGATTATTTTTATGAATTTGTTTTATTGAAGCTTCACTTCTTGTCCGTCAAGTAAGGTTTGTAAACCTGCAGTAGCTATTTTTTGCCCAGCTGATAAACCTGTTTTTATAATAAATCCATCAGGAGTTAAATTGCCAATAGTTACTAGCTGTTTGTTTACTTTTGCCTTATTTCCTTCTCCGTTAATTAAAAACACAAACTTTCCATTACTATCTTCGCCTACAGCATTTGCAGGAACAACTAATTCTTGTTTTACTTTTTTAGTTTCTCCAAAATGAAAAACTACATTAGCAGCCATACCACTTTTTACTTCATTAGAAGGGCTTGTTAATACCACTCTAACAGGGTATGTTGCTGTATTTGGATCTACAGCTGGTGAAACTTCGGTTACTTTTCCTTTGAATGATTTTCCTTGTAATGATGAAAAACTTACATCTACTAACATCCCTTGTTTCACCCCATTAATAACACTTTCTGGAAGACCAAGAAATATTTCCATATCTGTACCTGCATTTAGTGTTGCAATGGTTTGTCCCGGGCTTGCATTTTCATCAATTTCAGCTTCTACTGAAGAAATGATACCATTCTCAGGAGCGATTAAGTAACCAAATCGTATTTGTTCTTGTTGTAATGCTACACTTTGCTTTGAAGAATTGTACGAGTTTTTAGCAGAGGTGTATTGGTTTTTAGCAGCTTCGTAATTACTTAAAGCTGTACTTCCTTTTTCAAATAACTTACGTGTTCTATCTAAACTCAACTTTGCAGTGTTCATAGCCGATTGAGCACTGTTTAAAGAAGACACTGCACTTTGATAATTTAAACGTGCTTGTACATTATCTAAGGTTGCTAATTGTTGTCCTTTACGAACTTTTTGTCCAATTTTTATATTGAATTTGGTAATAATTCCAGAGCTTCTAAAGCTTAATTTTATGATTTTATCGGTACGTGATGTTCCGCTAAATGAACGGACTTTATCACCTCCGAAAAAACCAACTGTTTTATATTTTACTGGACGTAATGCTTTAGCTTGTTCTTTCTTTTCTTCTCCACAAGAAGTAAACAATAACATTGAAAAAACGACGGTTAAAAGTTTGATTATATATTTCATTTTTTTGTCTTTTTAGTAGTTGATTTTTTTATTTTTTGGTCAATAAATATTCTTGAAAACGTTGTGTAAATTGATCGTTCTCTGCTGATGAATGTAACAAGAAATAATATCCAATATTACGTTCTAGCTGTATTGCATTAATTAAGAAATTATAAACCGCATTTGCTCTTGATAATTGAGCATTTAAATAATTGTTTTGAGCATCAATTAATTGTACAAAGTTTACAGCACCTTCTTGGTAAGAGGTTTGAGTTAGTTCTAAACTCTCTTTAGCGGTTTGTTCTGATACTTTTGATAATTCCATATTTGACATTTGATTGACTAAATTCAATACGCCATTTCTTACATTAGCAGCAATATTTAACTCGCTATTAGTACGGTTAATCTCTATTTGATCTTTTTGAATGATTGCTGTTTGCTTGTTAATATTATTCTGATTTTGATTAAAAATAGGTAATGATAAGTTTAGACCTACATTGTAATTATTATCCAATAAAGTAGGAAACCCTGTTGGAGCAGTACTCCCAGCTCCATCTCTAGTAAAAGTATGATTGTATTGTCCTTGTAAAGCCACTGTTGGTAGAAAACGATTGCTTCCACTTAATTTTATATTACGTTCAGTAGCTTTTAAATTATAGTTTAACGATTTTAATTCTGGGGCGTTTTTTTTAGCTTCTTCAACTAAAAAAGAAATAAAAGGTTCGCGTGTAGTTGGATCATCTAATAAAGTAGTTAATTGATCATAATTATAATCTTTATACAAGCCTTTGTCAAGTTGTGCATCTTCTACATTAATTCGCATTTCAACAGGGTTGTTTAGCAATTGATTTAAACTAATAAAACCTTGCTCTAGCTGATTAATAGATTGCACCATTGCTTGTGTATTTTGTGCTAGCTCACTTCTAAAACGTAATACATCTGATTTACCAGATTGACCAGCTTCGAAATTTTCTTTAGCTATTTGTAAGTTTTTCTTAGTTAAATCTAAATTACGTATTTGTATTTGTGCATTTGCTTTTAAAATTAGCGTATTGAAATAAACATTAGAAGTATTAAAAATGGTATTTAACTCATCAATATTATAACTTTCTTCTTGTGCTTTTTTTAGATTTTCTTGAATTGTAATGTTGGCACTCGCAGCTGGTGAAAAAACTGTTTGTTGTAAAGTAATATTTCCTGCAGTAGAAAATTCTGGGTTTTGACCATTACTTATTTCAGCCAATTTAGGATCAATATAAGTACCGCTGGCAGAAGCTGTAACATTAGGTAAATAATTACTTTTTGCAGTTTTTACATTTTGTCCACTAATTTCTATGTCTTTTTTACTTGATTTTAGTGTTAAGTTTTCTCCTAAAACTTGTTGCATTACAGAGAGTAAATTATACTCTTTTTCAGCATTTACATCTTTAAATTCACCAACAAAATCAGTGTCGTTTAGTAAACTATATTTTATAGGAACGCCTATAGCATTAGCAGTATTGTAATTAATAGTAAGCCTCGGACTTTGTTCAATATAAACAGGCATTTGAGATAATGGTGTGCCGTTGATATAGCTTTCAATGGTTAACGAAACACGTCGCATAAACTGATCTAAGTTATCTTCTGACTGATTGGTTGCCATGAGGCCATTCTGTACATCTTTAATACTATTAATAGTAAATGAAGGTAAGTTTTTACTAATAAAAACATTGGCGAGTTGTTGTGTTTCAGTATCTGTTAAAAAGAAGCCTCCAGCAATATAAACAGCATCAACCCCATCTAGATTAGAAGTAATATCGTTTACATTTTTAAATGGAATTAATTTATAGTTTGCACCAACCTCTTTCAATTCTTTATCGAAAGTTTCTTTTAAAGGAAGTATACTCGTAAAAGGCGCTTCGATAACAATCCCTACATTTTTAAAGTTTGTGAGTTCTTTTAATTTTTTTAAGTCTTCTAAATATGATTCCGAATTGATTAAATAGGTGAAATTTTGAATTCCAGAAGTAGCTTTGGTTATATCGATTGTGTTAAAGTCTCTATTTACTGCACCAAATAAAATAGTTGGTTTTCGATAACTTTTTTGAGCTTCTATTAGCTCACTATTTACCACACCAAAGGCTAAAATTATATCAGTTGAATTATTTAATAAGGTGTTGTAGTTTTGTTTGGCTTTTTTTAAACTATAGTTATTTACTAATAGACTATTTGTTGGAAAGTTAACGATGGCATCTTCACCAACTACTGCTTTAATTTGAGTTTTAAGTTGTTGAAATAATGGATCAACTTCAGCTGTTCTATTATCCATTAAAATACCTATGTTATAGGTGCGTTTCTGAGCAAAAATGGTTGCGACAAAACATAATAGAAAGAGTGTTAATATCTGTTTTTTCATTTGGTTAGTAGTTTAGTTTTTAAAGAGTTCTTTTTTACTAAAAGAGCAAAATCTTTATTGTTTTCTTTTTAATGTCATTCAAAAAATTAAATTTTTGTCAAACACATATACTATAATTTTAACATCTAGAGCAGGAAATTTCCACTGCCTTGTTACTTTATTTACTTGGGTTTAATAATAAAAAGCATTAAGAAAGGTATCATGATTACCTTTTTTAAAGTTTGTTATGGGGAGAGCGATATAAATATAAGGATTTTAAGAAAATAAAAAACACTTATTTTATGAATAAATGTTTTTTATAGATAGTAAATAATCAATAAGTAATGCTTTTTATGTATTCATTACTTGTTGTAAATACCTAAACTTATTTGAAAATTTACTAAAATCAAATTCAATATTTTTAGTAATATAAGCTTCCCAACAATTTTGAAGATACTCAAGATTTGGTAAAGTAAGTTTTACCTTATAACTATAAAGAATAGAAAATTCAGAAGAATTATAATCTATTAGCTTTTGTAATGCATCTCTTCCTTTATGTTTTCCAGAACACACTAAGTTGTATTGAATGTCTTTTGAGAAAGTATTAGCAAAATAAGCTCCAAAAGCGATTAAGTTAATTTGAGATTCTTTGGCGAAATCTAACCATAGAGTTATTTCAGTATAACCATTAAGATCTTCAAGTTGTAATATTGGTTTAATTACGGAGTCGAAATACTCTAATTTAGAAACTTGATGTGTTTTCTCGAAATACTCATATCGTTTAGACCAGAAGATATCAGAAAAAATATCAATAGTTAATTCTCCTTCAGTAAGCTTTTCGTCAAAAAGTAAACTATCACCTTTTATAGTTGAATCGTTAAAAATAGTTTGTGCTTTTTTAGAGCAAAAAACATGTAATGTTTTACGCATTTTTTGAATAATAGTTTATGTTTAATTTTTCAGCTAAGTGTTTCGCTGTTTCTATAGCATCAATTTCTTTATTATAGAAATAAACTTTAAAGCGATTGTTACTTTTATCCCATATATTAACTTCATAAATGTCTTTACTATTTAAAAATACTGAAGTATAACTTAAGTTATCTATAGGTTTCCATTTTCCATAACCTATATTGGCAACAGAAAAGTATTTCCGATACTTTTTTTCTTTAAGATTAAAATGATGATGGTTAACAATTGAAAAACCTACAGCAAAGATTAAAATGTAAATCTCAGATTTTATTAGTTTTAAAAATGATATTCTAAAATTTTCAGTATTTGAAATAGAAGTATTTAAAAAGAATTTCCCAAGGATAAATACAGCCGAGGCAAATAAAAAAGCAGCTAAAAGACGGAACAAAAAATGTTTTTTCTGCCCTTCAATTATTACTAACTTATCCATTAATTTCTTTTTTGGCAATTTCAAACTCTTTAGGAGTGTTAATATTTCTAATTAAAGTATCATCAACTTCGATAATTTCTACATCAGAATTAATTAACATTTTACGAGGACAAGAATATCCTTGAGCTAAATATTGTAATAACTTAGTGTATGCTTTTGGTTCGTAAATAGTAATTAATGGTTCTGGAAACTCTTTGTTTTTACCTTTTATAGCTGTAGCTACTTTACTAGGATTTCTTTTTTGTAATAATAACTCGATGAGTTCAGAATTTACAAAAGGAACATCTGTAGCTAAAACTAACCAAGCTGTATTAGGATCTCTTTGAAAAGCAGAACAAATACCTCCAAACGGACCAAGATTTAGAAAAGTATCGTGAATTTCGTCTTCTTTATTTGAGTTAGATTGAACCGAATAAAAAGTTTCTAAGCTATTTGATTCTAATAGTTCTTTAGCATGTTCTTTTTGAGGTTTTCCGTAATAATTAAGTTCTGATTTATCAGTTCCCATTCGAGTGCTTTTTCCGCCAACCAAAACCAATCCTTTTACTGGTGGAATGTGTTCTTGAATTAAAAGATTTATATGAGAGGTAATTTCATCTATCTCATCAACTGTATAGGAAGTAATATTTTCAATATTTGGAAATTTATCTAATAAACAATCAAAGTAGGCAACATCTGGATTCAATTTTATAATGAATTGAATATTTGTTATTTGATCTAATCTCTTTTTTATTGAAGCCTCTTTTTCTGGGTCTAAAATTAAAATTTGTTTTGCACCTTGGTAATGATTTCCATTTACAAATACAAAATCGTGATTTATAAATTGTAAACGTTGTTCAAATTTATTTATTGATGAAATAGTATTTATCTGCAAATTACCTTCATGATGAAAAGTGTATTCCGATAAATTGTTTTTTCCAACATCTTTAGCATGAGAAGCATCAAAATAAGCTAAATTATAGTTTGATAAATTCAAAGAAACTTTGCGAACTAAATCTTCAATAACATCACATTTGGTTCCTAAAATAGCAACTTCATTAGTAGCATAATTATCATTATACTTTCTGGTGATATTTGCGTGTTTTTGATGTGCCATTTATAAGTTTTCAATTTTGTTTTGAGAAGCTAAAATACCATGTGTAATAGATGAGCTAAAACCTTCTTGTTCCATTTTATTTAAACCAGTAATCGTAATTCCTTGTGGAGTGGTTACTTTGTCAATTTCACTTTCAGGGTGATTTCCGTTTTGCAAAATTAATTCGGCTGCACCTTTAATGGTTTGCGCAGTTATTTTTTGAGCTAATTCAGAATTAAAACCAATTTCGATACCTCCTTGCATTGCAGCTCTTAAATAACGTAATGCAAATGCAATTCCGCTTGCGGCTAAAACTGTAGCTGATGCCATTAATTCGTCTTCAATAAAAACAGTTTCTCCTAAGTTTTTGAATATACTTTCTACCGTGTTTTTTTGTGTATCAGTACTATCAATAGTAGAAATACAAGTCATTGATTGTTTAATAGCGGCTGCAGTATTTGGCATCGCTCTAAACAAAGGAAGTTCTTTTTTTATAATAGATTTTAACTCTAATAAAGAGATTCCAGTAACGGTAGAAATTATCATTTGATTTGTAAGCTCAGAAGATAATTCTTTTAAAATTTGAGCTGTTTTTTGAGGTTTTACACATACTAAAATAATAGTAGCATTTTTGATTGCCTCAAAATTATTTGAAGTTACTAAGATTCCAGCTTCAGCATATTTTTTAAGTGTTGCTGTTTTTCTTCTTGATAAACTTAAATTAGATGGATGCAATCCACTTTCTAAAAGTCCATCTGCTATAGCACAACCTAATTTACCTGCTCCTATAATTGCTATTTTATCCATTTTTAATATCTGATTTTCCACCAGTTTTTTTTATTAATTTTACTTCTTTAATTACCATTTCTTGGCTGATTGCTTTACACATATCATAAATGGTTAAACAAGTAGCTGAAGCACCTGTTAAAGCTTCCATTTCAACCCCAGTTTTCCCTTCGATAGTAACTTTACAAAACACTTCAATATTTTCGTTATTAATAATATTGATGTCGATATCCACTCCGTTAATTAATAACGGATGACACATGGGAATAATATCTGATGTTTTTTTTACAGCTTGAATCCCAGCAATAATGGCTGTTTGAAAAACAGGCCCTTTTTTGGTAATTAATTCCTCGTTATTAAAATGAGAAATAATTTCTGCACCCAAATACATGGTTGCTTTTGCAATAGCAGTTCGTTTCGTGATTTTTTTATCAGAAACATTTACCATTTTAGGTTGATTCTGTTCGTTTATGTGGGTGAAACTCATTGTAAAAGTTTTTAGTGTCACATCGAGTGAATTTATGAGGAACGAATAAATTTATATCGAGATGTTATTTGAAGTTTTTCTTTGCTAAGTTAGGGAGTTTTTCAAATTCGTTATTAATCAAAGCTTCTTTTTTTGCTCTTGACCATTTTTTAATTTGTTTTTCTTTTTCAATAGCTATTTCTATATTGGTGAATTCACAATAAAAAATAAGTTCAATTGGTCTTCTTTTAGATGTGTAACTATCTTTAAATATTCCGTTTTGATGCTGAAATATTCTTTGAGATAAATTTGAGGTGATACCAGTATAGTATGTTTTATCTGAACATTTTAATATGTAAACATAATAGGTTTTCATTTTGATAAGTTATGTGTTCTCGATACAATTTTATTTCCATTATCATTTCAATAAAACCACTCGAACTGACATTTAATTTTTATATCTAATTAAAGGATAAACACTTCCTTTTTTAAATTCTATATTTTCAGTTTTTGGTAATTCGATAAAACCATCTGCTTCGGTTAAACTAACTAAATCTCCTGATCCATTTCCTTTAACTGGAGTAGCAAACAATAGACCTTCTTTGTTTTCTAATTTAACTTGTAAAAAGTAAGTTAAGTTGGGTTTAAAATTTACATTTTCTGCAAGAATAGCGCTTTGTTTATTTTCTTGAACACCAATTGATTTATAATACCACGGATAAAAATATGCAACACAATTCACAAAAGTAGAAACGGGGTTTCCAGGAAAAGCAAAAACAAGAGCTTTGTTTTTAGTATTGCTATTCATTCTTAAAGCATCTGTGCGTCCCATCCAGAATGGTTTTCCAGGGCGTTGTGCTACTTTATGAAATAGTTTTTCTACACCTAACTCATCTAACACTTCAGGTAAAAAATCGAATTTACCTTTACTTACAGCTCCGCTAAATAATAACACATCGTATTCTTGTAAGTAGTTATTAATTTTTTCTTTTAAAATAGCTTTATCGTCAGTAATATGTGCGGTTTCTGAAGGAATATGTAATTGATTTAATAAAGAAACTAACGTATATACATTCGAACGTCTGATTTGGTGATCTAAAGGTGTTTCGTTTATATCTACTAGTTCATCACCAGTAGAAACAATCATCACTTTAGGTTGTTTTGCTACTTTTATGATTGATTTACCAACAGTAGCAATCACGCCAATTTCGGCAGGAGAAATAATGGTATTTTTAAAAATTAAAAGATCTCCTTGCTGTTTGTCTTTTCCTTTCTCATGGATGTTTTGACCATCGTTAATATTATCAACAGTAGTAGTTGCAATTCCGTCTTTGATTATTACGTCTTCATAACGAATTACAGTATCGGAATTATTTGGTAAAACGGCACCAGTCATTACTTCAATACAGTTCTCAGAATTTTGCATGGTAAGTTGTGGACTTCCCGCTGGTTGAATTCCTTCTATAGTAAAACTTCGTTGTCCGTTTTTAAAATGGATGTAATTAATCGCAATCCCGTCCATAGCAATGCGATTGAATGGAGGGAAATCTCTATCGGCAACAATATCTTCTTTTAAAACTCTCCCAACAGATTGTAAAAACGGAATTTCTTCAATTCCAAAATCTACCGTGTTTTGTAATATGATATGTTTTGCTTCTTCTACTGAAATCATTCTATAATTATAAATTAACAATAAAAGTAAAAATAAATGGACTACATGCTGTGAATATTATTAGTAATAGTATAAAAACATCATTCATCTTGACTTTAAAATTCTTTTTAACAATTACATAGCAATACCATAAAAACATAAATATGCAAATAACAGTGTTAAATATTAGTGTTCTTAAAAAAAGTATTGCGACTCCAATTCCTGATTGAGCGGAGTCATATTCAGGGTGATTTTTTTCTTGTGAGATAAAATACATAACTATTAGTTGTACTAAAATTAATACAATAGAGATAATTAGTATCTTAATATTTAACTTTTTCATTATAGTATTGAGCTTACCCACCAATTGTACTCATGCTCTCACTTACGTTCCCTTTTTTACGGTTTGCCTCTGCAATAAATCCGTTTTCGGGTTTTTCTTTTATCAGTGATAAAAAGAGTTCTTTTAAATCATCATTACTAGCTCCGCTACGGATAAAATCTCGTAGGTTAAAAACACCATCATCAAACAAACAATTTTTAAAAGTACCGGTTGAGGTAATACGAATACGGTTACAATCGTTACAAATAGTTCTCGTAAATGCTGGAATAATACCTACAGTTCCTTGATGACCATCGATAGAAAAATTACGTGATGTAGATGATTTTTCTGAAACAACTGTTTTTATATCATACTCTGATTTTATTTTATCTAAAATTTTAGTGTAATTCCAGTTCTCTTGAGTGTCGCGTAATCCTTTTCCGTTAAAAGGCATTTCTTCAATAAAACGAACAGCAATGTTTTTATCTTTTGTTAAGGCAACAAAATCATTAATTTCATCCGTATTAAAACCAGATTGAACTACAACATTCAGTTTTAAATTCAACGAGCTTTTTTCTAATAATTCAAAGGTTTTGTACACTTCAGGAAAAACATCTCTACGTGTAATTTTTGCAAACTTATCAGCATGTAAACTATCAATACTTAAATTGATGTTTTTAATTTTATCAAGCTTTTCTAAAGTATGAATGTGCTTAGAAACCAATGCTCCGTTAGTGGTAATGTTTATAGCATCTAACAAATCGTTATAAGACAACATTTCTAAAAAAGACATAAAATCTTTACGAGCAAAAGGTTCGCCACCTGTTAAACGAACTTTGTTTACGCCTAACTCGGTAAGTACACGAATAATACGGTACATTTCTTTGTAGGTTAATAACTCTTTTCTAGGTACAATATCAATTCCTTTTGCAGGCATACAATATTGACAACGAAGGTTGCAACGATCGGTTACAGCTAGTCGAACATAGCTGATTTGTCTACCAAAATTATCAATAAGCTTACTCATACTGTAAAGGTATGGATTAATGCGTCAAATATTTACTGTCATTTATCATAGTTTTATAGTAAACTATGACAGATTTATACTATTTCCATCTTTTTTAATAAAAAGGAAGCATTCATGTTTTTACACACGCCGTTTTTCATGGTATAATCGAAATGTAATTCGTCATCTAGTATTTCAGCGTCAAAAAAGTAATTTTTAATAGTTGAATATTCGGTAGCAAGATCACATAAGCTTACATCATGGGTAGCAATAATTCCGTTAGAGTTAGAGCTGTTTAATTTTTCTACAAACTTTTTAGAGCCAATAGCTTTGTCTTTGCTGTTGGTTCCTTTTAAAATTTCATCTAAAATGATAAAATAGTTCTCATTTTTAATTTCGTTAACGATAAATTTTAATCTTTTTAATTCAGCATAAAAATAAGACTCATCATCATTTAACGAATCTGATGTTCGCATGCTAGTAATTAATTTAACGGGTTTATAATTGAAGCTATGAGCACATACCGGTAGCCCACAATTGGCCATTACAATAGACAAAGAAACGGTTCTTAAAAAAGTACTTTTTCCTGCCATATTAGCTCCAGTTACAATAAAAAACTCTTCATTATCGATCATAAAATCATTGTCAACTCTTTTTAAAGGATCTAACAAAGGGTGCCCTAAGTTTGTTGCTTTTATCGTTGATTTTTCTTTGTGAATTGTAGGAAATGTATACTCTGGTTTGTTAAATGCAAAATTTGCAAATGAGTTTTGTGCATCAAAATAAGAAACTACTGCAAACCATTCTTCTACAGTGTTTTTATAAGTTGAAATCCACTTTTCAATAATCACAGCATTTCTAATATCCCATAAAAAAAGTCCGTTACCAACTATGGCAATAATTACATTATTTCGTTGGTCGAATGCATCTAATTTTTTAGAAAATTCTTTAAAGATAGCAGATGCTTTTTTTTGCCCTAGCTGAATTTTTTTTTGTTTTTCTTTTAATATTGGATTGGTGAATTCTTCGTTTTCTATTTGCTCTAATAATTGATAGTATTGATTAAATGTTTCTTTAGCATTACTTGTTTCGGTATATAACTTTTGAGTTTTCTTGAAAAAAGCACCAGTAATTCCTAAGCCGATAAAAAACCATACCAGCACAAGTGAGAATGAAATTATTTGAAAACTCAACAAGCCTATAATAAGTAAGATAGATGTTAAAGAAAAAATATAAGAAAATAAAGATAAAAAAGCAGGAAGTCTTTGATCGTAGGAATGTATCCAACTTATAATACTAGAAATGGTTGTTTTTGATTTAATCAAGCTCGCAACTGCTGTATAATGTTGACGCCATTTAACTTTTAGTGACAGCTCTTTTATAACCTCTTGTTTTTGCTCAATATTATTAAGGTGATTACTCGTTAAGGTAGCAGCAACTAATTTTCTTCCTTCAAAAGTAGCTGTTCTGTTTAAGTATTGAAAAAATGAACCTCTATCAAATAAATCGATATCGTTACTAAAATAATGTTCTGGATTTACAAACTCTTTTCCTGTTTCTTCTAAATGAGAAAAATTACCCTTTAAAACATCAATTTCAGTTTTGTTAATGCGAAGTTTAATTTCGGTAAGTTTTTTCTGTTTTTTTAGATAAGCGTGTTTTAGTATTAAAAATACAAAAGCAATAATACTTAGTAAACTACAAATAAAGAAAAATGTTGACTTTGTAAAAGCTAAGTATGTAGCAAAAGCAATAGCTAGAAAAGCTAAAAGGCGTAACATACGAGTTGTTAATAGTTGCTTTTTAAGTGTACTAAGCTTTGTGTTTAGCTGATTTATTTCTTCGTTATAAAATTGAATTGGCTCCTGCATTCGTTGTTAAATAAATATTGATGTAAAAGTAAGTATAGCCGTTTAAATATCTGTATAAAATTGTATTTTCGTTGTATGCCAACTCCATTAGAACTTCAAATAAAAACATTACCTAACTCACCAGGTGTTTATCAATATTTTGATAAGGAAGATGTAATTATTTACATTGGTAAAGCAAAGAATTTAAAAAAACGAGTTTCATCCTATTTCACGAAGAATCACGAGAATGGTAAAACTCGAATTTTAGTCAAAAAAATCGTTAGAATAGAGCATGTGGTTGTTGATACAGAAACCGATGCTTTATTATTAGAGAATAATCTGATAAAAAAATACAAACCACGTTATAATATTTTATTAAAAGATGATAAATCATATCCGTGGATTTGTATAAAAAAAGAACGTTTTCCTCGAGTTTTTTCTACCCGTAGAGTAATTAAAGATGGTTCGGAATATTTTGGGCCATATACCAATATGAAAACCGTACATGCGCTTTTAGATTTAATAAAAGAACTATATCCGTTACGTACTTGTAATTACGATTTAAGCCAGGAAAAGATTGATGCAGGGAAGTACAAAGTTTGTTTAGAATATCATTTAGGAAATTGTAAAGGTCCTTGCGAAGGTTTTCAACATGAAGATAATTACTTAGAAGATATTAGAGCGATACGAAATATTATAAAAGGAAATTTTAAAGAAAGTTTAGAGCGCTTACAACAAATGATGTTTGATTTTGCTGCTGAAATGAAGTTCGAAGAGGCTCAAAACATCAAAGATAAATTAGCATCTTTACAAAACTATCAAGCAAAATCGACTATTGTAAATCCATCGATTAATAATGTAGATGTGTTTTCTATTATTTCTGATGAAACACATGGGTATGCGAACTTTTTTAAGGTGATGAACGGATCAATTGTTCAATCGTACACCACTGAAATAAAAAAGAAGTTAGATGAAACTGATAAAGAATTACTAGAGCTTTTTATTGTAGAAACGCGTAATCGATTTAATTCTTTATCTAGAGAAGTTTATACACCTTTTAAAGTTGATTTAGGCGAAAATATTAAGGTGACTGTTCCTAAATTAGGAGATAAAAAACGTATTGTAGAATTATCGGAACGAAATGCGAAATATTATCGTATGGAGCAGTTTAAGCAAATTAAAATTGTAGACCCAGATCGTCATGTAAAGCGTATTATGGGGCAAATGAAAAAAGATTTACGATTGAGTGTTGAGCCACGACATATTGAGTGTTTTGATAATTCGAATATTCAAGGAACACATCCTGTGGCTGCATGCGTGGTGTTTAAAGACGGTAAACCTAGCAAAAAAGAATATCGTCATTATAACATAAAAACCGTAGAAGGTCCAGATGATTTTGCATCGATGGAAGAGGTGGTTTTTAGGCGTTACAAGCGGTTGTTAGAAGAAAACCAATCATTACCACAATTAATTGTAATTGATGGAGGAAAAGGGCAGTTGTCATCCGCATTAAAAAGTTTAGATGTTTTGGGCTTGCGTGGTAAAATTGCTATTATTGGAATTGCGAAGCGATTAGAAGAAATTTATTACCCAGGAGATTCTGTTCCATTGTATTTGGATAAAAAGTCGGAGAGTTTAAAAATTATTCAATATTTACGTAACGAAGCTCACCGTTTCGGAATTACCTTTCATAGAAATAAGCGAAGTAAAAGCGCCATACAATCTGAGCTAGAACAAATACCAGATGTAGGAAAACAAACTATAACCAATTTATTGCGTAAATTTAAATCGGCTAAACGAATAAAAGAAGCTACTTTAGAAGAATTAAAAGATGTTGTTGGGTTGTCTAGAGCCCAGAAAGTATATCAATATTACCAAAAAGAAAAAGAATGAAAAAATTACTAATCCTATTGTTTTTTCCAGCGTTATTGTTGGCGCAAAATCAACCTAAAGTAGGATTGGTTTTAAGTGGTGGTGGGGCAAAAGGATTTGCACATATTGGTGTTTTAAAAGAATTAGAAAAAGCAGGAGTTCAAATAGATTATGTTGGTGGTACGAGTATGGGTGCTATTATTGGTGGTTTGTATTCGGCGGGTTATTCAGCAAATCAAATTGAGAAAATTATTAAGGACACCGATTTTATGGAGGTGTTGCAAGATAAAATTCCACGAAGAGAAAAACCACTTTTTCAAAAAGAACACGGAGAAAAATACGCAGTTACATTACCCATTAAAGAAGGAGATATAGGATTACCTTTAGGTTTGTCAAAAGGACAGAACGTTTTAAATTTTTTAACCGAATTGTTAGCTCCTGTAGATGAAATCAACAATTTTTCTAAATTACCTGTACCTTTTTATTGTGTAGCTACGAATATAGAGACAGGTGCAGAGGAAGTTTTAGAAAGAGGTTCACTGCCCCTTGCCTTAAGAGCAAGTGCAGCTTTTCCATCGTTATTAAATCCTGTTGAAATTGATAGGAAATTAATGGTTGACGGAGGTGTTGTAAATAACTTTCCTGTAGATGTAATGAAGCAAAAAGGAATGGATTTAATAATTGGCGTTAGTGTGCAAGGTCAGTTGTTAAAAAGAGAAGAACTAGCTTCTGTAGCATCCTTATTAATGCAGATTGTAAATTTTCAGATGTATAAAAAATCTGATGAACAAATTCGACTATTAAACATTTATGTTCGACCAGATATTGTTGAATATAGTGTAATCTCTTTCGATAAAAAAGATGAAATTTTAGCAGAAGGAGTTAAAACAGCAAAAACATTTAAAGTAGTTTTCGATAGCATTGCTAAACTTCAACCGAACAAAAAAAAGAGACCCGTTTTAAACTTAAAAAACGATAAGTTTTTAGTTGATAGAATTGTTATTAAGGGTAATAAAAATTATACAGATAATTATATTCTTGGTAAGTTACAATTAAGACAAGGTGATAGTGTTTCGTATAATGATGTCTCTAAAAAAATAAACACATTAACAGCATCTAAGAACTTTAAAAGAATTGATTATCATTTCGAAAAGTTTTTTACAGGAAAAAAGATAGAGTTAGTTGTAAAAGAAGATAAGATTAAGTCTTATTTACGTTTTGGTTTGCATTACGATTTGCTATATAAATCGGCAGTTTTATTAAATTACAACCACAAGAAAGTACTTTTTCAAAATGATGAACTGTCTTTAGATATAGGTATTGGAGATAAAATAAGATACGATTTTCAGTATTTTATTGATAATGGATTGATGCCGAGTTACGGTTTCAAATCAAGATTTAATGTTTTTAATAGCGACTTTTTGTTTGATAGTAATTTAATTAATATTAGATATGCTGATTTTAGCAATGCATTTTACTTGCAAACAACGATGGATAAAAAGTTTGCTTTAGGTTTTGGATTAGAACAGAAATATATAAAAGTAAGTTCAGAAAATATTTTAACAAACGGACAAGAAACACTTTTTGATAATAGTAATTATGTAAATCTTTATTCTTTTTTAAAGTTAGACACTTATAATAAAGAAATGTTTCCAACAGAAGGTTTTTACGCAGATATAGGTTTTAAATGGTTTGTTTGGTCTGATAGAAATAATGAGTTATCTAATTTAGCGCAAGGAAGCGAAGAATTTCATCAATTCTCCCAAATAGGAGGCAAGTTAGGTTTTACAACTACTTTTTATGATAAATTAACTTTTCAATACACATCGGAAGCTGGATACACTTTGGGTAAAAAAGCGTCACAGATGTTTGATTATCGTTTAGGAGGATACAACCAAAATTACATTAATAATTTCGTGCCTTTTTATGGATATGATACAGGAGCTTTGAATAATCAATCGTTTTTAAAATCAGAATTTAATTTCAGATATCAAATTTTTGATAAGCATTATGCAACTCTTATAGCAAATTACGCACGAGCAGAAGAAGATGTATTTGAAGAAGGAAGTTTATTTAAAAATACCAAATCAGGATATGCCATTGGTTATAGTGTCGAAACTTTTTTAGGTCCAGTAGAATTAAAGTATAGTTGGTCTCCAGATCACTCAGAAAAATACTGGTTATTTAATTTAGGCTTTTGGTTTTAGGTATAAAAAAACCCGTATCATTTGATACGGGTTTTTTATTTCATAATAAGATTGCCCTACTTAACTGTTTTCTTCTTTTTTAAAAAGAATTTATATTGTAAGTATTGGTAAGCATCTCTAGGTAATATTTTAATCCACTTTTTGTGTTGTACAAACCATTTAAAACGAATTGAGTTTACACCTTTAGTTAAATAGGCAGCGATAAAAGGATGTACATTTAATGTAATCTCTTTATAGTTTTTATCGTTGTTAATAAGGCGTTCTAATTCAGCCTCTATTTTATCTATTAAAATAATTGGTGCTTCAACCTCTCCGTTTTTATTAGGGTTTGGTTCACGTGTTTTTATTTCTAACTCAGGTCGTACACGTTGTCTTGTTATTTGTACTAAACCAAATTTACTCGGAGGTAAAATTTTATGCTTAGTACGATCTAAAGACATGGCGTCTTTTAAATGTTGATATAATTTTTGTCTGTTTTCAGAAGTTTTCATATCAATAAAGTCAACCACTATAATACCACCCATATCTCGTAATTGTAATTGACGAGCTACTTCTGTAGCGGCTATTAAATTGACTTCTAATGCAGTTTCTTCTTGGCTTAAAGCCTTGTTAGAGCGATTACCACTGTTAACATCTATAACATGTAATGCTTCGGTGTGCTCAATAACTAAATATGCACCTTTGCTCATAGAAACTGTTTTACCAAACGATGTTTTTATCTGACGTTCAATACCGTATTTTTCAAAAATAGGAGTGTCAGATTTATGCAGCTTTACAATGTTTTCCTTTTCAGGATATATCTCTTGTAAATAATCTTTAATTTCTACTTTCAAAGTTTCATCGTTTGTTATAATGCTTGTAAAAGAATCGTTCATCACATCTCTTAAAATTGAAGATGCTCTGTTTAACTCACCTAATATTTTTGTTGGGGTATTTTGGTTTGCAATACTGTTGCATAATGTTTCCCAACGATCTAATGAGTTTTGTAAATCTTTATCTAGTTCTGCTACCTTTTTTCCTTCGGCAACAGTACGTAAAATAAGCCCAAACCCTTTTGGTTTAATGCTTTTTGCTAATTTTTTTAATCGTTCTTTTTCTTTCGGATCTGCAATTTTTTGCGATACCGATACTCTGTTCGAAAAAGGAACTAAAACTAAAAATCTACCAGCTATTGATAGTTCCGAGCTAATACGCGGACCTTTGGTAGATATAGGTTCTTTTACAATTTGTACTAATAAATTTTGACCTGATTTTAGTACATCGTTAATTTTTCCGTCCTTATTAATATCATTCTCAGAACGGAAATTTTTTAAAGTGAATTCTTTATAATTACCTGTGCTTACTTTCTTAATGAATTTGTTTAAAGATTGTACTTGTGGTCCTAAATCATGATAGTGTAAAAAACCATCTTTAGGATATCCAACATTTACAAAAGCGGCATTTAAGCCAGTCATTACTTTTCCTATCTTAGCTAGAAAAATATCTCCGACCGAAAATTTGTTGTCGCTTGTTTCTTTATTTAACTCAATAAGTCTACCATCTCTTAGTAAGGCGAAATCAATATCAGAAGAATTTGAACGAATTATTAATTCTGTTTTCATTCTGAATATGGTTTTGTGCCAACGTAAAATTTACGAGGACGGGTTAAATTTGTAAACAGGTATAATTTTTATACCGTTTTAAGGTGTTCAAACCTTAATTTCAATGAACGTGTGCTATAAAAGCAACGAAAAAGTAAGCGTTAGCTTACTTTTTCTTATGGCGATTTGCTCTTGCTCTTTTCTTTCTTTTGTGCGTAGAGATCTTTGCTCTCTTTCTTTTCTTACCACTTGGCATAGTTAAAATGTTTTATAAAATCTTTTTTGGTAAAGATTTTTGGTTAATACTTTAATTACTTTACAGATACTTTTGTTTTAACACCTTCTGTAAAAACCTTCGAAGGTTTAAAAGCTGGGATGTTGTGTGCAGGTATTTTAATGGTAGTGTTTTTAGAAATGTTTCTACCAGTTTTTTCTGCTCTAGTTTTGATAATAAAGCTACCAAAACCTCTTAAATATACATTATCTCCACTCTCTAATGCATCTTTCACCTCGTCCATAAATGCTTCAACTGTTGCTAAAACATCTGCTTTTTCAATTCCGCTCTTATCTGAAATCTTAGATACGATATCTGCTTTTGTCATTCTATATATATTTTGAATTTATTTTTAAAAATGAGGGTGCAAATATATGATAATTAATCTATTCCGAAAATAATAAGAATAAAAATATCTAAATAAAATGCAGTATTTTCGCTAGCTCAATTTACATAAATGATTTTTGCTAACCAACTAATTTACTGGTATTTAAATAATAAAAGAGATTTGCCTTGGCGTAAAACTAAAGACCCTTACTTGGTTTGGTTAAGCGAAATTATGTTACAACAAACACGTGTAGCGCAAGGTTTACCTTATTTTATCAAGTTTACAGAAGCTTATAAAACGGTGTTTGATTTGGCAAAATCTGATGAAAGTACTGTGTTAAAATTGTGGCAAGGTCTAGGTTATTATTCCCGAGCGAGAAATCTACATTTTACCGCTAAATATGTAGCTGATGAGCTTAATGGAGTTTTTCCTAACAACTATAAAGAGTTATTAAAATTAAAAGGGATTGGTGATTATACAGCCTCGGCGATTGCCTCGGTTTGTTTTGATGAGCCTGTTGCTGTAGTAGATGGAAATGTATACCGAGTATTATCGCGTTATTTCGGAATTAAAACTCCGATTAATTCAACGCAAGGTGTTAAAGAGTTTAAAGAGTTAGCACAAACATTAATTGATAGTTCTCAACCAGGAACCTATAATCAAGCAATTATGGATTTTGGTGCATTGCATTGCAAACCTCAGAACCCGTTGTGTGATACTTGTCCGTTTGCAGATAGTTGCGTCGCTTTAGAAAAGAAGCTGATAAAAGAACTTCCTGTTAAAGAGAAAAAAATAAAAATCAAGAAAAGATATTTTAATTTTTTAGTAGTTGTTACTGATGATAAACAAACAATACTAGAAGAAAGAATTGGTAAAGGAATTTGGCAAGGGTTATATCAATTCCCGTTAATTGAAACTCAACAACCAATTTCAGAAGGAGAATTAGTTACTAAGGAAGATTTTGTAAATCTTTTTCCTAGTGAAACAACTTTGTCTTTATTCAATACTAAAGATGTTGTTCATAAACTTTCTCATCAACATTTATATACTAAGTTTTGGATTGTAAAAACTTCTAAAACTGCTACAAAAACAATTTCTTGGAAAGATGTTAAACAATATCCAGTACCTACTTTAATAGATAATTTTTTGAATCAATTTTTAAACACGAATTCCTAAATTTTGTATATTTGATTCAATACAAATTCAATAAGCTATGGCAGGAACGATTAACAAAGTTATTTTAATAGGGCATCTGGGTGATGAGGTGAAAATGCATTATTTTGAAGGAGGTAACTCTGTTGGGCGTTTTCCTATAGCTACAAACGAAACGTATACGAATCGTCAAACAGGAGAAAAGGTTACCAATGTAGAATGGCATAATATTGTAGTGCGTAATAAACTGGCTGAAATTTGTGAAAAGTACTTAGTGAAAGGAGATAAGGTGTATTGCGAAGGAAGAATTAAAACCCGTCAATACGAGGTGGATGGTCAAAAACGTTATACTACCGAAATACAGGTACAAGAAATGACGTTTTTATCAACCAAAAAAGAATTGAATCAGGCACCTTCTAGTACAAATCCTGTTCAGGAAAGTCCGAATACAGCAGCGCCAAATATTGCTCCAAAAGAGGATGATGATTTACCATTTTAGTTTAATTAAATTTTAAAAATTGGATCCAGAACCCGAACCATTATTTTTTTTAATATCAAGTATAGATTGGATAACAAGTGCTAATTGCATACTACTGCTTGTGTTATTAATATGTTCTGCATTGGTTTCAGGAACCGAAGTTGCTTTTTTTTCGATATCACAAACAAAGCTAGATGAACTTTCATCAGCATCAAAGGGTAAGAGTACAGTTGTTAAGCTTCTTGAAAGTCCGAAGAAATTATTAGGTACTATTTTAATCACAAATAACTTTATTAATATTCTTATTGTATTACTTTTTGCTTCATTAGGGGAAGTGTTTTTTAAAGGGTTATCGGGTGGGGTGAAATTCTTTGTTGAAGTTGTTGTTGTTACTTTTTTAATTCTATTATTTGGTGAAGTGTTACCAAAAGTATACGCTAGCAGAAAACCGGTTCAGTTTGCTGGTCTTATGGCAAAACCAATTCAGGTTTTAAATACAATTTTAACACCGCTAAGTACTCCGTTAATTAAACTAACAAGTGTTGTTGAAAACAGATTAGGGAGTAAAAACGGTAATTTATCAGTAGAGCGTTTATCACAAGCTTTAGAGCTTACTTCTGAGAATGCTACAACTAAAGAAGAGCAAAAAATTTTAGAAGGAATTGTAAATTTCGGAAATACCGAAACAGTGCAAATCATGAAACCTCGAACAGATGTTTGTGCGATAGCAGATGGTACAAATTACGATGAGGTTTTAAAAACAATTCTTAAAAACGGATATTCTAGAAACCCTGTATATCATGAAAATATCGATAATATCATTGGTGTTTTATATGCGAAAGATTTATTAGAGCATTTGGGTAAGAAAACATATAAATGGCAAAACTTATTAAGAGAACCATTTTTTGTACCTGAAAACAAAAAGTTAGATGATTTGTTAAGTGAATTTCAGGAAAAGAAAAAGCACTTGGCAATTGTGGTTGATGAATATGGTGGGACAAGCGGAATTGTAACTTTAGAGGATGTTATTGAAGAAATTGTAGGCGATATAAATGATGAGTTTGATGATGATGATTTAACCTATTCTAAGCTAGATGAAAACAATTATATTTTTGAAGGAAAAATAACAATTAAAGATTTTTGTCGTGTTTTAGAAGATGACGACGAAGAGAAATTTGAAGATGCTAAAGGAGAAAGTGAAACCTTAGCTGGTTTTATTTTAGAAGTATCGGGGAAGTTTCCGAAAAAAGGAGAGAAAATAAACTTTAGTAATTATACGTTTATTATTGAAGCGTTAGATAAAAAGCGTATAAAACAAGTAAAAGCAACACGAAATGCGTAAATTTTTATTGCTGATATCAGCAATGTTATTAATAAGTTGTGGTGAAGAAACCTTACCAAAACCAAAAGGATATTTAAGTTTAGAATATCCAGAGTTAGGGTATAATAAGTTAAATGAAAGCAGACCCTATCGTTTTGATGTTGCTAAAAACACATCGATAAAAAGCTTACCAAAAAACTGGTTAAAAATTCAGTACCCTAAATTAAAAGCTTCGGTTGATATTACGTATCGACCTATAAACAATAATTTACGTGAGTTGTTAATTGAGGCAGAGAAATTAGTACTAGAACATACCGTAAAAGCGGATCATATTTCATGGAGAGATTTTAAAAATGATGACAGAAAAGTATATGGAAAAATGTGTGAGATATCTGGTAATGCAGCTTCACAAATACAGTTTCATGTTACCGATAGTTCTAAGCATTTTTTAAAAGGTTCATTGTTTTTTTACACCAAACCTAATTATGATTCTATTTTACCAGCAGTTGAATACATTAAAAAAGATATGATTCAAATGATGGAAACTTTGGAGTGGAATAATTAAAATCACATTATGAAAATTTGTGTCGCACAAATAAAATCTTTGAAAGGAAATATTCAAGAGAATATTAAAAACCATATAGAGATTATTGAACGAGCAATTAAATTAGGAGCTAACTTAATTATATTTCCAGAATTATCTATTACAAGTTATGAGCCAAGTTTGGCTAAAGAACTAGCAACAAATAAAGAGGATACTATTTTTAATCCTTTTCAGAAACTTTCAAACAACAATAATATCACTATTGGTATTGGAATGCCTATAAATTCTGATGATGGGGTAAACATAAGTATGCTCATTTTTCAACCAAATAAAGAAAGAATTACTTATTCTAAGCAAATCTTACATTCTGATGAATTGCCATATTTTACTAGCGGAACTAAACAAACATATATAAACATAGAAGAAAATAAAATTGCTGTTGGTATTTGTTATGAAACTCTACAAAAGGAACACTTTTTAAAGACTCAACAAAAAGGAGCTGACATTTATATTGCAAGTGTAGCAAAATCTAAAAAAGGAATTGAAAGAGCTTACAAGCACTTTTCAGGAATTTCAAATGAATTTCAAACACCTATTTTAATGTCCAATTCTATTGGTTTTTGCGATAATTTTTTAACTGTTGGCAAAAGCGCAGTATGGAATAAAAAAGGGCAATTAATGGCGCAACTTGATACTAAAAATGAAGGTTTAATAATTTATGATATAGAAACAGAAATGGTAAAAACAGATCAGCAAAGAATAGAAAAGGGACAATTATCTGATTTAGATAAACTATTTCAAATTTATTTAGAAGCTAAGACCGAATTAGAAAGAATAGGAATTTATCAATGGACAAATAATTACCCAACAAAATCAATAATTGAAGAGGATTTAAAAAAAGAGGTTCTTTTTATTTTAAAAGACAATAAGGAAATAATAGGTGCAATTAACATAAGTGAAGAACAAGAAACTGAATACCAAACAATAAATTGGAAATTTAATAGTTCTAAGATTTTGGTTATACATAGACTTGTTGTCGTTCCAAAACATCAAAGAAAAGGTTATGCTAAAAAAATGATGGATTTTGCAGAAAACTTTGGAAAAGAAAATTATTACACTTCTATAAGATTAGATGCTTATAGTAGTAATAATAAAGTAGTTGAATTTTATAAAAATAGAAACTACCACTTGCGAGGAAGTGTAAGTTTTCCAGAAAGAAAACATCCTTTTTATTGTATGGAAAAAGAAATTAAGTAACTGCAGTCTTTTTACTCTGCAACCACAAATAAAACTGCAGCCCAAATAAGATAGCTCCAGAAAGTAAATGTATCGCTTGTGTTCCTAAAGGGAACTCAGCATAATACATTGAAATACCAGTAATCGTTTCTAAAAAAATTAAGAAAACAATCCAGTTTACTAGTTTATATCCTAAATTCTTAACTTGGTTTAAATAGAATATACCAAGGTTAATTAATACTATTGCTATAGTAAAAGAGCGATGAAAATAGAATTTAAAATTAGGTTTTAGTAAGCTAAATTGTTTGTTGTCGAAACCAAATAATTTTACCTGTTCATCAATAAATTGACGAACCTGGGTACCCATCGCAATTTGAATTAACGAAAAAACAGCCGATATAATGACTAATTTACTAAACAATGAGTTGAATTTATAAGCTGCTTTTTTATGATCTGAAACTATAAATAATAACCATAATAATAAAGCGACAATAACTAAACCGGCTACCATATGAATGGTAATAATGGTTGGTTTTAAGTTAGAATCAACCACTGTTTTACCTAACCAAGCTTCAAAAAGCATTAAGAAGAAAGCTCCGAATGATAAGAGAGTTATCAACTTTTTTTCTCGCCAAAACTTAGTAGAAACAAAAATTAAAAACAAAAACGGAATTCCAGCTAAAGCAGAACTTAATCGATTGATATATTCTGTCCAAGTATGAAATTTATTGAATTTAGCATAGCTGTGTTTGGTGTATTTTGTCCAATTATTAGAATTGAATTCTTCGGATGTTTTTAAATCGTTTTCAGCAACAAATAAAGCTTCATCTTTAACTATAATCATTCCTTCTTCATACTCAGTATTTGGTTGCCAAGTAATTTGCTCTTCGGATGTTGGAGGGATATAATAACCAAAGCATTTTGGCCAATCAGGACACCCCATTCCCGATCCTGTCATACGAACTACAGATCCTGCTAAAAAAATAAGATAAACCGAAATTAATGCAATTTTTACTATGAGAGGAAAGTGTTTTTTCATCAGAAGAAAAGTTTTTACAAAGATAGGATAAACGCATAAAAAAAGCTCCTTAAATAAGGAGCTTCATTTTTATATTAATAGTGAATTATGCTTTTTTTGTTTCAGCACAACAAGCTTTTTCACAATCTTCAGCACATGCTTTTTTATCAGCATCTGTTTTTGTGCAACATTCTTTTTTGCAATCGTCTCCACAAGCTTTCTTGTCAGTGTCAGTTTTAGAGCAATTTTTTTTCTTAGCACATGCTTCTTTTTCAGCATCTGTTTTAGCAGTACATTCTTTTTTAGCTCCTTCAGTAGCTTTGTACATATCTCCGCTACCAATACCTTCAACAAAAGCAATTAAATCTGCTTTATTTGTAATGTTAGAGTCGTATTTTATAGTTGCAATGCTATCTTTAAAAACAACATTAGCTTCTAAAACACCTTCTTTTTTATTTAAATCTGAAGCAATTTTTTTAGCACATCCTATCTCACAAGTCATTCCAGAAATGTTTAAAGAAAGTTCTTTTGCATTTGCAGCAACTGCTGTTTTTTGTTCTTTAGTAGACTCCTCTTTTTTAGCGTCATTTTTACAACCAACAGCTAAAAAACTTACAAAAGTTAAAGCGAATATTATTTTTTGAATTTTCATCATCTTTGTTTATTGGGTTATTTGGCAAAGTTATTAATAAAATCAAATTTATAAATAGAAATACCCGACTTTTGTACTTAAATAGATTGAGAATGAGTATTCAACAACGAAAATGGTTGTATTTAATAGTGCTTTCGCTAGTTTGGGGAAGCTCTTTTATTTTAATGAAAAAGGCATTGATAAGTATATCACCTATACAAGTAGCCGCTTTACGAACTTTTTTTGCTGCTATATTTATACTTGTCGTTGGATATAAAAGTCTACAAAAAATAAAAAAAAGACATTGGAAACATGTCCTCGTAAGTGCTTTAGTAGGAACTTTTTTTCCTGCTTTTTTGTTCGCTTATGCTATTAAAGGTATTGATAGTTCAATAGCATCAATCTTAAATTCACTAACACCATTTAATACATTTATCATTGGAGCTTTAGTATTTGGTTTTACTTTTAAGAAAAGTCAGTTTACAGGAATTTTAGTAGGTTTAATAGGAACACTTGTTTTAATTGTTAAAGGAGCTGATTTAAACCCTGATCAAAATTATTGGTATGCTTTATTACCAATTATCTCTTCAGTCGGTTATGCATTTAACGTAAATATTATAAAGAAACACTTACATGACTTAGATGGACTTACCATTACTGTTGGCCATTTTTTATTAATAATTATTCCTGTTTTGATAATCTTAGGTTATACAGGGTTTTTTACTGAGTTTGAATTGAATTCAGAAACCAAACCAGCATTATTGTATATAATTATTTTATCGATTTTAGGAACCGCAATCGCTAAGGTGATTTTTAATGATTTGGTACATATTTCTTCACCGATCTTTGCATCTTCTGTAACCTATTTAATCCCAATTGTAGCAGTTGTTTGGGGGATTGTTGACGGAGAGAAGTTAAGTGTTATACAGTTGTTGGCAGGTGGCGTAATTTTATTTGGAGTTTGGTTGGTGAATAAGGCAAAATAAAAAGAGCCAAAGCATATGCTTTGACTCTTTAGTAATTTGAAAAGATATTTTATCTACTGAAAATCAGCATCAGATACACCTTCGTTTACTTTTATTTTTTTTACAATGAATTCTAAATTCATAGGTCCCATTTTTTGAGACATTTTATGAGGAAATTTAACCCCGTTCACTTCTTTATAGTCAGAATATAAAGTAGGAACTTTCATTTCTCCTTGAGGTCCTTTAACGGTTT
This sequence comes from uncultured Tenacibaculum sp., assembly GCA_947504185.1. Classification (GTDB taxonomy): domain Bacteria; phylum Bacteroidota; class Bacteroidia; order Flavobacteriales; family Flavobacteriaceae; genus Polaribacter. The sequence continues at coordinate 101,374 of CANNGJ010000001.1, read as the reverse complement.
TTACTTCTTTTATTTTTAATCCAGAAGTTATGTCGTAAAATATCTCAGATTTACCATGCTTAATTACGTAAGCATTTTTTCCATCAACAGGTTCAATTCTTTCTAGCTTACCTTCTTTATAGGCTAAATCGGTAAAAGGAGCAGCTTGTTTTTTAGCTTCCTCTAATTCTTTACCAGTTACTTCTTTTTTCTGACCTCGTGCTTCTTGATAGCCTTTAGTTCCGTCAAAAACCATCTTTTGCATTACATTTCCTGCCATAGAAACTAATACTAAAGATTTATTAGGTGCTGCGTTTTTTTGAACTAAATTTAATTGCATTCCTTGCACTTTGGCGTCAGAAGAAATCATTACCGATTTTACAGCAGTTACTTTATCTTTACCTCCAATAGCTTTAAAATAGTTATCAACTACTGTTGACGCAGTAGTTCCAGCAGGAATAGGCAAGCTCATTTCTGGCTTAGTTGTAGGATTACCTTTTGTATCAAAATAGTTGATTTTATAATCAGCTGTTTTTTCTAAGTTCTTTAAAACATCAATTCCTTTACCAGTAATAATAATACGAGCTTTATCTCCTCTAAAATATTTAAGAGCTGCATTTTGAACATCTTCTAAAGTAACTGCATTAATGTTTTTAAGATAGTTCTTGTAGTAATCTTTAGATAATTTATTAGTTAAAATGTCTAAAGCGTAGTTAGCTACTGTTCTTGGTTTTTCAACATTTCTTACGAAACTACCAATGTATTTAGCTTTTGCAATATCTAATTCTTCTTGCGTTGCTTTTTTGTAGCGTAATTTGTTGATTTCTTTCATTGCCTCTACCATAGCACTATCAGTAACCATGTTTCTTACTGATGCAGAAGTTTTGAATCTTGAAGCGTATCTATCAGCTCCAATACCAGAATAAGCACCATATGTGTACCCTTTATCTTCACGTAAATTTTTATACAATCTACCAGTACCACCACCACCAAGAATTTGGTTGGCTAATAAAGCTGCATAATAATCTTTATCACCCATTTTTAAATCAACAGCATTTATAACTGCTAATTCAGATTGAACAGCATTAGGCATATTAATAAAGTCGATTTCTGTAGTTGTAGGATTTTCTACTTTAGGTAATGTTTGAGCAACTAAGTTTCCTTTAGCCCAGTTACCAAATAAAGATTCAACTTGAGTTTTAACCTCTTTAAAATTTACATCACCGATAATAACTAAATAGGCATTATTTGGCTTGTAAGTTTTGTTATACAGGTCTTTTACGTCTTGTAATGTTACATTTTTTAAAGTTTCTTCAGAAGTAAACTCACCATAAGGATGGTTTTTACCATAAGTAAGAGCGTTTTCTACTCTTCTAGCAATAGCTTGTACATTTTTAGCATTACTTTTTATTCCGTCAAGAGATTGTTTCATTTGTTTATCAAACTCACCTTGTTCAAAAACAGGATTAAAAGCAGCATCAGCCATCAAACCTAAAACTTTAGGAAAGTACTTTGATAATGAGCTAGCTCTTGCACCTTCATTCCAAAAAGAAATGTTAGCACCTAAGAAATCAACTTCTTGATCAAATTTTGCTTTAGGAGTATTTTTAGAACCAGTACCTAACATACCACTTAATAGATTTTCAACTCCTTTTTTGTTACCAAAAGACATTGGTGGATTGTCGATAGATAAAGTAGCTGTTACTCTAGGTAATTTATGATTTTCAACAACTAAAACTTGTAATCCGTTTTTTAAAGTAAATTTTTCAGGAGTTCCTAAGTTTATTTTAGGAGCAGGTCCTGGTTTAGGTTGTTTTGTTCTATCAATCTGTGCTGAAACAGTAAATGATAGAAATAATATTGTAACGATTGATAATATTTTCGTTTTCATTAAATTCAGTTTAGATGATTATTTCTTTTTTGATTCTGGTAAATATTCAATTACGATTCTTCGGTCTTTTGCTAAATACTTTTTAGCTACCGCTCTAATTTCTTCTTTAGTAATAGAATTTACGATTTCTAATTCTTTATTAATGTTATTAGTGTTTCCTATTAACATGTAGTTTCTAGCTAAAGAATTAGCAATACCTTGTACATTAGAATTAGAAGCAACAAAATTATTTTCGAATTTGTTACGAACTTTTTGTAAGTCTTTATCAGAAATTAACTCGGTTTGAAGCTTTAAAATTTCTTCATCCATTTCTTTAATTAAATCTTCTAATGATGTTTTGCCTAAAGGAATAGCTCCAATATTATAAACACTATAATCTTCTAAGTTTCTAGCAAAAGAAAAAACCTGTAAAGCCTTTTTCTTATCGTCTACTAACTTTTTGTATAATCTAGAGCTTTTTCCGTTACTTAAAATAGTTGAAATTACGTCTAATACCTTAGCATCGCGTTCTTTCATTGCAGGTGTTTTGTGAGCTAATAAAATAGCTGGTAATTGAATATTAGAATCATATTCTTTTACTCTTTTTTCTTTAGTTCTTTCTGGCTCAATAGTGGTTTCACGTTTAGGAAGTGTTCTGGCAGGAATTGATTGGAAATAATCTTTGATTAACTTCTTGGTGTTTTTTACCTCAAAATCACCGGCAATAACTAAAACAGCATTGTTTGGCATATACCATTTGTTGTAAAAAGCTTTAAATTCCTCTAAAGTAGCACCATCCAAATCTTTCATAGAACCTATTAAAGAGTTTTTATAGTTGTGCTTGTCAAAGATATGACGGTATACATCACCATAAATAATTTTTCCATAAGGAGCATTATCCATACGTTGACGCTTTTCCTCTTTAACTACTTCGTTTTGAGTGTCTACTGCTTTTTGGTCGATGGTAGGGTGTAATAAACGTTCAGACTCCATCCATAATCCTAATTCTAAATTATTTGAAGGAAAGGTTTCGTAATAGTAAGTTCTATCCCAAGTTGTGTTTGCATTACCTGCTCCACCGTTAGCAGCTACAATTTTACTCCATTCACCTCTACCAATATTTTTAGTTCCAGTAAATAATAAATGCTCATAAAAATGCGCCATTCCTGTTTTTCCTTCAACTTCATCTTTCGAACCAACATGATACATTACTCCAACAGTAACTACAGGAGCTGAATTGTCTTGATGCAAAATAACATGCATCCCATTGCTTAAATCGTATTCTTCAAACTCAACTTTTTGTGCATTTGCAGAAAATGCAAATAACATAGCTGAAGCAAGAGATAAAACACTTTTTTTCATTAATAAATTTTTTAGTTTTTAACTGATTTTGACCTATCTGACGTGAAATTAACTCTTTCGTTACGTTTAAGAGTAAAAAAAATATTTAAATTTACGGGAGGATAAGTAATTTTCTGAACTGTAGGTTGTTTGTTGTTGAAAAACTCGTATATTTGCATCCGCATTTTCACTAAGAAAGTGTATAAAGTATAACGCAAAACAAAAAGTATGTACGCAATCGTAGAGATAGCAGGGCAGCAATTTAAAGTAGCAAAAGACCAAAAAGTATACGTACACCGTTTACAAGAGGCAGAAGGATCAAAAGTAACTTTTGATAATGTAATGCTTGTTGAAGATAAAGGAAACGTAACTATTGGCGCCCCAGCTATAGCAGGTGCAGGAGTAACTGCAAAGGTATTAGGTCACTTAAAAGGTGATAAAGTAATCGTTTTTAAGAAGAAAAGAAGAAAAGGTTACAAAAAGAAAAATGGACATAGACAGTATTTAACTGAGATTCAAATTGAAGGAATTTCTGTTTCAGGTGCTGAAAAGGCAGCTGCTAAGAAAGAAGCTCCTAAAGCTGAACCAAAAGCAGAAGGGACTGATTTAAGTTCAATGACTGTTGCAGAATTAAAAGCTGCAGCTAAAGAAGCTGGTATTAAAGGATATACTTCTTTAAAGAAAGCTGAATTAATTGAAGCGTTAAGCAAATAATTAACTTTAAAAACTTAGAGAGATGGCTCATAAAAAAGGTGTCGGTAGTTCGAAGAATGGTAGAGAATCAGAATCGAAACGACTAGGAGTAAAGATTTTTGGAGGACAAGCTGCAATTGCAGGTAACATTATCGTTCGTCAAAGAGGAACAACTCACAACCCAGGTGAAAATGTTTACATGGGAAAAGATCATACTTTACATGCTAAAGTTGATGGTGTAGTTGAATTCAGAAAGAAAAGAGACAACAAATCATACGTTTCAGTAACTCCATTCGAGGCTTAAGAAACTAATTGATTAGATAAATTAAAAGCTCAAACGTTTAACGTTTGAGTTTTTTTGTATATCAAAAAGTTTTTAATTTAAATTGTTGCATAAAAAAAGCATTACGTTACGTAATGCTTTTTTTGATTTTGTCATTATTGATTAATCCCCCAATTCATCAATATGATCCCCTTGTGTATTAGGGTACAAATATGTAATAAATAAAGACTCGGTAAAAATGGTTATGTATAGTTGGTAGTATTTTTTGTATAAATGGTAAATTAAAGAGTAGAAGTAATTTTATTATAAATAAAAAGACATCGTTATATAACGATGTCTTTTAAATTTTGTCATTATTGATTAATCCCCCAATTTATCAATATGATCCCCTTGTGTATTATACTACAAATATGGGTTTAAAATATATTTTTAAAAGACACTTTTGTGTAAATGGTACTGTTTTTTGTGTAGTTGGTAGTTTTTTGTTTTTTTTTAAGTAGAAAGAGTGCTTTATTTTGATTGAAAACTCACATTAACCATTTTAGTTTTACATATATATCAGTTACATTTGGTAAAAATCCCTAAAATATGTTAAGAGCAATTATTGTTGATGATGAACCAAAAGCTATACAAAGTCTTTCTTGGGAATTATCAAATTTTAACAATGATATCGAAATCATAAACACTTTTACAGAAGCAGATAAAGCTATTAAATATATTAATGAAAGTTTAATTGATTGCCTTTTTTTAGATATTGAAATGCCAACGATGGATGGTTTTCAATTATTAGAAAAACTAAATAAAAGGGATTTTGCAGTAGTTATAACTACAGCATATAATGAGTATGCAATTAAAGCTTTAAAAAATGAAGCGATAGATTATTTGTTAAAGCCAATTGATACAGATGACCTAGAAGCTACAATTAGCAGAATTAAAGATCATCATATAAAGAATAATAGTAGTGAAAAATTTGAAAAAATACTATCAAGCTTTACTCAAAAATTTAATAGAAGAAAAATAACCATTAACACAGATGGAAAACTTATCTTTTTAAAAGAATCTGAAATTTTGTTTGTAGAGTCTGACGGAAACTACTGCTCAATTCATACTACACTAAATAAAAAAATTGTTGTTACTAAAAAATTAAAAGAAATTAATGAATTGCTGCCAGATGAACATTTTTTTAGAATCCATAATTCATTTGTAATAAACTTAAATAAGATTAAGGAGTTTTTAAAATCAGATGGATATGTGGTTTTAGAAGATAATCACAAAATACCTGTATCACGCCAAAGAAAATCAGATTTCTTAGAAAAATTTTAAAATGAAATTCATCTACACCAGTATATTACTTTTTTTAATTTCAACCTTAAGCTTTTCTCAAAAAAAGAATGTAGATAGTTTAATAGCTGTTGCAATTGAAAAACAAGAACCTAATTATTTTAAGCTCCAAAAACATTTTAAAAGAGTTCGTTTTACAGATGAACAAATCGATTTTTTTTTAAATGAAAGTCAAAAGAGTAAATATGTAATTGGGGAAATATTTGCAAGAAATGTTCAAGGACGTGCCCATAGAAAAGTAACAGAATATAATAAAGCAATAGAAAGATATAAAGAAGCCTTAGATTTATCTAAGAACATAAAAAGTATAGAAGCAGAGATTATAACTTTAAATCAATTGGGAGTTGTTTGTCGAAGGCAAGATAAAATTAGGAATGCTTTAAATTATCACCAATCGGCGTTAGATATTATTTTAAAAATAGAGAATCCTAGTAATGATATTAAGATTAGTAATAGTATTACAATTAATAGTATTGGTAATATATACTTGACTTTAAAGCAATATGAAAAAGCGTTAGAAAAGTTTGATGAATCGATTGCACTTCAAAAAGAATTAGATGACCGTAGAGGACTAGCGATTAACCATCAGAACATTGGGTATGCTCACAAGAATATTGGTGACTTAGACTTAGCATTAGAAAACTATCAAAAATCATTAGAATATAATACGTTAAATAATGATAAGTTAGGTAAAGTAATATGTCATAATAGTATTAGTGATATTTTAATTAAGCAAAGTAAGTATAATGAAGCATATAAATATATTACGGAGGTTGTTAAATCAGCAGAAGAAATAGGTAATAGGTATTATTTATCAGAAGTTTATAATACTTTAGGATGGGTACTTTTAAAGTTGGATAAATTAAAAGAATCTAGAGTATATTTAGAAAAGGCTCTTAAAATTGGAGTAGATAATAATATACCTTCTAGCTTAGTGCTATCATACGACCATTTATCTGAATTAAATAAAAAGGAAAAAAAATATAAAGAATCATTAGAGTTTTATCAAAAATCTATTGAAGTTGAAAGGAAAACATTTAATGTTAAAAATATTCGTTACGTAAATAGTTTAATTAGCAGGTATGATAATGTAGTTAAAAATAATAAAATTAAAAGCTTAGCTGAGCAAAACGAAATTGCAAACCTTAAATTATTAAGAAATCGAAATATTTTAATTATTTCTTTAGTTTCTATCGCTTTATTTGGCGTGCTATTATATTCAATTTACAGGCAACGGTTATTAAAAAATGATAAGCAAATTCTATTATTAGAGCAAGAAGCGCTTAGAATTCAAATGAATCCGCATTTTGTTTTTAATGCTTTAAATTCAATTAAGCTTTATATTATAAATAACGAACAAAAAAATGCAGTTTATTATTTAAATAAATTTTCTAAATTAATTCGTAATATTCTTGAATCTACTACTGTAAAAGAAGTACCTCTTTCTGAAGAGTTAAAAACAATGAATCTTTACATGAGTATTGAAAACATTCGTTTTTCTAATGAAATTAGTTATACTGAAAAGATAGGAGATAATTTAAATTTAGAAAGAATTAAAATTCCACCATTAGTACTACAGCCTTTTCTTGAAAATTCAATTTGGCATGGATTATCATCAAAAAAAGGAGATAAAAAAGTTAGCCTATCTGTAGAAAAAATATCAAACGATTTTATAGAGATAAACATAGTTGATAACGGTATAGGTAGAGACGCTGCTCTTAAGATTAAAAGTAGTAAATCTTTAAATAGGAAATCAATAGGAATAGATTTAACAAAAGAAAGATTAAAGAATTTCTCAAATGAATTTATAAATAAATATTCTTTAATCTACACAGATTTAGTTGATGAAAAAGGAAATTCAAACGGGACGAAAGTTTCTCTAAAACTTCCAATAGTTTAAAAATCGAATTTTAATTGCACCCAGATAGGATCTTTTTTTTCAGTATTTAAATTACTAAAAGAAATTCCTAATAAACGGACTGAGTTTTTAAGTTTTTCTTGATATAATAATTCTTTAACAACAGGGTAGAACTCTTTTTTTAATTGGATATAGTGATTGGTTGTTTTACTTCGAGTTTGTTGCGTAAAATCACTGTATTTAATCTTTAGGGTAATAGTTTTACCTTTCGTGTTAGATTTTTTCATTCTTCGCTCAAGTTCTTCAGCAATTTTATCTAATCGATCTAACATAAAAACTTCTGAAGATAAATTTTCATTAAAAGTACGTTCGGCAGCAATAGATTTACGAACTCGATTTGGTTTTACTTTGCTGTTGTGAATTCCTCTAACAATATTAAAATAATGGACTCCCGATTTTCCAAATAAAATAGAAAGCTCTTCTAAAGACTTTTTCTTTAAATCTAATCCAACAAAGATACCTAAGTTGTGCATTTTAGCAGCAGTTACTTTACCAATACCATAAAATTTGTTCACAGGAAGTTCTTCTAAAAAAGGGATAACATCTTCTGGGTTTATGGTTTTTTGTCCATTAGGTTTATTAATGTCCGATGCTACTTTTGCAATAAATTTATTAATAGATATTCCTGCAGATGCTCTTAATTCTAATTCATCCCAAATACGTTGACGGATTTCTTGGGCAATCATGCTTGCTGAAGCATTTCCTTTTTTATTCTCAGTTACATCTAAATAAGCTTCATCTAAAGATAATGGCTCTACCAAATCAGTATAATCATAAAATATCTTTCTAATTTTTGATGAAATCTCTTTGTAACGATCATATCTAGGTGGAACAAAAATCAGATGAGGACATTTTTTTTTAGCTAAAACACCACTCATTGCCGATCGTACACCAAATTTACGAGCTTCATAGCTCGCGGCTGACACAACTCCTCTAACTTCACTTCCACCAACAGCAACAGCTTTACCAATTAAATCAGGATTGTCTAATTGCTCAACCGATGCATAAAAAGCATCCATATCAACATGAATAATTTTACGATATGGTGGTTGTAATTCCATTTTAATTTTAAAAATTATTAGACAAGTTGATTAAAACTTGTAGCGCTTTATCCTCATCTTTTTTATCAACAAAAATATGATCGTGATAAAAACCAGCAATAACATTACTGCTAATAGTATGTTTCGCAAGTTCAGAAGAGAAAGCTGCAGTTAATCCTATAGCATCTAGAGCAGAATGAATTTCTAAGGTAATCCATGAAGCAATAAAATTATAAGTAAGCTTTAGTTGATCAGCTTTTTGACGTTCTAAAATTAAAGTAATTCCTTCTTTTTCTTTGAACTGTCCAATAATATCTTCAGAACTAATGTTTTTTAAGTGTTTAACAGTTGTGAAAATATATTCGCCATTATTCAAGCGAGGTTTCATTTCTTTAATAAGAATTTCTAAGTTTTTTACACCAGACATATAGTATTGATTTTAGCTAAAATTACAGTTTTTAAACAAAAAAAAGCTCTCGAAAGAGAGCTTTTAAATATTTAATAAAAAATTAATTTTTAAATTTTAATTTCTCTGAGCGACCTTTTTTAAAGATCTTATTACTTGCATGTGTTCCTTTGCGTAAAGCTTTTTGTTCTTCGAAAGGTAATTGAATTATTTCTTGGCATTCAGTAGAACAAGTATTTTCCATTTTTTCTGAACATTCATCACATTGGATAAATAATAAATGGCAACCTTCATTTGCACAATTAGTATGTTCATCACAGGCTTTTCCACATTGATGGCAGTTAGAAATTACATCATCAGTAATTCGTTCAGCTCTTCGGTGATCAAATACAAAGTTCTTACCAATAAACTTATTTTCAATTCCTTCAGATTTTACTTGACGAGTATATTCTATAATTCCTCCTTCTAATTGAAAAACATTTTTAAAACCTTTGTGTTTGTAGTAGGCAGAAGCTTTTTCACAGCGAATTCCTCCAGTACAATACATCAATAAGTTTTTGTCTTCTTTATGATCTTTTAAATCTTCTTCAATAATATCTAAAGAATCACGAAATGTATCAACATCTGGTGTTACAGCTCCATCAAAATGACCTATTTCACTTTCGTAATGATTACGCATATCAACACATACCGTATTTGGGTTCGCTAACATTTCATTAAATTCTTTTGCATTTAAATGCACTCCTTTATCGGTTACATCAAACGTGTTGTCATTTAAACCATCAGCAACAATTTTATTACGAACCTTAACTTTTAATTTTAGAAAAGATTTATTGTCTTGCTCAACAGCTACATTTAATCGAATATCTTTTAAAAATGAAATAGCATCTAATTGATCTTTTAGAGCTAAGAAATTTTCAGAAGGAACTGAGATTTGAGCATTGATACCTTCGTAAGAAACATAAGTTCTTCCTAAAACATCTAAAGCATCCCATTCAAGGAATAATTTATTTCTAAATAAAGTTGGATTTTCTATCTTGAAATATTGATAGAAAGAGATGGTTAAACGGTCTTTTCCCGCTTCGTCTATTAATTTAGCGCGTTCTTCAGCGCTTAACTTGTTGTACAGTTGCATGCTATACTTTTTTAGTTAAACAAAATATGTTGCGATTTTTTAAAATCGATGCAAATGTACTATTTTTTTGATTTTTAGTGTTTAAAATATTACTTTTTACATTAAATGTGATGTTTTTTCAACTTTAACTAAAAATTTTAATAAAAAGAGATACAACTAATTCGATTTTTTTAAACCTTTGTACTTCAATATAAAACAACACACAAAATGAGATTAGCAGTTGTAGGCGCTACCGGTATGGTAGGTAATGTAATGTTACAAATATTAGCAGAACGTAATTTTCCTGTAACAGAATTAATTCCTGTGGCATCAGCACGTTCGGTAGGAAATCAAATTGAATTTAAAGGAACCAATTATACGATTGTAGGTTTAGAAACAGCAGTTGAAATGAAGCCAGATGTAGCTTTGTTTTCAGCAGGAGGAAATACCTCGTTAGAATGGGCTCCTAAATTTGCAGCAATTGGAACAACAGTTATTGATAATTCTTCTGCTTGGAGAATGGATCCGTCTAAAAAATTAATTGTTCCAGAGATTAATGCTTCAGAATTAACCGAAGATGATAAAATTATAGCAAACCCTAATTGCTCAACAATACAAATGGTATTGGCATTAGCTCCGTTACATAAAAAATATGGAGTTAATCGCTTGGTTATTTCTACCTATCAATCTATTACAGGTACCGGGGTAAAAGCAGTACGTCAGTTAGAAAACGAGGCTAATGGAGTTGATGGAGAAAATGCATATCCATATCAAATTCATAAAAATGCACTGCCGCATTGTGATGTTTTTGAAGAAGCAGGTTATACCAAAGAAGAATTAAAGCTAGTGAGAGAAACACATAAAATTTTAAGTGATCCTAGTATTGCAATAACTGCAACTTGTGTTCGAATTCCTGTAGTTGGTGGTCATTCAGAGGCAGTGAATATTGAATTTGACAATCATTTTACTGTTGAAGAAGTGCGCAATATTTTATCTAAAACTGATGGGGTAACAGTACAAGATAATCCAGAAAATAATGAATATCCGATGCCTTTTTACTCAGAAGGAAAAGATGATGTTTTTGTTGGTAGAATCCGTAGAGATTTATCAAGAGAAAATGCCTTGAATATGTTTATTGTTTCTGATAATTTACGAAAAGGAGCGGCTACAAACACTATTCAAATTGCTGAGTATTTAGTTGCCAATAACTTAGTTAAAACTTCAGTTATAGTTTAATAACAAACTTAAATAATATTAAAACCCTGTGCTTATTAGTACAGGATTTTTATTTTTGAAAAATGAATAAAGAACAGATTGTACAAAATACCATTGAGTTTGTAAAAGGAACTTTAAAAGGAGCTGAAGGAGGTCATGATTATTTTCATGTTGAAAGAGTATATAAAAACTCTTTGTTAATAGCTAAGAACGAAAATGTAGATGTTTTTGTAGTTTCTTTAGGTGCATTATTGCATGATATTGCAGATAGTAAATTTTATAATGGAGATGAAACAGTAGGCCCTAAAAAAGCAAGAGCGTTTTTAGAGAAAGAAAAAGTAAGTGAAGACATTATTGTTCATGTTGAGAACATCATTAAAAACATCTCCTTTAAAGGAGGGAATTTTGAGCAAAAATTTAAATCATCAGAGTTAGACGTAATTCAGGATGCAGATAGATTAGATGCTATTGGAGCTATAGGTATTGCTCGTTGTTTTAACTATGGGGGTTTTAAAAATCGTGAATTGCACAATCCAGAAATTCCACCAAACTTAAATATGACTAAAGAAGAATATAAAAATTCTACAACTCCAACAATTAACCACTTTTATGAAAAATTATTACTGTTAAAAGATAAAATGAATACTAAAGCAGGAAAAGAAATTGCAGAAGAGAGACATCAATTTATGGAAGTCTTTTTAAGTCAATTTGAAAATGAATGGAATGGGTTTAAATAACTATATTTATAAGAATAATTCAGTAAATAGGTGTTTTTTGCAATAATTTTATGTTAAAATTTTATTTTCATTAAAAAAAACATATATTTGTTTTAGACAAAATATAACCCCCTTATTAATTGTTACCCCCTTAAATTATAAAAAGCATCTAGTTTCTAGATGCTTTTTATATATAATAAGTTTTTAAATCGACAGGTTAATAAAGATTTAGTTATTTGTTATATTTTTCTATAATTGAATAGTTTTTACTTTTTTCAAATTATTATGGTTGGTGATTTAGTGTGATATGAAATCTATTTTTTTATTTCTATAGAATGAAATTACATTTTACGTTTCAAGTCTTCTTAACTTAAATTATATATGATAATATTTTTATAATAAACTCTATACTTTCTACAATTACTTTAATAACAATTGGTATCATAATTTTTTCTTTTTATTGAATCTCTCCGTTTTTAATAATAATAGTTTCAGATCTATTTCCGTTTACAAATTCTAGTTCTAATAAATCAACTGTATTAAAGCCTTTTATTTTAGATGATAATAAATCTTGAATTTTTTGTGCTTCTTTTTTTACAGAAAAAAATTTACAGTCCACTAATTGATATTCTCCTTTTTCAGTACTTAAACCATTGGAACCATATTGAATCCCTTTTGCATAAATGATTTGATTTACTTCTTTACAATCACAATTGTCTTTTAGTACTTGTGTAATGTTTTTAGATTTATCTATACTTTTTATAGATGATCCTACGGTGTATCCAAACAATCCACCAAGAAGAAGAAATAAGAATATAATTACTACAGTTTTTGTCGTTTTGTTCATAATTGAATTGATTTAGACTTGGTTTGATTTCTGTAACAAATATTTGATTTAAAAAGCTATATAACAAGGAAAGTATATCTAGTTTTAAGAAAATAGGGTAATTAAAAATACATATAAGTTGTTTGTTTTTAGGGTATTGATGCGTTTTTTAAATTTATCTAAGGTTGTAAAAAACACAAGCCCTAAATTTATAAATTTAGGGCTTGAAATGATAGTTTTAAAGAATTTATTAGGTAATAGAATTCAGTTTTTTTATATAAACTGATGGTAACAATCCAGTTCTTCTTTTAAAATATTTTGTAAAGGAATCAGTGCTTTTATATCCGATATCTTCGGAAATAGATTGAATAGAATATGATCTAAACCTTGAGTCTTCTTTTAGCTTTAAAATTGCGTAATTGATTCTTAAATCATTAATATAAGTATTAAAATTCTTTTGATAATGAGCATTTATTACTTTAGATAAATAAGAGGTATTGGTCTTAATTTTTTTTGCAACATTATAAGAATTACACTCTTGCTTTAAATAATAGTGTTGTTCTTCAATTTTTTGTAAGCCGGCTAAAATTTCATCAAATGTTTCTTTATTAATATCTGATGTCGACTTTTCATCAAGAATATTATCTTTAGTATCAACCAAGTTTTGTTGTTGTTCTAAAGACTCAATTTTGTTTAATAATTCGGTAAATTTTTGTGTGTTTTTCTTTTTTCTTTTTGACAAGATGAATAAATATAAGAGTAATAGAACTATAACCATTGTACCCCCAATAATTAAAAAAGAAGTGATTTTTCGTTGTTGTTCCTTTTGAGAATTTAAACTCTGTAATTCACCTTCGTGGAACTCTTTAATTACATCTCGTTTATTTTTTTCTAAAGCGGTTTGACTTAACACGTATTTTTCGAAATATGCATTAGATTTTTCAATATTACCAGCGGCTTTATAATACTTAGCTAATTGTTTATAATCTTCAGATAAACTAAAATCTTTTGCTTCTTTTAATCTAATAAGAATTCCTTTTTCCATTAAATCAGCTGCCTCATTATATTTTTCAAGTTTAGCTAAGCATTTAGCATATCCATCATAATAATATAATATTCCTTTAGAGGGATCTAATATGTTAGATTTCTTTTCAATAATTTCATACTGTTTTAAAGCTTGGTCTAATTTATTTTCAAGAATTAAAATTTCAGCTTTAATAATATCAAAACTTAGTTCACTACTTTTTGTGTTTGTGTGATAACTTTTACTAATACCATGATTTAAAATAAGTTTAGCTGAATCTATTTGATTTTTAAGAAGATATGTGTTGGCTATACTTGTAACAGTTATTGAGCTATTAAATATCTTAGTTTTTTCATCTATGACTTTAGATGACTCTAACCTTTTTAAACCAATTTTATAGTTTTTAATAGCTTGGTCATATTCTTTTATACCTACCTTAATTTCTCCTATTAAAATAGGAACAACAGCTTTATAGAACGGTAAATCTTCTTTTTCGGCAATGTCTTTAGATTTATTAAAAAAGTCTAAAGCAGTTTTTTTATCACCTAAATTGGAATAATTATTTCCTAATTGAGCATAGATTTCAACCGGAGCTATTTCGGTACCTATTAATTCTTTTTTTACTTTTTCTGAAAGTAAGTTGTTTGAAAAATAAACCAACTCTCTCTTAAAATAAGAGATAGATTTATAGTTTTCATTTGCAAATTGATTTCTTCTGCCTAAATGATGTAATGCTCTAATAATTAAAAAAGTGTCTTTTTCTTTTTCTCCTAATTGAAGTAAGTTTTCTGAAAGACTAATTACAACGTACGGATTTGCATTGTAATTAATTGTTTTGTTAATAGAATCTAAAAGAGTTTTAGCCTCACTACTTCTTTGCCCATGAATTTTAGGGAGCAATATAGAGTAGAAGCTAAGTACTAATAGTATTTCAACAAGTTTTTTCAAATTAGGCTCCAGGAAAATTAGGTTTTCTTTTTTCTAAAAATGCAGTAGTACCTTCTTTAAAATCTTCAGTGCCAAAGCAATCTCCGAATTCAGCTATTTCTGTTTCATAGCCGTTTATACCATCTTTAAAGTTGTCATTTACTGCTCTAATAGCTGCACTAATTGCAACAGAAGAGTTTCTCATAATTTTTGAAGCTAATTTTTCCGCTAAAGGCATTAACTCTTCTAGTGTAACAACATGATTTACTAAACCACAATCTTTGGCTTCATCTGCTGAAATCATTCCAGCAGTCATAATTAATTCCATTGCTTTTCCTTTACCAACTAATTGTGGTAAACGCTGTGTACCTCCATATCCTGGAATAACACCTAAAGATACTTCTGGTAAACCCATTTTTGCGTTGTCAGAAGCTACTCTAAAATGAGAAGCCATTGCTAGTTCTAATCCACCACCTAAAGCAAATCCATTAACTGCTGCAATTACTGGAGTCGATAAGTTTTCAACTAAATCAAATAAAGATTCTTGTCCTAGTTTTGCTAATTTACGACCCTCTTCTACAGAGAAATTTGCAAACTCAGAAATATCTGCACCAGCAACAAATGCTTTTTCCCCGCTACCAGTAATGATTATTACTTTTACATCTTTGTTGTCTTCTAGAGTTTTAAAAGCTGTGCTTAATTCAGCAATAGTAGCTGAGTTTAATGCGTTTAATTTTTTAGGTCTGTTGATTGTAATTTTTGCTAATCCATTAGCGATGTCAACTAAAATATTTTCAAAATTCATTTGGCTATGTTTTTGGTAAAATTACGGTAAAAACGGTTCCAATTCCTTCGGTTGAAGTAAAACTGATAGAACCATCATACGCTTCAATTATATTTTTTATCATTGGTAAACCTAATCCCATTCCACTAGTTTTAGTGGTGAACTTAGGTTCGAAAATTAATTCTTTATTTTTATTTGTAATACCTTTCCCGTTATCAGAAACAGTAATTTTAACGTTGTTTCCTTTAGAAGCTACTTTTACTTCAATTTTAGGGTTGTTTTCACCTTGTTTTATTGCTTGGGTTGCATTTTTAACAAGATTTGTTAAGATTCTAACTAATTGAGTTTTATCTAAATTAGCATATATTTCTGATTCTTGTGGGATGTAATGAATATAATCTTCAGTAAAAATATCTAACGAGTGTTTTACAACATCAACAACATTTAATTTTTCGCGACGTTGTGTGGGCATTTTTGCAAAATCAGAAAAAGCTGATGCGATAGAACTCATTACATCTATTTGCTGAATAAGTGTTTCACTATATTCAGACATTTTTTGTTTAATCTTCGGGTCTTTAGGATCAAATCGTCTCTCGAAACTTTGAACTGAAAGACGCATTGGTGTTAGCGGATTTTTAATTTCGTGGGCTACCTGTTTTGCCATTTCCCTCCAAGCTTGTTCACGCTCACTTCTAGCTAATCTAACCGCACTATCTTCTAATTGATCGATCATATTATTATATGAATCAACTAAAGAGTTTATTTCTGAACTAGCAGAGTTTAATGTAATCTTTTCGTTTCGTTTATTTAAACGAGTTTCCTTAATCTTTTCAGAAATTGTTTGAATAGATCTAGTGATATAACTTGATAAAAAATAAGCTAAAGCAATTGCGATAATAAACATTAGAAGATACACCAGAAGTAGACGAGAAATAAACTCTCTAAGCTCTTGTTTTTGTTCCTCATTGTCTTGTGCAATTTGTAATTCTAAAATTCCAATTCGTTTAAATCGAGTATCGTTTATGTAAGTATATGACGATTGATAGGTGATACCTTTATCAGTTCTACTTTTTAATATTTTATGATTAGAATTGTTAGCAAGTTCAGTAATCACATCTGGAACTAAATCTGTACCTTCTTTTTTATCAAAATTATAAGGGATAGATGATTTTAAAAGATGACCATTCATGTCATAGATTGACACAGTAAGTTTATGTACATAAGCGATGTCATAAATTCTGTCCTGGAAAATTTTCGATAAATTATCCGTAGTAACAGGATAAGTAGTTTTGCGTTTTAACTCAATTTCTATGTCGTGTTTGGTAGCACTTTCTTTTCTGTTAAAGCGTTGAATGTTATAGTGATCTGTTTGTTCACCATATTGATAAATGGTTACAGTTACAATTAAGATTGATGCCAATAATACTAAAAGTATCATTGATAAAAATATTCTAATTCGTAGTGATATATTATTGAAGTTTAGCAATTTTTATAGTTCAATTCTTTTTGATTTCATTAGTAAGGTGTCATCGAATTCACCATCATTATCCCAATCGTAAATTACTTTTCCAGTAAAACCTTGGTTCGTTTTTTTAATTAAATACCAAGCTTGCACTTGTTTACCAAGATATGGATAATCTACATATAAGCTATCTCCTTTTGTTTTCCATGTTCCGCCAGTTTCACCAACTTTTTTACCATCTGGTTGTTTAAACCAAGCAGAGAATGTTCCGTCGTTTTTATAAGTTGATTGCGCTCTACCAGTATTTGGTTTGCTAAAATCATCTTCGAAAACAGAGGTGCTGTCAGTTTTATTAACTGTTGGCATTTCAATTTTTATATATTCAGTTTGCCAATTACCAATCATAAAATCATTCAACGATTTTTTTTCTTGTTTACAGGCAGCAAAAAGCATTCCGAAAATAAAGGCGAAAAGTATAAGTTTTGTTTTCATAATTATGATTGAATTTTTTCTTCTTTACTATGTAAAAGACGCGTTAATTTAATTGATAAATCTAATAAAATAATTTTAGCATTTCCGTTTCTTTCTATATGGTATTGAGCATCATTTACTTCTTTTTCAATTGTTAAAATGTTACCACTATGAACAAAAGGAGCAAATTTTTCTAACTTAAAATTATTGGTTTTAGTTTCTAAGAAAACTAAATCAGGAGTTCCGTAGTTTAGCAATAATGCTTGTCTAAAGAACTGCAAACAGTATTGTAAAAATTGTTTTTGAGTTTCGCGACCCGACTTAGCAATAGCATCAGACCATCCAATTAAATCTTGAATAACAGCAGCATTACCCTTAGCTTTAAAAGCTGCACGAATCCAAGTAATAAACCATTCTTCGAAAATTAAATCGTTAGAATCATTATTTAAAATATGAAGTGCTTTATTATAGTTCCCTTCAGATTGGTGTGCAATTTTAACAGCTTCATTTTCTGAAACATCTTCTTTTTTAACTAAAGTTGTTGCAATATCACTATCACTTAACGAAGGAAAGTGTAATGCTTGACATCTAGATTTTATGGTATTTATAATTTGACCTTCATCTTCAGTAACTAATAAAAATATAGTTTTACTAGGAGGCTCTTCAATCAGCTTTAATAGTTTATTAGACGCTGCGATGTTCATTTTTTCAGCCATCCAAATAATCATCACTTTAAAGCCACCTTCGTAAGATTTTAACTGTAATTTCTTAACAATATCTTCAGCTTCATCAACGCCTATTTGTCCTTGTTTATTTCCTACACCAATATGTTGTAGCCAATTAAATAAACTTCCGTAAGGCTGCTCATCAATAAAAGTTCTCCAATCGTTTAAAAACAAATTACTTACCGGATGTCTTTTTACATTGTCGTTCGTAGTAACAGGAAAAGCAAAATGTAAATCAGGGTGCTGGAGTTTATTACATTTTATATTGCAAGCTTCAGCATTTGTTGAAGAATTACATAATAAATATTGTGCATAAGCAATCGCCATTGGTAAAGTACCGCATCCCTCTTTTCCAATAAAAAGTTGCGCATGAGGAATTCGGTTATTTTCAGCAGATTGCTGTAAGTGTTTTTTTATATGTTCTTGCCCTATGATTTGATCGAAAGTCATACAGCAAATATAAGATTTCATAGGCAGCCAACAACGCATAAATGAAAACTTGAGAATGATTGAGTTATATTGTTTAGAACGATTCTATTTTAGTATATTTGCAAGCTAAATCATACTTGTTTTTTGAACACAATTGCAACATTACACGTCGGAGAAAAAGGAATTATATCTGAAGAGAGCTTGGATAATATTCCTTTAAAATTGTTAGAAATGGGGTGCTTACCAGGAACAGAAGTAGAGTTACTACAAGTTGCTCCGTTAAAAGACCCAATGTACATTTGTGTAAATGGCAGTTATTTAGCAATTAGAAAAGAAACCGCTTGTCAAATTATAATTTCTAAACTTAACTGATGAGTAAACGTATTAAAGTTGCTTTAATTGGAAATCCGAACACAGGAAAAACTTCATTATTTAATCAATTAACAGGGTTAAATCAAAAGGTTGGTAACTACCCAGGAGTAACCGTAGATAAAAAACAAGGGGGATGTAAATTGCCAAATAATCAAACCGCGATTATTACAGATTTACCTGGTACTTATAGCATCAACCCAACATCGATAGACGAAAGTATTGTTTTAAAAACATTAATGAGCGCTCAAAAAGATGAGCAACCTGATGTAATTGTTATTGTTGCAGATATTGAGAATTTAAAGAGAAATTTATTATTGTTTTCTCAGATTCAAGATTTAGAAACGCCAACAATTTTAGCCTTAAATATGGCTGATCAATTGCAGCGAAAAGGAATTTCGATTGATGTTGAAGAACTTGAAAAAGAACTACAAACTAAAGTAGTTTTAATGTCGGCAAGAAATAATGAAGGAATAGATGAATTAAAAGCTGAAATTTCTAATTATGCTTCAATAAAACCCGTTACAAATTTTAAGGGAATTTCTAAAAAAATTGATAGCGATTATTTTGAAAGACTATCAAAAGTAAGCACTCGATTTTCAACGTATGAATTGTGGATGTTGTTAACTAAACAACATACACTATTACTTTTTGAAGAGGAAAAAATAGCAATACAATCTTTTGGGCACGATGTTTCTCAACAGAAGAAATATCAGCATAAAGAAACGATATATAGATATCAGAAAATAAATTCAATTTTAAAGAAAACTTATACGGTTGATAAAACGAAAGCAACCGATTTACGTAGTAAATTAGATAAAGTTTTTACTCATAAAATATTTGGTTACATCATTTTCTTTGGGTTATTATTATTGATTTTTCAATCAATTTTTGATTGGGCATCAACACCAATGGATTTTATAGATGGTCTTTTTGCTGATATTTCTATGTATGTAAAAAACAATCTTCCAGCAGGAATGTTTACCGATTTGTTAACAGACGGAATTATTCCTGGCATTGGTGGAGTAGTTATTTTTATTCCACAAATTGCAATTTTATTCTTGTTTATAGCCATTTTGGAAGAAACTGGTTATATGAGTAGGGTGGTGTTTTTAATGGATAAAATTATGCGTCGTTTCGGAATGAGTGGTAAAAGTGTAATTCCATTAATTTCAGGAACTGCTTGTGCTATTCCTGCAATTATGGCAACAAGAACGATATCTAGTTGGAAAGAACGATTAATCACAATTTTAGTCACTCCATTTACTACATGTTCAGCAAGATTACCAGTGTATGCAATTTTAATAGCGTTGATAATCCCAGATACTAAAGTATTCGGATTCTTAAATTTACAAGGAATAACGCTATTAGGGCTATATGTTTTAGGATTTTTAGCAGCTATAATAGCCGCTTATATTTTACATAAAACTTTAAAAATAAAAAGCAATTCGTTTTTTGTAATTGAAATGCCCAACTATAAGTTGCCATCAGTAAAAAATGTACTTCTTGATGTTTTAGAAAAAACGAAAGCGTTTGTTTTTGGGGCGGGAAAAATCATTTTAGCAATTTCTATTGTTTTGTGGTTTTTAGCGTCACACGGACCATCATCATTTAAAGATGCTGAAAGAAATGTAATTGAGAATGTAGCAAATCAAGGATTAAGTGAAAATGAGCTAGCGCAAAAAGTAGCTTCAGCTAAATTAGAAAAATCGTATATTGGAATAGCTGGGAAAGCTATTGAGCCAACGGTAAGACCATTAGGTTATGATTGGAAAATAGGAATTGGTTTAATAGCATCATTTGCAGCCCGCGAAGTTTTTATAGGTACACTAGCAACTATTTATAGTGTTGAGAATAATGATGAAGATATTTCAACTATAAAAGAAAAAATGGCCTCAGAAATAAATCCTATAACGGGTGAAAAGCGATTTAATTTTGCCACAGGAATATCATTATTACTGTTTTATGCTTTTGCTATGCAATGCATGGCAACGTTAGCAATTGTAAAGCGCGAAACCAAAAGCTGGAAATGGCCTATAATACAATTAGTAGGTATGGGAGCTTTAGCATACTTATCAGCATTTATAGCATATCAATTTTTAAAATAATGCAGGAAGTTATTACATATACAGTAGTTGTTTTAGCAGTTGTTTTTTTAGTAAAGAAATTCGTTTTTAAAACTAAAAAAACTACAAACTGTAATACTGATTGTAATTGCTCTTAAAAATTAAAAGAAAAAACTATTTTTGTTTGTATCACATTTTATAATTAATGTAGTTTTGTGGTATTATAATTGATACTGAACTCAAGTTATAATCGATTAAAAAATTTTACATGAAGAAAATACTTTTAGTAGCTGTGGTTTTCATTAGCTCATTTACCCAAGCACAACAAGAGGTTAAAGTTGATTTATTAGACGCCTTAGCATTTAAAACATTAGAGTTTTCTTACGAATATTATACAAGTGAAAGATCGTCGGTGGGGGTATCTGCTTTGTTTAATTTCGAAAAAAAGTCAGCAGATTTTAAGTATAATGAAGAGCGAATGATTACTCCTTATTTCCGTCATTATTTCACAAACAATAGAAATTGGAATTATTTTGGAGAAATTTTTTTAGGAATTAATACAGGTGAAAAAGAAATTGATATAGACGGAAGTGCTGTAAAACAATATAAAGAATATACTGATGGAGCTTTAGGTATAGCAATAGGATCTAAATATATTTCATCTGGTGGTTTTATTGTTGATGTTTATGGTGGTTTAGGTAGAAATATGTTTACATCAGAATCAAGGTCAATAGTACCTAGAGTAGGAATTAATGTAGGATATAGATTTTAATTTATTTCTTAAAATTGAAAAAAACACCCAACTATAATTAGTTTGGGTGTTTTTTTGTGGGTAATTTAACTCTTAGAAAGAGTTAGATTATTAAAATGATTAGAACTTTTACTAATTGTTTATATTTAGGAAATCTAAAGAAATAAAACTAGCTAGGTGAATTCAATACTGCTTCAAATTTTTAAAGGAATTTCATTTACTGAAAAAGAAGAACAACTTGTTTTAAGTAAGCTAAAAAGAAGAACTTTAAAGAAAGGAGAATTTCTTTTAAAAGCAGATGAAAAGGTCGCAGATTTACACTTTATAGAAGAAGGGTGTTTAAGGACCTATTTTATAGACTTACAAGGAAAAGAGTGCACACTTCAATTTGCAATTAATGGATGGTGGATAAGTGATTATATAGCGCTTTTTGGCAGAGAAAGAACCAAATCGGTGTCTTATATTGAATGTATAAAAGAGTCAGTATTATATAAAATTTCAAAAGAAGATTTTGATGATTTGTGTAACGAAATTCCAAAAATTAGTAACTTTCACATCAAAAATTTAGAATCTGCATTTGCAGCTTTTCAAAGAAGAATTTTAGAAAACTTAACTCTTTCAGCGAAACAACGTTATCTAAACTTTATAAATACCTACCCTAATATAGAGCAAAATGTAAAAAATTATCATATTGCTTCTTATCTAGGTATTACGAATGAAAGTTTAAGTAGAATTCGAAAAGAAATAGCAAACGAGTAATTTCTTACCATACATCAATTTTTAAGAGTTAATTGAAAACTACATTTGTATTCTAATAATTAGAAACAAAGCAAATGAGTTTTTTAGATAAATTAAATGGGCGTTATGCTACTAAAGCCATGAATGGCAAAGTAGTTCCTGAAAAGAAAATAGATAATATTTTAGAAGCTATAAGATTAGCACCAACTTCAAGTGGATTGCAACCTTTTGAAGTTTTTGTAGTAACTAACGATGAAACTAAAGCGAGTATTAGAGAAATTGCTTGGAATCAACCACAAGTAACGGATTGCTCTCACTTATTGGTTTTCGCAGCTTGGGATAACTACACTGAAGACCGTATTAATCATATGTTCGATTTAACAAACGAAATCCGTGGATTTAAAAACGAAGGCTGGGAAAACTACCGTCAAAAGTTATTAGCAGGATATCCACCACGTGATGCTGAGGTGAATTTTGAACATGCAGCTCGTCAAACTTATATTGCTTTTATGGCAGCAATTACGCAAGCAGCTTACGAAGGAGTTGATAGTACACCAATGGAAGGTTTTGACCCAGAAGCTTTAGATAAAATTTTAGGATTACGAGAAAAAGGATTGCGTAGTACTTTATTACTACCTTTAGGGTACAGAGACGCAGATAAAGATTGGTTGGTGAACTTGGTAAAAGTTAGAAAACCGATGAAAGAATTAGTAACTTTTATATAAAAATTATGATTAAAAAGATAGTATTAGGATTAGTAGTATTATTAGTAATTGCATTTGTAGCCGTTTATTTTGCCGCTAAACCAACTCAAATAGAAGATGGAGCATATATTCCTTCTCCATTAGCATTAAAATTAGCAACATCACCAACAACAAATTTTGATAATACGGTGTATGAAAATAAGCACACAGGAAACAAAAAAGTATTGATGATTTGTACTGAAGAAAGAAATATGACCATGGCAAATGGTAAGAAATTTTCAACAGGAAACCATCCTGTAGAAATATTATTGCCAGCATTACATTTAAAAAATGCAGGTTTTGATATTGAAATCGTTACACCAACAGGAAAACCAGTAGCGGTAGAAATGTGGGCAATGCCAGAAGAAGATAAAAATGTAAAAGCTATTTTTAAAGAATTCAAAAATAAATTTGAAAAACCAAGAAGTTTAAAGGTTTTTGTGAATACAACAATGAATGACAGCATTAATAATTATGTAGCAATTTTTATTCCTGGTGGTCATGGAGCAATGTTAGGTTTACCAGATAATAAAGATGTAAATAAGGTGTTGCAATGGTCGCATAATAGTGATATGTATACACTTGCTATTTGCCACGGTCCAGCAGCTTTATTAGCAGGAAATATAGATGGAAACAAAGAAGATTTTATTTATAAAGGATATAAAATTGCAGCTTTCCCAGATGCGGCAGATGCACAAGGGCCATCAATAGGTTATACTCCTGGAGCAATGCCTTGGATATATGGTAAAAAACTAAACGATTTAGGAGTTACTATTATTAATGAAGAGGCTGATGCAACTGTACATATAGATAGAAAATTAATTACTGGAGCAAGCCCATTTGCCGCAAATGCTTTTGGAAAATTAGCAGCTACTGAATTATTGAAAGCAGAAAATAAATAGTAAAACTTTTAATTAAGGGGATGAAACGGCGGTTTAGTTTTTAAGCTAGATTGCTGTTTTTGTACTTTAAGTTAACCCCAATAAAAGCTAAAATAGCAGGCAAAACCCATCCCAAATGATAATTAGCCAAAGGAATTAAATTTTTAATTCCAGTTAAACTTTCTTTAGGAACGATAAATCCTAAAAAATCAGGAATACTAAAAATAAAAGTAACTAAAACCACTACTTTAAAAACTAGTGCAGAAGCCCATTTTTCTGGTAATACATTTAAAAGAATTAATACAATTGTTATAGGGTAAATAAACATTAGTATTGGTAAGGCAATTACAATGATTGAATGAAAATCCATTTGTCCAACTAAAACACCAATAATACAAGCTGTAACAGCAGTAATAGTGTAAGCTTTTGGTGAGTCTTTAAATAAACCTTTAAAATAATCTGAAGTTCCAGTTATAATACCAACCGCGGTTGTAAAACAAGCTAATGCTATTAGTACGCTTAAAAATGCGTTCCCAATATTTCCTAAAGTTGCAATACTAATTCCTCGAAGTAAACTTGCTCTTTGCATATCACCACTTAATGTGTTGTCAACTAAAATTTCTGAACCATAAAAAGCTCCTACAGAAATTAATCCAGCATAAATTACGAAAAGACCTATGCCAGCAATAATTCCAGCTTTTTTAATCAGTTCCTTTTTGTCATCAAAAGATTCGTGACCCTTTAATTTTAAAGAAATAATAACAACACCACCAACAACAACTGCTCCAATTGCATCAAAAGTTTGATATCCTTCAAGTAACCCAGCAACAATTGGTGTAGTAAATGTGCTCGGATTCATAATCATATCACTCGAAAATAATCCAATACCAATAACCAAAATTAAAATTAGTACTATAAACGGGGTTAGATATTTACCGATAAGATTTAAGATTTTAGATCGATTTAAAACAAAAACTAAAACCAACGAAAAATAAACACAGCTTGTTAGCAATGGGCTTGTGCCAAAAAATGGATGAATAGCAATTTCGTGTGTTGCAGATGCAGTTCTTGGAGATGGGATTGCAATAGAAATTATGTAAACAATAACACAATAGATAAAACTAAATGTTGGTGATACTTTTTTGCCAAAATCGTATAAAGTTCCTTGTAATTTAGCGTGAGCTAAAATCCCGATAATTGGAATTATAACCGCAGTAATCATAAAACCAATAGTTACCCAAAACCAATTTTCTCCTGCATTATAACCTAATAAAGGTGGTAATAATAAATTTCCTGCTCCGAAGAATAGAGAAAAAAGAGCAAACCCAGTGATAAATATTTCTTTGGTTTTATTCATTTTCAATGAATTTTTGAATTAAAAAATAGCTAAAGTTTAGAATAATGTATGCTATTCCGATTAGTATTAAAATAAATTTTATGGACGCAAAATAATAGGCAAGCGATGTCCAAAATTGATCGATATTACCTAAAAGTAATTGTATTAATCCAATATTTTCTATAGCATCGAATAAGGCTGTGAAAAATTGTGCAAAAATTATAATAACTCCAATTTGATAGAAAGAATGAATGCTCCACAATTTCTTGTTAAGTTTGTGTATTAACAAAGCTATTAAAGAAGGATATAATAATAGGAAGAGGTAATCTAATCCTAAACTTAACCCTGCACTAATTTTTGATTTTAAATTCCAAGAATTTAAAATAGTTTTTGAATCTTCAACATTACTCACTAACTCAAAAGAAATGATTCCGTTTTTACAGGTTTCATTTTTTAAATAACTGTCAAAATAAACCATAAAACACCCAGCAATAACTGTTGCTAAAAGAATAAAAAAAGTAAATCTTTTTTCTGCTTTTTTTGATAGATAAGAAAAGGGAGAGGTTAACATGAATTTAGAGTAAAAACTAGCGAAAGATACATATTTTTGTAAGATGCAAAACTTTATCAATTATAAAAATAGTAAAATAGCGTATTCAGATATTGGAAAGGGAAGTGCTATAGTTTTACTACATGGTTTTTTAGAAAACTCTACAATGTGGAAGGATATTGTTTTTGAGCTATCTAAAAGAAACCGTGTGATTTGTATCGATTTACTAGGTCATGGAAATACAGGTTGTATAGGATATATACATTCAATGGGAGATATGGCCGAAGCTGTAAAAGAGGTTTTAAACAGCTTGAGGATTCGTCGATCAATTTTTATAGGACATTCTATGGGAGGTTACGTAGCTTTAGCATTTACAGAGAAATATCATAAAAATGTAAAAGGATTATGTTTATTGAATTCTACCGCTCAAGCAGATAATGAAGAACGAAAAGAACTTAGAAAAAGAGCTTGTGATATGGCTCAGAAAAATTACGAGCCTTTAATAAAAATGTCAATTACGAATTTATTTTCAGAGAATAAGCGATTGGAATTAATTGAAAAGGTAGAGCAAGTAAAAGATGAAGCATTAAAAGTATCAGTTAGAGGTTATATAGCTGCGAATGAAGGAATGCGTTTACGAGGTAACAAAGAAGTTGTATTAAAATCAATTGAAAAAAGATTAATAGTTCTTGGTAAGAAGGACCCAGTATTAAATTGCGAATCAATTATTCAGGAAGCTAAAAGAACAAATACACCTTTAGCAGAATCACCAAATGGGCACATGAGTCATCTAGAAGATAAAGATGAAACGATTAAAATATTGAGAGCTTTTGTAAAGTAATAATGGCATAAAAATAGTTGAACTGTAGCTTAAATTTTAAAACTAAATATTAAGCTATGAAAAAGAAATTACTACTATTATTTATTGCGATTTTTACATTGTCATTTTCTGCTTTTTCGCAAGAAGAACCAGAATTACAATCAATGTTTAAGACTGATTTTAATTTTGCTGGGTTAGGTTTGTCTTACGAAGTACCAATAGCAAAAGAATGGACAATTGATTTAAGTGCTGGAATCGGAGCATCTGCAAATGTAAAAAGCTCTTACGAAGTTAGATGGGACTTAAATAGATTTCCTTCCGCTTATTTTAAATCAGAAGTAAAATATAATTACAATTTTAAAAAGCGTTATAAGAAAGGTAAGAATGTTACTAATAACTCTAGTAATTATTTAGCATTTCAAACAAAGTATATTACGTCGAGATTTGATAATGAGCCCTACTTATTTACGGCAAACAATGTTTTAGCAAGTGAGATTCACTGGGGTTTACAACGATCTTTAGGCGGTAATTGGTTGTTTAATTTCCATGCAGGACTTGGTGTTGCAAAAGATTTTGATTTAGGAAGCCAGAAGAGTTTAACAAATTTATATTTGGCGCTAGGACTAAAATTCTCGTATAAAATTTTTTAAATACTAAAACTCCATCTGAACAGGTGGAGTTTTTCTTTTTTGTAATTTCGCCAAAAATCAACCTATCATGAAAATTCATCATTTAGCACAAGAAAATTCAATTCTTAATAAATTTTTAGCTGAAATTAGAGATGTAAATATTCAAAAAGATTCGATGCGTTTTCGTAGAAATATTGAACGAATTGGAGAGGTTTTAAGTTATGAACTGAGTAAAGAGTTGTCTTTTAAAAACAAAGAGGTGCAAACCCCTTTAGGAATTAAACCAACTAGTTTACCAGTAAACGATGTGGTTTTGTGCTCGATACTTAGAGCAGGATTACCCTTACATAACGGATTATTAAATTATTTTGATGATGCCGAAAATGCTTTTATATCAGCGTACCGTCATCATCCAAATAATGATGAAGAATTTGAGATAGTTGTTGAATATTTTGCTTCCCCTTCTATTGATGGGAAAACGTTGTTGTTAGTCGATCCGATGTTAGCAACAGGACGATCTTTAGTAGCAGTTTACGAAGCGATTAAAAAATATGGAACTCCTAAAAATATTCAAATAGTTTCGGTTATTGGCTCATCAGACGGTATAGATTATGTTAAAGAACATTTCCCTGAAGATACTGATTTATGGATTGCAGATATAGATAAAGACCTAAATGACAAAGGGTATATTATTCTTGGCTTAGGTGATGCTGGTGACTTAGCATTCGGAGCTAAAATGGAACTATAGAAAAAAGTTTACAAAGGATAGTATTAAAAACACTATTAAAATAATATCTACCAATAACTTCTTTTTTATTAATTCTAATCCGTTGGTTAAAACAACTGCTGTTGGGAAGAATAAAAATAGTAGTTCACTAATTTTTCTTTCATTAAAAAGAGCAGCTAAAATAGTAGCAGAAACCAAGTGAATTAATATTAGAATCCAGTTTTTTCTAAACTTATTTTTTACAGCTAAAGTTTTAGGTGTTTTTAAAAATAAAGCAAAAACTGTACAAAACCCGATAAAAATAATTGGAAGTAGATATTTATTGGCTAAATAAACCTCAAAATTATAATCAATACTCCAATTAAAAAGTTGGTTGAAGTTTTCTGTTTTATCGTACCAAAAGCAATAGGTGAAATATAAAAAAACGGGAGAGAAAAAACCGATTAAGGGAGCAAGAAGTGTTTGGTAAGTAAAACGGTGATGTAAATATATTGAAGCATATAAAAGAATTCCGAAAAGAGCAGTTAAAGGTTCAATTAAAAAAGAAATTCCAAGCCATAACCCCCCATCAAATATTTTATGCAAGGTATTTTTAGAGGTTTGCAAACTATATACTTTTCTCAAAAACAGAAGTACGGTTAAATTAGCGTAAAAGGTATTGTTAATGTTTATTGTTTCAGGAAAAAAGCCAATAAGTACGACAAAAAAGAAAAACGCGTAAGAGTTATCAAAAGTTATATTGTTTTTTGCAATTATGAAGTTGAAAACTGAAAAAACAATAAGAAACCAAAATAATTCTTTAAGAATTTCAAGAGAAAACTCTTTCGATAAAGCAGCTAAAGTAAAATAGCATAAAAACAATGCAAATAATACTATAAAATTTACTGGCTTAGATTTACCGAAAAAATTGGCTAACATGGTTTCTTTTTATATTTTTGCAAACGTAAAGATAATCAAGTTATGTTAGGATTAAATATTTTTAGATTAATAGGAAGTTTTTTCGAATTCATTTTAACGCCATTTAAATGGTTACGTTTAGATGTTGCAAAAGGAGCTTCAGGATGGTGGACTTCAAACACTGTTAACTGGATTTTCTTATTAATCTTAGTTGTTTTATTTGCTTATTGGATGAAACAATGTGCCATCTTCTTGAAAGAAGGAACAGAAGATAGAGCTTAATAACTACCACATTGGGAAGCAAAAATAAATTAAAACGTTTCAAGGAAAATGAAACGTTTGCTAATGTACTTCAACCGTCGAGAGAAGAAGTTACCGGTAATTTTTCTTTAAAAGGAAAATGGAACACTTTTTTTAAAAATGATAACCCTATTGTTTTAGAACTGGGTTGCGGTAAAGGAGAATATACAATTGCATTAGCAGAGAAAAATCCAAACAAAAATTTTATTGGAATAGATATTAAAGGTGCGCGTTTTTGGCGTGGAGCTAAAACTGCTATCGAAAACGATATGCAGAACGTAGCCTTTATTAGAACTCAAATAGAATTGGTAGATTATATTTTTGCTGAAAATGAAGTGGATGAAATCTGGATTACTTTTCCAGACCCGCAAATAAAATACCAGCGCACAAAGCATAGAATGACCAATACTACTTTCTTAAAAAGATATCATACTATTTTAAAAGAAGGAGGAATAATGAACTTAAAAACCGATAGCGAATTTATGCACGGTTATACTTTAGGTTTGTTACATGGAGAAGGTCATGAGATTTTACACGCTAATCATAATGTGTATAAAAACGAAGGGGCTCCAGAAGAGGTAACTTCTACACAAACTTTCTACGAAAAACAATATTTAGAAATTGGGAAGCCAATAACTTATATTGGTTTTAAACTTAAATATTAGTTTTATCTTTACTTCTTATGAGTAAAGATTTAAATTTCTTTGAAAAATCATACGCTGTGGCTCGTTTAATTCCTCATGGTAGGGTTACAAGTTACGGGGCTATTGCCAAATATTTAGGAGCTGCTCGCTCTGCAAGAATGGTTGGTTGGGCAATGAATAATTCTTCCGGAAAAGATGTTCCTGCACATCGAGTAGTAAATAGAAAAGGAATTTTAACGGGTAAACATCATTTTGATGGAACTAATTTAATGCAACAGTTATTAGAAAGCGAAGGAATTGTTGTAATTGATAATCAAATACAAGATTTAGAAACTGTTTTTTGGGACCCTTCTAAAGAACTTTAATTTTATTCTCCATTTGCAATTTTATTTCTCAGTTCTTTAGTTGTTAAAGTACTCTTGTCATGACTCCATCCAGGAGGTTTAACTAAATATTTAATTCCATTTAAAAAGCTACCACTTTTTAAAACTCTAGTTAACATATTTTTCCATTCGTGAAACTCTACGTTAAATATATTGTGAGTTTTAATATTGGAAGTTAAACCATAAGTTGGTGTTTCTTCTTCTTTTTGAAAAGTACCAAACATGCGATCCCAAATAATTAAAACACCCGCATGATTTTTATCTAGATATTTTAAATCAGAACCATGATGTACTCTGTGATGCGATGGTGTATTAAAAATGAATTCAAACCATTTAGGAAGCTTTTTTACTTTTTCGGTATGTATCCAATATTGATAAATAAAATTTAAGGTTTTTACTGCGAATAACTGTAGTGGGTGAAATCCTAATATTGGTAACCATATCCAAAATAAAAAATGACCAGTTACATCGTAGGTCCAGGTTTTTCGTAATGCTGTAGAGAAATTAAATCGTTCAGATGAATGATGTACTACATGACTAGCCCAGTAAAACGAAACGGTATGTGCTATTCGATGTCCCCAATAAAAAGTAAAGTCATCTAAAAAGAAAAGCACTATCCAAGATGTCCAATTTTCATAACTAATGGTAAATAATCTAAAATGATCATAGACATAAAAAAACAAGATTAATTTTACTGATTTAGTAAGTAAAGAAATTACAAAAAACACCAAACCAGAAGCTATGTTTACACTCGAGTCTTTTAACTCATGATTTTGTTTTCTGTCTTTCCATCCAAGGTAAACTTCAATTAAAATTAAAAGAATAAATAAAGGGATTGCAATAGGGTATGCAAAAGTGTTTATTTGGTTAATAATGTCCATAGTTTTGCGAAAATACTAAAAATAAATAGCCTTTATGTTGTAATAAATAATGCCTATCTAAACGCTTTATTTTCTGAGGGCTAAAATGTATCTTTGCAATTTAGAATTAATTTAATTAAATACTCTAATGAGTTTTAAGAAACAAGATATATACAAGGCGTTAGAAACAATAACTGCACCAGGAGAAGGTAAAAGTTTAGTAGAAAACGAGAACATAAAAAATGTAGTTGCTTTTGGTGAAGAAGTTATTGTTGATGTAACGATATCTAACCCTTCTTTACAAGCAAAAAAGAAAGTAGAAGTTGAAATAATGAAAGCAATTCACGAGCATGTCAATCAAAAGATTGATGTAAAAGTGAATGTAAAAGTTGAGGTTCAGCAAAAAGAGAATCCAAATCAAATTAGAGGAAAAGAGATTCCTAATATTCAAAACATAATTGCGGTAGCATCTGGTAAAGGAGGCGTAGGTAAATCTACCATTACTTCTAACATGGCAGTATCTTTAGCAAAAATGGGATTTAAAGTTGGTGTTTTAGATGCTGATGTATATGGGCCATCTCAACATTTAATGTTTGATGTAGAACGTGAAAAACCATTAGCAGTTAATGTAAATGGGCGTTCTAAAATGAAGCCAGTAGAAAGTTACGGTGTAAAATTATTGTCTTTAGGATTTTTTACCGATCCTAGTCAAGCAGTAATTTGGCGTGGACCAATGGCTTCTAAAGCATTAAACCAGTTAATTTTCGATGCAGATTGGGGAGAGTTAGATTTCTTATTAATCGATTTACCTCCAGGAACAGGAGATGTGCATTTATCAATAGTACAAGCTGTACCAATTAATGGAGCGGTTGTTGTAAGTACACCACAAAACATAGCTTTAGCAGATGCTAAAAAAGGAGTGGCAATGTTTAAACAAGAAAGTATTAATGTGCCAGTGTTAGGTATCGTTGAAAACATGGCGTATTTTACACCTGCAGAATTACCAGATAATAAATATTATATTTTTGGTGAAGGAGGAGCTAAGAATTTAGCTGAAGATATTAAAACAAGTTTCTTAGGAGAAATTCCTTTAGTACAAAGTATTCGTGAAGCAGGTGATGCAGGACATCCTGTAGCTTTACAGAATGGTACACCTTTAGAAAAAGCGTTTACTGATGTAACTAAAGAAATGGTTTCTGAATTATTAAAAAGAAATGCAAATTTACCACCAACAGAAGTAGTTCGTATAACTACAATGAGTGGTTGTAGTACAAAATAATCTAAGATTATGACAGCAGCAGAAATAAAAAATAACGTAGAAAAAGCTTTAGAAGAAATTCGTCCTTTTTTAGTAAGCGACGGAGGAAATATTAAGTTATTATCTATCGAAAATAATAAAGTAAAAGTTCAATTAGAAGGAGCATGTAGTGGTTGTTCAGTAAATCAAATGACGTTAAAAAACGGAGTTGAAGCAACAATTAAAAAATATGCACCCGTAATTGAAGAAGTAATTAATGTAGCTTAACTGATAAAAATCAGTTTTTAAAGAAGGTATAAGAATTAATTTTACTTGATTTTAGTATTTTAAAATGATTAAGACAGATATACTCATTATCGGTGCAGGACCTACTGGTTTATTCACCGTTTTTGAAGCAGGATTATTAAAGTTAAAGTGTCATTTAATTGATGCGTTACCACAACCAGGTGGGCAATGCTCAGAAATATATCCTAAAAAACCAATATTCGATATTCCAGCATACCCAGAAATTTTAGCGGGTGATTTAACCGATAAATTAATGGAACAAATTAAGCAGTTCGAACCTGGATTTACTTTGGGTGAACGCGCAGATACGATCGAAAAACAAGAAGACGGAAGCTTTATTGTAACCACTAATAAAGGAACAAAACACCAAGCACCTGTAGTAGCTATTGCTGGAGGATTAGGAAGTTTTGAGCCTCGTAAACCGCCAATTCCTAACATCGCTAATTTTGAAGATAAAGGAGTTGAGTACATGATTCGCGAACCAGAATTATATCGCGATAAAGATGTAGTAATTGCAGGTGGTGGGGATTCTGCTTTAGACTGGTCTATTTTCTTGACTGATGTAGCAAAATCGGTAACATTAATACATAGAAGAAACGAATTTAGGGGTCATTTAGATTCAGTTGATCAAGTTCAGAAATTAAAGAACGAAGGAAAGATTAATCTGATAACTCCAGCAGAAGTAAAAGGAGTTGTTGGAGAGGATAAAGTTGAAGGAGTTGTAGTCGCTCAAAAAGATAAAGAAGAGTTTACTTTAGCCTGCGATCACTTTATTCCACTATTCGGATTGTCACCAAAATTAGGTCCAATAGCCGATTGGGGATTAGAAATTGAGAAAAATGCTATTAAAGTAAATAACGCATTAGATTATCAAACAAACATTCCTGGTATTTATGCGATTGGAGACGTAAACACATATCCAGGGAAATTAAAGTTGATTTTATGTGGTTTTCACGAAGCAACTTTAATGTGTCAAAGTGCTTTTCAACGTATTTTTCCAGATAAAAAATATGTAATGAAATATACAACTGTAGGTGGAGTTACAGGTTTTGATGGAACCAAAAAAGAAGCGCCAAAAGCAGTAGTTAAAAAGATTGAATAATCTTTAAATAATAAATGACTTTACTAGATTACATACAACAATTATCACAAGATAAACTCTTGTATTTTGCTTTGCCTGTATTTTTTATATCTATGCTAGTAGAATATAAAATTTCGAAAGAAAAATACCATGGTAAAGACACAGGCGTTTCGTTGCTAATGATGGTGTTTTCTGCAATTGTAGAGTTTGTTCCAAAAGTATTGGCATTTGTAGCTTTTTTCTACTTGTATGAATTGAGCCCATTAAAAGGAATTGTAGGTCGTCAGTGGTGGGCATGGGTTTTATTATTTTTTGCTGATGATTTTGCCTATTATTGGTTTCATCGATTAAATCATGAAGTGCGTTTGTTTTGGGCAGGTCATGTGCCACATCATTCATCAGTACACATGAATTTAGGGACAGCTTTACGCCAAGGTGTTGGTGAACGTATTCACAAGTTTTTCTTTTGGATGTGGATTCCGTTACTAGGTTTCGACCCTTTAATGATGTTTACCATGATGGGAGTCAGTTTAATTTATCAGTTTTTTGTGCATACAGAATTGGTTGATAAACTACCAAAACCTATAGAGTTTATATTTAATACACCTTCACATCATAGAGTGCACCATGCTTCTAACATTCGTTATTTAGATTGTAATCATGCAGGAATTTTAATTATTTGGGATCGTATGTTTGGTACCTTTTCTAAAGAATTAAAAGATGTCGATCATCCTGTATATGGGTTAACTGTAAATATTGAAACCTACAACCCTGTGAAAGTTGCAACGCATGAATATGCTGCGATATGGAAAGATGTAAAACGTGCTGATAAATGGGGAGATAAACTGAATTATATTTTCAACTCACCTGGTTGGACGCATGATGGAGAAGATAAACGAGCAAAAACTTTGCGTAAAAAAATGAATTTGTAAGATGGAACAAGATATTACTGTAAAAATCACAGATCGTGATGGAGTAACACATGAAATTCAAGCGCCAACAGATATGGCTATGAACCTAATGGAAGTTGTTCGTTCTTACGAGCTAGCTCCAGAAGGTACTATTGGTATTTGCGGTGGTATGGCAATGTGTGCGTCGTGTCAATGTTATGTGAAATCAAATCATGAATTACCAGAAATGGGTGACGATGAAGATGCTATGTTAGCTGAAGCTTTTTACGTGGAAGATAATAGCCGCTTAGGATGTCAAATTCAAATGACACCCGAACTAGATGGTTTAGAGGTAGAATTAGCTCCTGAGAGTTAGAAAACTCATTTACTTTTCTGTATATTTGTAGAGCACACAACTAAACTGCTCTAAAATGTTTTTAGACCTTTTAATTTTATTAAAATACCTAAATAAAAGAAACCCTGAATAGATTGGTTAATGTCCAATAATAAAAGAGATGCAATAAAATTAGTTATTGCACATTATTTTTAATCTTAAAACATTAACAAAATGCCTTTTTATCATAAGTTAGGGAAAATACCACCAAAAAGACACACACAATTCCGTAAAGAAGACGGAAGTTTATATTACGAACAATTATTTGGTACCATTGGTTTCGACGGAATGTCAACCAATTCATATCATGAACATAGACCAACGATGGTCAAAGAAATTCGTAAGCAATATTCTGTTGCTCCAAAAATTGCAAAAGCAAATAATATACAATCATATCGTTTTAGAGGATTTCAAGTTCCGCCAGAAAATGACTATTTAGAAAGTAGAAAAGTAGTTTTAACAAACTCAGATTGTAATATTATTTTGTCAGCTCCTAAAGAGTCTACAAAAGATTATTTTTATAAGAATACTGATGCAGACGAGGTAATTTTTATCCATAAAGGAACAGGAAAGTTGCGTACAATGTTAGGAAATATCGATTTTAAATACGGGGATTATTTAGTAATTCCTCGTGGAATTATCTATAAGTTAGATTTCGATGATGAAAATAACAGACTTTTTATAGTTGAATCATATTCTCCAGTATATACTCCTAAACGTTATAGAAATTGGTTTGGACAGTTATTAGAGCATTCACCTTTTTGTGAACGTGATTTACGAAGACCAGAAGAATTAGAAACATATAATGAGTTAGGAGACTTTTTAATTAAAGTAAAAAAGCAAGGAGAAATTATAGAAATGGTCTACGCTTCACATCCTTTTGATGTTGTTGGTTACGACGGATATAATTTTCCATATGCATTTTCAATTCACGATTTCGAACCAATTACAGGTCGTATTCATCAACCGCCACCAGTGCATCAAACTTTTGAAACAAATACATTTGTAATCTGTAGTTTCGTGCCAAGGTTATACGATTATCACCCAAATGCGATTCCAGCGCCATATAACCATAGTAATATAGATTCTGATGAGGTTTTATATTATGTAGATGGAGATTTTATGAGTAGAAACGACATTGATGCAGGTCATATTTCATTACATCCAGCAGGTATTCCTCATGGTCCACACCCAGGTGCAACCGAAAGAAGTATCGGGGAAACAGTAACAGAAGAATTAGCAGTGATGGTAGATACTTTTAAGCCATTACAAGTAACAGAAGAAGCAATGAAAATTGCGGACGAGGATTATTATAAATCTTGGTTAGAATAACAATATCAACAAAACAACATCATGAGTAAAGAGATAAAATCAGTAAACTACGGTTTAGAAAAAATATTTGAAGGAGCACAAGACTTCTTACCACTTTTAGGAACAGATTATGTAGAGTTTTATGTAGGTAATGCAAAACAAGCTGCACACTTCTACAAAACAGCATTCGGATTTCAATCGCACGCTTATCGTGGATTAGAAACTGGCGCAACAGATTCTGTAAGTTATGTATTAACACAAGATAAAATTAAGTTAATGCTAACTACTCCATTAAGTAGTAAATCACCAATTAACGATCATATTGTAAAACATGGTGACGGGGTGAAAATTGTAGCACTTTGGGTAGAAGACGCAAGACAAGCTTATAAAGAAACCACTTCTCGTGGAGCAAAATCTTATATGGAACCTACGGTTGAAAAAGATGAACACGGAGAGGTTGTAAGAGCAGGAATCTATACGTACGGAGAAACTGTACATATGTTTGTAGAACGCAAAAATTACAACGGAGCATTTTTACCAGGTTTCGAAAAATGGGAGTCTGAATATAATCCACCAGCTGCAGGGTTAAAATATATCGACCATATGGTTGGTAATGTTGGCTGGAATCAAATGGATGTTTGGGTGAAATGGTACGAAGATGTAATGGGATTTGAAAACTTTTTATCGTTTGATGATAAGCAAATCCATACAGAATATTCAGCATTAATGAGTAAGGTAATGTCTAATGGAAATGGTAGAATTAAATTTCCAATTAACGAGCCAGCAAAAGCAGCGAAACGTTCTCAAATTGAAGAGTATTTAGATTTTTATGAAGGTGCAGGAGTTCAACATATTGCGGTTGCAACTGATGATATATTAAAAACAGTAACTCAATTACGTGCGAATGGAGTAGAGTTTTTATCTACGCCACCAGAAGAGTATTACAGAGCCGTTCCAGGACGCTTAGAAGAGTTTGATCACGAGTTAAGAGAAGATATCGAAAAACTTAAAGCTTTGGGTATTATGATTGATGCAGATGAAGAAGGGTATTTACTACAAATCTTTACTAAGCCTGTAGAAGATAGACCAACTTTGTTCTTTGAAATTATTCAAAGAATGGGAGCAAGAGGTTTTGGAGCAGGAAACTTTAAAGCATTGTTCGAATCTATAGAAAGAGAACAAGCTAAAAGAGGAACATTATAGTTTTAATGGATAATTATAGAAACATTAAATCACCATTCTCGTAAGTTTTTAGCTTATGAGAATGGTGATTAATTTTTAAAAATGTTTATATAAAATACAGAAAATGAATAAAGACGAGCTTTTAAAAGCAATAGAAAATAAATACGAAAAATTAGGTGTCCCTTTAGAAACGATGTTAGAGGGGTTATTACATAGTACACCTATAACCTATTGGGATTATATACAAACAGATGCTTTATTAGGTTTACAAATACCTAGAACAACAGAAAAAGATGAGATGGTGTTTATCATGTATCATCAAGTAAATGAATTGTTGTTTAAAATGGTTTTATGGGAAATTGATCAAATTTCACTTTCTAAAGAAGCAATTACAGCAGAAAAATTCTCGAAACATTTAATGCGTATTAGTCGATATTTTGACATGTTATGCAGTTCATTCACTGTAATGCAAGACGGAATGGATGTAGAGCAGTATTTAAAATTCCGTAATACATTAGCGCCTGCAAGTGGATTTCAATCTGCTCAGTATAGAAAAATAGAATTCGCATCAACTGAACTTATTAATTTAATTGATGCTCGTTATAGAGACACTATTGATAGAAGTTCGTCGTTTAAAAACGCGTATGATCATTTATATTGGCAAGCTGCTGGAGTTAACCATAAAACAGGAGAGAAATCAATCTTAATAAAACTTTTCGAAAAAAAGTATATGGGTGATTTTATCGATTTTATGGAAGATTATAACGAATGTAATTTATCTAAGAAGTTCCAAGAATTACCAGATGAGGTTCAGAAAAATTCTGAACTGATTAAAGCAATGCGTCATTACGATTATACTGTAAATGTAAAATGGGTTATGGCACATTACAATGCAGCAGGTAAGTATTTAGGAGGTGGTGATAAAGATTTAGAAGCTACTGGAGGAAGTAATTGGCGAAAATATATGCATCCTAAATATCAACGAAGAATATTCTTCCCATATTTATGGAGTGAAGAAGAGCTTAAAAGCTGGGGAACATTTTAGTTTTTAATAATATTGGTAAGGAAGAGGTTAGAAATAACCTC
This sequence comes from uncultured Tenacibaculum sp., assembly GCA_947504185.1. GTDB lineage: Bacteria > Bacteroidota > Bacteroidia > Flavobacteriales > Flavobacteriaceae > Polaribacter. The sequence continues at coordinate 62,629 of CANNGJ010000001.1, read as the reverse complement.
TTTTTTTATTTTGGAATGGTAATTGTCTATCTATTTTCATAAGTTTGGATATTATGAAGAAAAGAATATTACTTTCAGCACTTTTGTTTTTAACAATTAACTTGTTTGCTCAAGAAAAAACAACCCCATTTAAAGATGGAGAATGGCTTAAATTTAAAATGAGTTATAGTGGTTTTCTAAAAGCAGGTAATGCAACCTTATCATTAAAAGAAGAAGATTTAAACGGTAAAAAAGTATTACATGCAACCGGTAAAGGTTGGACTACGGGAATGATTAAGTGGTTTTTTAAAGTGAAGGATGATTATCAATCTTATTTTGATATAGAAACAGGAAAACCATATTTATTTAAAAGAAAAATTGATGAAGGTGGTTATAAGAAGCATAAACAAATAACTTTTGATCAAGAAAAAAATACAGCCTACGTTCAAGATTTTAGAAAGAAAAAAGATACGCTGATTTCTGTAAAAGGACCCCAAGATATGATTTCAACGTTTTACTTCTTAAGAAGTTATAATACGAAGATCATGAAAAAAGGAGAAGAAATTAATGTTGATATGTTTTTTGATAATAAAAGTTACCCATTCAAATTACGTTTTTTAGGATATGAAACATTAGATACAAAATTTGGAAAAGTAAAAACTCAGAAGTTTAGACCGATGGTTCAAGCCGGGAGGGTTTTTAAAGCGCAAGAAAGTGTTACGGTTTGGATTACTGCCGATGATAATAAAATTCCAATTAAAATGAAGGCTTCTTTATCTGTAGGTTCTCTCCGTGCTGAGTTAGAGGCTTACAAAGGATTGGCAAATCCTTTTGAGATTATAGTTAATAGATAAGGTTTACTAGTTGTTTACATATTGTTAAAGTACTAAAAGCAATAGTTTTTATTTGTATTTTTGCAGACGCACTCAATTTTAAACAACTTTTTTGAAAAAATACATCCTCCTTTTTCTCGTTTCATTCATAATTTTTTCTTGTAAAGAAGAAAAGAAAGATCCAGTAACAACTATTGTAGAAGTTGAAAAACCAAAACCGGTTTTTGCATATGGTTATAATTTAGATGACTATAAAGTAATTAACGATACTATTAAAAATGGAGAAAGTTTTGGTGTTATCTTAGATCGTCATCATGTGATGTATCCTAAAATTAATGAGATTGCCACGAAGATTAAAGATACTTTTGATGTAAGACGTGTGCGATCAGGAAAAGCTTATACAATATTAGCCTCAAGAGATTCATTAGAAAAAGCACAAGTGTTTATTTATAAACATAATAAAGTTGATGCAACTATAATTAATTTTAAAGATTCAACTATATCAGCACGTAAGGTTAAGAAAAAAGTTAAAACTATTGAAAAAGAAATAGCTGGTAAAATTTATTCAAATTTATCTGTAACGATGGATAGTTTAGGTTTAAAGCCAACGTTAACAAATACAGTTGCCGATATTTATGCTTGGACACTGGACTTTTATAGACTTCAAAAAGGAGATGAGTTTAAATTAATTTATGAAGAAAAATTTATAAACGATACAACTTTTGTAGGTTATGGAGAAGTAAAAGCAGCTGTTTTTAATCATAAAGGAGAAGACTTACACGCCTATAAATTTGTTGGAGACACAATAAAAGGAATTCCAGAATATTATGACGAAGAAGGTAATATGCTTCGTAGAGCTTTTTTAAAATCACCAATTAAATTTCAATATAGAGTTTCTTCAAGATACAATTTAAGGAGAAGAATTAAGCATTACGGAAACAGAATAAGACCACATAGAGGTACTGATTTTGCTGCTAGATACGGAACAGAGATTATGACGACTGCTAGCGGAACAGTTGTAGAGTCTACTCGTAGAGGAGGTAATGGTAATTATGTAAAAGTTAAACATAATAGTACATATTCTACTCAGTATTTGCATATGAAGCGACGTAAAGTAAGAGTAGGAGATTATGTAAAGCAAGGTGATATTATAGGTTGGGTTGGAATGACAGGAAGTACTAGTGGGCCTCATGTTTGTTATCGTTTTTGGAAAAACGGAAGACAGGTAGATCCATTTAGAGAAAAACTTCCTGCTGCTGAACCGCTTGATCCAAAAATCAAACCCAAATACTTGGAGTTTATAAAATCTTTTAAAGAGCAGCTAGATAGTATTCAGTTGCCTAAAAAGAAGACTCCAGTTTTTGTTGAAAAAGAAATATTAGCTACACATTAAATTATGCCTTTAAAAAATATCAATCCAACTACTACTGCAGCTTGGAAAAAGCTAAGCGACCATTTTAATGAAGCAAAAGATTTTGATTTAAAAGATCTATTTAGAAAAAATAAGAATAGAGAAGCTGATTTTTCAATAGAATGTTCAGGTTTAGAATTAGACTATTCTAAAAACTTAATAAACCAAAAAACGATTGATTTATTAATAGAATTAGCAAAAGAGGTTGATTTAAAAGATGCAATAGATAAATATTTTTCTGGAGATAAAATTAATGCAATTGAAGATCGAGCGGTTTTACACACAGCTTTAAGAAGTAATTCTGAAGCCCCTATTTTTGTAGATGGGAAAGATGTAAAACCGCAAATACAATCAGGTTTACGAAAAGTAAAATCTTTCAGTAATAAAGTTATTTTAGGAAAATGGAAGGGGTTTACAGGTAAGTCAATTACCGATATAGTTAATATTGGAGTAGGAGGATCAGATCTTGGTCCGGATATGGTAGTAGAGGCTTTGCAATTTTATAAAAACAAACTGAATACTCATTTTGTATCTAATGTAGATGGAGATCATGTTTCTGAAGTGTTTAAAAAGCTGAATCCAGAAACTACATTATTTGTAATAGTGTCAAAAACATTTACAACTCAAGAAACTATTACAAATGCCAATACAATAAGAGACTGGTTTTTAAACTCAGCAACAGTTTTTGATGTGTCAAAGCATTTTGTAGCAGTATCTTCTAATGCAGAAAAAGCTATCAATTTTGGAATTGATAAGAAGAATATTTTTCCAATGTGGAACTGGGTAGGTGGTCGATTCTCTTTATGGTCATCAGTCGGCTTGTCAATTAGTTTATCTATAGGTTTTGATAATTTTAAAGAGTTATTAAATGGGGCTGAAGAAATGGATATTCATTTTAAATTAGCTGATTTAGATAAGAATATTCCGGTTGTTTTAGCTTTGCTCAGTATATGGTATAACAATTTTTTTAATTCTGAGACAGAATTAGTTTTGCCATATAGTCAATATTTGTCAAAATTACCAGCATATTTACAACAAGCCATTATGGAAAGTAATGGTAAAGGTGTTGATAGAAATGGACAAGATATAAATTATCAAACAGGCACAATTATTTGGGGTAGTACAGGAACTAATATGCAACATGCTTTTATGCAGTTGGTACACCAAGGAACTAAATTAGTTCCATCTGATTTTATTGGATATAAAAAACCTTTGTACGATTTAGTTGACCATCACCAGAAGTTGATGGCGAATTATTATGCTCAAATGGAAGCGCTTGCTTTCGGTAAAACAAAAGAAGAAGTACACTTAGAATTAAAATTAGACAATAAAAAGGAAGAAATTAGTAAATTACTTCCATATAAATTGTTTAAGGGAAATCGCCCTAGTAATTCTATTTTATTTGAAAAACTAACTCCAAAATCATTAGGTCAGTTAATTGCTACTTATGAACACAAAATATTTACACAAGGAATTTTGTGGAATATTTATTCATACGATCAATTTGGGGTAGAATTAGGTAAGGAACTTGCTAAAAAATTACTAAAAAATTAAATAAAAGTCTTAATTTTTAATCGTTTCTGGATTGTGTTTGTTAATTCAATGTTAAAAAACTTAACATTAAGTTAATATTACCAAGGCATAAAAGCAAGACCTTTGCTCCCGCATTTAATAACAATTAGATTAAACAATGAGAAATTTTAAAAATGTTTTACTAGTAGCACTGTTCTTTGTAACAGCTACAGTTTTAGGACAAACCAAACTTACAGGAACAGTAGTTGATGAAATGGGAGAACCATTACCAAGTGCAAGTGTATTATTAAAAGGTACAGTTTCTGGTACTGAAACAGATTTCAATGGGAAATTTGTATTGAACACAAATTCAAATTCAGGAACTATTGTAGTATCTTTTATAGGATACAATAATAAAGAAGTTGCATATACTTTAGCTAATACAAATTTAGGAACTATTGAATTAGAACCCTCTAATATTTTAGATGAAATAGTAGTTACTGGAACAGGAGTTATTGATTTAGCTGAAGATAGAAAAACACCAGTTGCAGTGTCAACTATTAAAGCTTCTGAAATACAAGCCAAAGCTGGTGCTTGGGATTTACCAGAAATCTTAAAATCTACACCTTCGGTTCAGAATATTAAGGGTGGAGGATTTGGAGATGGTCAAATGTTTTTACGTGGTTTTGATCAAACAAATACAGCTTTCTTATTAAATGGACAACCAATTAATAGTATGGAAGATGGAAGAATGTTCTGGTCTAACTGGTCTGGAGTATTAGATGTTTCTAATGCGGTTCAGGTTCAACGTGGTTTAGGATCATCTAAATTAGCAATTTCTTCTGTTGGAGGTACAGTGAATATTGTAACAAAAACTATTGATCATAAAGAAGGCGGTTATGTTCGTCAAACCGTAGGAAATAATGGATATACTAAATCTACAATTTCTTATTCAACAGGAGTGAGTGAAAAAGGTTGGTCTTTTACCGGAATGTTAGCTCACTGGCAAGGAGATGGATATGTAAATAATACTCATGGTCAAGGTCAGACTTACTTTTTCTCAGTTGGTTATCAACCAAATGAAAATAATACATTTAACTTTATGATTACTGGAGCTCCACAATGGCATGCTGCAGCGGGTAGAGAAGATATAGGAGAGTTTTTAGATAATGGTATAAGATATAACGATTGGAGCTTTGAAGGTGTTAATAGTCCAAACACATTAGGTAATACTGGTTTATATCCAGGAGGACGTAATATTTATCACAAACCGGTAGCTAACTTATCTTGGGACTGGAAGATTAATGATGAGTCTTCATTATCTACAGTATTATACGGTTCATTAGGTAGAGGTGCTTTCGCTACTTATTCAAGTGACGGAACACCAAGAACATCATATGCAAGAGGGTCATTTAATAACCACAACTGGTTTGGATTAGTATCAAACTACGAGAATCAATTAAATGAAAACTTAACTTTAAATGTTGGAGCTGACGTAAGAACGTATAACGGTATTCACTTTAGAGGAGCAGTTGAGTTATTTGACGGACCTATAAACTTTGCTAATGATCCTAACAGACCATGGGAATATAATGGTTTTATTGGAGAACCTTATACAATTGATAATGATTACGGTGGAATTAGCCCTTGGGGTATGGTTTTCAACCCTAATAATAGTCACAGACAACGCATTGATAGAGATTACGAAGAAGTAATTACTTACTATGGTGTATTTGGACAGTTAGAATATGCAAAAGATAGCTTCTCTACATTTGTACAAGGAGCTATATCTAATCAAGATCACCAAAGAGAAGAATTTTACTTTACACAACAACCAGGAGTGTCTGAAAAATCTAAAAAAGTATCTAATTTTGGATTTAATGTAAAAGGTGGTGGTTCTTATCTTTTAAATGATCAACATAAAGTGTTTGTAAATGCTGGATTCTATTCGCGTCAACCATTTCACTCAGATTTATTTAATAACGATAGAAACTCAAATTCATTAGTAGATCCTGCTGTAGATAATCAAGATGTTTTAGGTTTAGAAGCTGGTTACCAATTTGGTAGTGATAAAGTAGATATTAACTTAAACGCTTATTATACTAGATGGGGTAATAGAACTGATATTTCTACAACTGGTACTCCTGATACAAATTCATTTGTTTTAACATTAGATAGAAACGTTACTCAGTTACATAAAGGATTAGAATTAGAAATATTTACTAAACCTTTAAAAGGACTTAAGTTAAATGGTTTTGCATCTATTGGTGACTGGAAGTTTGACGGTGATGCTACTCGTTTTACTTTTGATCAAAACGGAGGTGAGTTAAGTTCAGGTGAAGTTGTTAGTCGAGATGGACAAGAAGTAGGAGGAGCTGCTCAAACTACTGCAGGGGTTTTTGCTAGTTATAAAGTTTTCCCTAGTTTAACGTTAGATGCCAACTGGAATTATTATGCTAATTTATTCTCAGAAGGAACTATAGCAGTTGAATTACCATCATACAACACTATGGATTTAGGTTTAAGCTTTAGACCTAAATTAAAAGAAAGAACTTATATCAAAGGGATTGAATTCAGAGTAAACGTAGATAACGTATTTGATGAGTTATATTTAGAAAATGTTACTACATCTAATAGAGATTTAGATGATTTAACAGATCACCCAAATGATACTTGGAAAGGTGTTAACAGGCGTTTACAAGGTCGTTTCGGATACGGAATCACTTGGAATGCATCTATGAGATTAAATTTCTAGTATACTAGAATAATAAATTATAAACCACCTCAAACGAGGTGGTTTTTTTATGCATAAAATTCAGTAAGTTTGTATTCAACAAAAACTAACAAATCATGATAAAAACATTACACTCTTATTGGGCTTATATTGTATTAGCAGTATTAATTTTTACCGTAATAAATGCTATTATAGGTCTAGTGCAAAAAAAGGAGTTTACACATAAAGAATTCCGTTTAGGGTTATTTACTTTAATAACAGCTCATATTCAATTACTAGTAGGTTTTTTAGTGTATTTTATTGGGGGATACCAAAAAGGATTAGGAGATATGAAAGACTCTGCTGTTAGATTATTAGCTTTAGAACATCCTTTAATGATGATTATTGCGATTACGTTAATTACCATTGGTTGGTCTAAGCACAAAAAACAAGTTAAAAGCGAAGCAAAATTTAAAATCTTTGCTATTTTTTACGGATTAGCATTAGTATTAATACTAGCACGTATTCCGTGGAATAATTGGTTTTAATTTAAATATATAGTCCCGCTCTCGCGGGATTTTTTATTTTTGCCACTTTATTATTTTAGAAATGAAAATATTAAGTTACTTTTTATCGTCAATATTTGCAGTAGTATTCTTTTCTTTACTATTAATATTCCATCCTTTACAGTGGATTGGTTTAAAACTTTTTGGTCAAAAAGGTCATCAAAATGTGGTAGATATTATGAACTGGTTTTTAATAAAATCGTTGTTGATTTTAGGAATTAGAGTTCAAGTAGAAAACAATCAAGACTTACCAGAAAACACAACATTGATATTTGTATCAAATCACCAAAGTACATTTGATATACCTCCAATTATTTGGCATTTTAGAAAGCACTATCCGAAGTTTGTTTCAAAAAAAGAATTAGGAAAAGGAATACCAAGTATCTCTTTTAATTTAAAACATGGAGGAGCTGCTTTAATTGATAGAAAAGATCCTAAACAAGCTTTGGGTGAGTTAGGGAAGTTTGCAAAGACAATAAATAAAAATAAATGGTCTGCGGCTATTTTTCCTGAAGGAACAAGAAGCAGAACAGGAAAACCTAAGTCATTTTCTGTAAATGGCTTAAAAATGATAACTAAGTACAATAAAGAGGCGTATATTGTACCACTAACAATAAACAACTCGTGGAAAGTCTTTAAATATGGTAAATTTCCATTAGGATTAGGAAGTCCAATAAAAATAAAGACACATCAACCAATAAAGATTGATAGTTTACCGTTTAATGAATTAATAGAGGAGGTTGAAACAACCATAAAAGAATCTATTATCTAAAGAAAAAACAAACAACAATAAAATAAATTAATCATGTCATTACAAAACATTCGAAAGGAAGTAATGCAAACGCTGGAAAAAAATATTGACAGTTTTGTAGACAAATTCTTAATACCGGTAGAAAAAATTTGGCAACCAACCGATTTTTTACCAAACTCACAAAAGGATACTTTTATAGAAGAAGTAAAAGAAATTCAAGAACTTTCAAAAGAGCTTGATGATGATTTTTGGGTAGTATTGGTAGGAGATACAATCACTGAAGAAGCTTTGCCAACTTATGAGTCTTGGTTATTAGATCTAGACGGAATAACACAACAGCCTGATAATGGTTGGGCAAAATGGATTAGAGCTTGGACAGCCGAAGAAAATCGTCATGGAGATGTATTAAATAAATATTTATACTTGTCAGGAAGAGTAAATATGCGTGAGGTTGAAATTTCTACGCAACATTTAATAGCTGATGGATTTGATATCGGTACAGCAACCGATCCTTATAAAAACTTTATTTATACAAGTTTTCAAGAATTAGCGACCTATATTTCTCATAATAATGTAGCAAAGATTGCTAAGAAAAAAGGACATAAAGCGTTGGCAAAAATGTCTAAAATTATAGCAGGAGATGAAATGCGTCATCACATTGCGTATACAGATTTTGTAAGAGAAATATTTAAAATAGACCCTAGCGAAATGATGTTGGCTTTTCAACATATGATGAAGCACAAAATTGTGATGCCAGCAATGCATTTAAGAGATTCTTTTGGAGAAAAAGGAAATTTATTTGATGATTTTTCTACGGTAGCTCAAAGAGTAGGTGTTTACACAGGTTTCGATTATGTAGATATTTTGAAGAAATTAAACACAGCTTGGGAAATCGATAAGATTACAAACTTAACTCCAGAAGCTGAAAAAGCTAGAGATTATTTAATGAAATTACCAGAAAGAATGTATCGTATTACAGAGCGTATTGTGGTGCCTGATACTAAATTCGATTTCAAATGGATGATTCCAGCATAATATAAAAAAAGAGCCTTTTAAAAGGCTCTTTTTTATTGGAATTTAAAATAATCTCTATCTTCTAAAAAACGAAATTTATCACGAACTTTATTTTGTTCATTTTTATCTATTTCAATTACTAAAGATTCTTCCTCACCTTTATTATTTTTTGTAATACAATTCCCCAACATATCATACCCAGCTGAATTTCCATTGTATTCATATCCATTAGCATCAGTTCCAACTCTGTTTACCCCAATGGTATAACTCATATTTTCAATAGCGCGAGCTTTTAATAAAGTATCCCAAGCTTCAATTCTAGGTTTTGGCCAACTAGCTACATAAAATAATAAATCATAATCCTCAGTATTTCTTGCCCACACAGGAAAACGTAAGTCATAACAAATTAACGGGCAAATTCTCCATCCTTTATACATTACAGTTGTTTTGTTATTTCCCGCAGAAAAAACTTTGTGCTCACCAGCTAAAGTAAACGTATGTTTTTTATCATAAAAATCAATTTGCCCAGAAGGATGTACAAAAAGCAGTCGATTAAAGAATTGATTGTCTTCTTTGATGATAATACTTCCAGTTATGGCACAGTTTTTATGCTTTGCCATATCAAGCATCCAGTTTACTGTTTTTCCGTCCATGGTTTCAGCTACATGTTTGGGATTCATAGTAAAACCAGTAGTAAACATTTCAGGAAGAATAACTAAATCAATAGCTTCGGAGATAGTCATAATTTTTTCTTGAAAACGATGTAAGTTTTCAGTCGGGTTCTCCCAAACTAAATCAGCTTGAACGAGTGCTATTGTAAGTTTATTGGTCGAATTCATTTCTAAAAATCGAAATAGTTATTATATCAAAAATAAGATAAAAATTGTACTTTGCTTATAGTAAAAAGAATCCATGCAAACTTTTATTTCAGAAACATTAGATACTATTTTAAAAACAACCAAATCATTTGAAAACGTTGTTTTTATATTGCCTTCTCAGAGAGCAGGAGTATTTGTAAAAGAAACTTTTAAGGATAAAATTTTTGCTGGTTTTTTACCACAGATAGTGAATATTGGTGATTTTGTTGAGGAAATCTCTGAAATAAAAAAAGCAGATGCTGTACAATTACTATTTCATTTCTATACAGTTTATAAAGATATAGAGAAGGATCCAGATACTTTTGATAAATTTTCATTTTGGGCATTTACGGTATTGCAAGATTTTAATGAAATAGATCAGCATTTAATAAACACTCGAGAAATATTTGTGTATTTACGAGATATCCATCGTTTAAAAAAATGGTCGGTTAAAGGAGAGTTCAAAGAAACTGAACTGATAAAAGACCACTTTTCTTTTATAGAAAAGCTGAATAAATTTTATGATGCTTTTTATGAATTTTTACTGGAACAAAAAATTGGATACCAAGGTGTATTGTATAGAGAGGCTACTAAAAAGGTTGAGAGCTATATTGATAAACATCAAGACAAAAAATACTTTTTTATTGGGTTTAATGCCTTAAACAGTGCCGAAGAATTTATTTTTCAACAATTTTTAGTAGAAGGAAAAGCAGAAGTATTTTGGGATATAGATAAAAGCTTTTACGAAGGCAACCATCAAGCAGGTAGTTTTTTAAGAAAGTATAAAAAGACTTGGAAGTTTTATCAGAAGAACCCTATTCAAACAATTCAAGAAAATTTTTCGAAATCAAAAAATATTGAAGTAATAGGCGCTTCCAAAAATATTACCCAGATAAAACATGCAGGTGAAATTTTATCAAAATTACCAAACTACAACAATACTGCCTTGGTAATGGCCGATGAAACACTGTTACCAATTACCCTAAATTCATTACCCAAAAACGTAGATGCGGTGAATATAACAATGGGATATCCGTTAAAAGATATCCCAACAACAAGTTTAATATTCACAATTTTTCAGTTGTTTATCAATCAAGAAAAATTACAACAACAAGAAGAACAACTATTTTATCATAAAGATGTTGTACGATTGGTAAAAGATGCTGCGATTTATAGATTGTTACAGATAGAAGAAACAAAAAATTTATCTGATATAATAAGTGAAGCCATTGTTAAAGAAAACAATACTTTTTTAAGTAAAGAAAAAATCTCTAACTATCTGGAATCATTAAAGTCAGATATTAGAAATATAGTGTGTGCTATTTTTAATCCATTTACAACAATTAGCGAATTTTTATCGAGAATATTACACTTGATTACAATTTTAAAAGATGAAGTAAATGATTTAGAAAAAGAGTATCTGTTTCGTTTCTATACAGCATTTACCCAATTACAAAATCTACACAAAGAGTTTAATTATGTGCAAGATTTAAAAACTTTACACCAATTTTTTAGACAACTTATACAATCAGAAACTTTATCCTTTCAAGGAGAACCACTTCAAGGATTGCAATTAATGGGGGTTTTAGAAACACGTGTGCTAGATTTTGAAAATGTAATTATCACCTCGATAAACGAAGGTGTACTACCTGCAAGCAGTCAGCAAAATACATTTATTCCTTTCGATGTTAAAATTGCCTTTGGTTTGCCAACGTACAAAGAAAAAGATGCACTATTTTCATATCATTTTTTTAGATTATTACAACGAGCTAAAAATATATACATCTTGTACAATACAGAACATGATGTTTTTGGAAGTGGAGAAAAGAGTCGTTTTGTAACGCAGTTAGAAATGATGCGAGAAGGCATTATAGAGAAAACTGTGAGTCCAAAAGTGGTAACAACACCTTTGAAGCTAAAAGAGATAAAAAAAGATGAAAAAGTCTTAGAACGATTACAAGAATTAGCTAAAAAAGGAATTTCACCATCAGCTTTTACTAATTATTTATATAATCCAATTGCATTTTACAAGCAAAAAGTTTTAAAAATAAATGAGTTTGAAAATATAGAAGAAACTGTAGCAGCCAATACTATGGGAACGGTAGTGCATGATACGTTAGAAGAACTATATAAGCCTTTTTTAGGTAAGTTCTTAATGGTTGAAGATATCACAAAAATGCAAAAAAAGACAAAAGAATTAATCGTGTTTTATTTCTCGAAGCATTTTAAAAACGGAGATATTTTAACAGGAAAGAACAGGTTGGTTTTTGAGGTTGCAAATCGTTTTGTAGAGAATTTTTTAAGGAAAGAAAAGGAGTTGTTAAAAGATGAAAATAATCAACTTAAAATTATAGCTACTGAGCAGAATTTAGCAGCAAAAATAGAAATAGATGGAATTGATTTTCCAATTAAAATCCATGGGCAAGTAGATCGAATAGATGAATTAAACGGCATAACTCGAATTATCGATTATAAAACGGGAATGGTAGATGCTACTAATTTAAAACTAGTGTCTTTTGAGGAGATTCGAGAGTTAAAATATCATAAGGCGATTCAAGTGATGTTATATGCGTTCTTATATACACAAAATACCCAATTTGATTTTTCTAGAAACTTAGAAGCAGGAATCATCTCTTTTAAAAACTTGAAAAGTGGATTTTTAAAAATGAATTTTTCATCAAATTATCGAACTCCAGACAATCAAATAGCAGAAGAAAAATTAGAGGAATTCATGAATGAAGTAAAAGAATTACTTATAGAGCTATACAATCCTGAAATTGATTTTGTAGAACCTGCGGATTTGCCTTATTAAATGTCCATAAAAACAATAACCCAATCTTGATTATTAGATTGGTAGGTAATTAGTTCTTTAAAACCAATAGCTTTATGCGCATTTAAAGAACGTGTGTTTGTTGCATCAATTTCAGTAATGATAGCATCATATGAGTCAGAAAAAACACTACTCATTTTATCATACAAGGATCTAAAAATACCTTTACCTCTATACATTTTGTCGATACAAACTTGACCCATTAAAATGTAATTTTTTTCCTTTTTTAAAGCTTTATCTATTTGATTAAACATAGGAACAAGTACAGGAATTTCATCTCTAAATGTTTTAGACATAGATAAAGCATAACCAATTACTTTTTCACGATGTTTGGCGATAATATGAGGGTGTAAATCATGCATTTTTTGCAACATTTCTAAAGTGTGATGAACAGTTACAAAGCCTTGTGTTTCTTTTTCAGCTGATGTTAGATTTTGAGGTAAGTTATTAGCTTGTAAAGCTAAAACTTGCTTTAGTTCGCCGTTTGTAGAAGTTGCTTTATAATGAATCATAGAAAATAATTAAGGATGCGCGTTAACCCAAACTTCACCATCTTCAAAATATTCTTTTTTCCAAATGGGCACCGTTTCTTTTAAAGTATCAATAGCATATTGACAAGCATCAAAAGCCGCTTTTCTATGAGGAGAAGAAACAGTGATTATTACAGGGATATCTTCTATTTGCAATATTCCTTCGGCATGATGAATGGCGATTTTTTTAATTGGGAATTTTTCTAAAGCAATATCAGCAATCTTTTGCATTTCTTTTATTGCCATAGGTTTATAGGTAGAGAAATCTAATTGAGTAACGCTCTTGTTCTGAGTAGCATTTCTAACTGTTCCTACAAAGACAGCAATTCCGCCGCAAGAAGGGTTAGAAACAAAATCATAACATTCTTGTAAATTAAGTGCATCAGAAGATATTTTTATAGAAGTATTCATAAGTTTAACAAAGATATAATATTGAAAGGGCAAAAGGAATAGAAACCAATCGGATTTAAATAATTATTTTTGTTAACCTAAATAGAGATAACAACACAAATGAAAACATTGAACGATTTTAATTTCGAAAATAAAAAAGCATTAATTCGTGTAGACTTTAATGTTCCTTTAAATGAAACTTTTCAGGTAACTGACTCTACAAGAATTCAAGCAGCAAAGTCAACTATTATTAAAGTTTTAGAAGACGGAGGAAGTTGTGTGTTAATGTCGCATTTAGGTCGTCCGAAAGGAAAAGAAGAAAAATTCTCATTACGTCATATTGTAGATAAGGTAACTGAGGTTATAGGTGTACAAGTTAAGTTCGTTGATGATTGTATTGGTGATAAAGTTTCAGAAGCGATTTCAAATTTGAAAAGTGGAGAAATATTATTATTAGAGAATTTACGTTTTTATCCTGAAGAAAAGGCAGGTGATATTGCTTTTGCAGAGCAATTGTCTAAATGGGGAGATATTTATGTAAATGATGCTTTTGGTACAGCACATAGAGCACATGCATCTACCGCAGTAATTGCTCAATTTTTCTCGGAGAACAAATGTTTTGGAAACTTATTAGCTAAAGAAATTGAAAGTATCGATAAGGTTTTAAATAACTCAGAAAAACCAGTAACAGCTATCTTGGGAGGGGCAAAAGTGTCGTCTAAAATTGGTGTGATTGAAAATATTATCGAAAAAGTAGATCACATTATTGTTGGTGGAGGTATGACCTTTACTTTTATAAAAGCCTTAGGAGGTACTATTGGAAACTCTTTAGTAGAAGATGATAAATTAGAATTGGCTTTGTCAATTTTAAAATTAGCAAAAGAACAGAATACTGAGATTCATTTACCAGTTGATGCAGTAATCGCAGATGCTTTTTCAAATGATGCAAATACACAATTGGTAGACACTACTAAAATTCCTGATGGATGGATGGGATTAGATTGTGGACCAAAAACATCAGAGAAATTTGCAGAGGTAATTTCAAAGTCGAAAACTATTTTATGGAACGGACCTTTAGGGGTTTTTGAAATGGAAAAATTTGCAGAAGGAACTATCGAATTAGGTAATGCTATCGCCAAAGCAACAGAAAACGGAGCATTCTCTTTAGTAGGAGGTGGAGATTCTGTAGCAGCAGTAAAACAATTCGGATTTGGAGAGAAAGTGAGTTATGTTTCAACTGGTGGGGGAGCTATGTTAGAAATGTTAGAAGGACAAACGTTACCAGGAATTGAAGCAATTTTAAAATAGTCTTAAAACTATATTTAATAACAGCATCTAATTTGTTAAATTAGATGCTGTTATTGTTTAGATAAAAAAGAATGAAATACACAAAATTACCAAATACAGATATAAAGGTTTCTAAAATATGTTTAGGAACGATGACTTGGGGAAATCAGAATACAGAAGCTGATGGTCATGAACAAATGGATTATGCTTTAGAGCTAGGTGTAAACTTTTGGGATACTGCTGAATTATATTCAGTACCTGCAACTCCAGAAACTTATGGAGCAACCGAAAAAATTATTGGTTCTTGGTTTAAAAAAACAGGAAATCGTGATAAAGTCGTTTTAGCATCTAAAATTGCTGGAGGAGGTGATTATACCAAGCATATTAGAACTGGCGGTTTTGTAAAACAAAACATTATTGACGCTGTTGAAGGAAGTTTAAAAAGATTACAAACTGATTATATCGATTTGTATCAATTGCATTGGCCAGATCGCGGTGTAAATTGCTTCGGAGTGCGTGATTATCCTTATAAATATTCTTCAAAAGAAGCTGAAAATCATTTAGAAATTTTAGAAACTTTAAATGACTTAGTAAAACAAGGAAAGATAAACCATATCGGTTTGTCTAATGAAACTCCTTGGGGAACGATGAAGTATTTACAAACGTCAGAACAACATAATTTACCACGAGTGGCTACTATTCAGAATTCTTATTCGTTGATTCATAGAGGGTACGAGTATGGAATGTCTGAAGTTTCGTTAAGAGAAAATATAGGTTTATTAGCCTATTCTCCATTAGCGCAAGGAGTGTTATCAGGTAAATACTTAAATGGAGGAAAACCAGAAGGAGCTAGAGGAACTTTGTTTCCACGATTTATTGCACGTTATATGTCTGAAGGATCTTTAAAAGCAGTTTCAGAATATCAAAAAATAGCTCAAAAACACGGATTAACCCTTGTTGAATTATCATTAGCATATATCAATCAATTACCTTTTGTAACAAGTAATATTATTGGGGCAACTAAAATGAGTCAGTTAAAAGAAAATATCAATTCTATCAACATTGAGTTATCTGATGAAATTTTAAGTGAAATAGAAGGAATTCATACCACTATTCCTAATCCAGCCCCGTAGCTATAGTGTTTAAAAGAAATACAAAATAAAAACTCCAACATTAGAGTAGTTCTTGTTGGAGTTTTTATTTATAATTTTTAAAAGAGAGTATAGCCTAAATTTATATTTAATGTTCTAAAGTTAGATAGAAAATCAGAAAAACTTCTTTGGTTATACCTAAGCTCAATACTGTACTTTTTATATTTAAATCCGAAAGTATAATTAAAGTTACCAATAAGACGAATCCTCTCTACGTTTTGAACGATTTTGTTAAACATAATTGACCGATCAATCGTAAATTCTATAGCATAAGCTGCAGTTAAGAATATTCTTGAATTCTTATTTAAGAAAAAATTATGTTTAATTCCTAGAGGGAGTTGAACTGATTTATGTTCAAAATCAACAGAATGAGATGCAAAACCTAATACAGTATTGAAATTGGTTTTGGTCGATTGGTATGATGGTTCAAATGTTAATGCCCACTTGTTTTTATTAAATGGTAAATAATATTCAGCTTCTATACCCAAATTTAGGCCGCTGAAATCGCTAAAACCTGAATTATCAATAGGAATATGGTTTATAGTACTAAAATATGAAGAGCTTACTCCAGCCTTTATGGTAAGACTATAAGATTTTCTTTTTTTTTGTTTAGTAAACAAGACTTTATTAGCGTTATAACAATCATTATATTTGATAAAATATTGAGATAAGTCTTTGAGTTTATAATTTATTCGATCCGTTCTTTTTAAGTTTTCGCATTTCAAATCCTTTACTAATTGTTGTTTGTACCTAAAATTTTCTCCTATCTTAAATTGTGATACCTTATACCTTTTATATATTAATTGTTTTATGGGAGAGTTATTAATATTGTAAAAAAATAAAGTATGACCTTTTTGAGTATAAGAATATAAATTAGCTTTTCCTTCAACTACAGTTTTTAAAAAGACTTTCTTGGTTTTGAACTCTGGTCTTCTATCATAAGAAAGACTTTTTATTTTTGCACTAGATTGATCAATGTCTACAGTTACATTTATATATTTTGAAGTGTTGTAAACCCCAAATTCTTTAATGTTTTTAATTGTATGGTGCTTTTTTAAAGAATTGTCATTAAGTTTATAAATGATCTCTGAAGGATTATTTCTCCAATCTATATTTTTAATTAAACATTCAACTCGTTCACCTGAATTTGTAATGAAATAACCTTTTTCAAAGGTAATTTGAGCATAACAGTTAAATGATGCAATTAAGATTGCAAATGATATTAGTTTTTTCATAAGTAAATTTTTTAAGCGAGCAAAGTTAAATAAAAAACCGAAGTAAATATTTACTTCGGTTTTTTGTTTTTTAATTCTTCTATGTTTATTTCTGAGCTATTTTAAAAGAAGTAGCTTTAAATTTACCATCTTCTACTTTACCTGTAACTTCAACTTTTCTAACAACGTTACAAAATCCGATATTTTCATCGTGAGCATCCCCAAAATCATCAATATGAGCCCCATCGATAAAATATGCTTTATCATTAACTTTAATCGCTAAATCACACCCTTTTTGAGATTTTAATCCAAACTGACATTGACCGCAAGAAGCATCAGTTATAAACGTTTTTTCTTTTGGTTGAGTACAAGAAAGAAATAATACAAAACTGCTTAAAATAAATAGGTTTTTCATAATTGTTTTAAAATGAAATGTTTTGATAAAGATGAGGCTATTATTATTAATAATAAAAAAGAAAATAAAAAATCGGTTGTTTTTACATGAGGATTTCTTCCCCAAAAAGAATCATCAATATCGTTTGAACCTCTCAAGTAAAGAAAGAAATCTCTATCGTGAATTTTTATACTTAGAAATTTAAATAATCGATCAAAAGCCCAATAAACTATTGGAGGACATAAACCAAAAAGAACATTTTTTAAATTAATATTATTTGATAGCTTTAATATCAAAAGACCTAAACAGAAAAATAAGGAAAATAACAACCAAACAGATTTAACATTAAGCCATTTACTCTTTCTATTGTACAAAATAAATAAGCAAATTATTATCGATAGAAAATAACCAATTAGATTGAAATCCATTTTTATTAATATCCTACCTTATCACGTACTCTTTTTAATACGTCTTTTGCAATTACACGTGCTTTTTCTGCACCAATGTTTAAAGCTTCATCAATCTCATGACGATTCTCCATATAGTGATTGTATTTCGCACGAACATCCGAAAATTTTTCAAGAATTAACTCATATAAAGCTTGTTTTGCATGTCCGTAACCATAACCACCATTTTCATAATTAGCACGCATTTTAGCAATTTGCTCATCAGAGGCTAACAGTTTATATAATGCAAAAACATTATCAGTATCAGGGTTTTTAGGGTCTTCTAAAGCTTTACTATCTGTTTGAATTCCCATAATTTGTTTACGTAATTTCTTTTCTGGTAAAAAGATATCGATAAAATTATTTCTCGATTTACTCATTTTTTCACCATCGGTACCAGGAACTAGCTTTGTGTTCTCGTTTACTTTTGCTTGTGGTAAAATTAAAGTATCTCCAATTACGTTATTTATTCTACTAGCTACATCACGTGTCATTTCTAAATGCTGTAACTGGTCTTTTCCTACCGGAACAACTTCAGCATCGTATAATAAAATATCAGCAGCCATTAACATAGGGTAGGTAAACAAACCAGAGTTTACATCCGATAAACGATCTGCTTTGTCTTTAAAACTATGTGCTAAAGTTAAACGTTGGTATGGAAAATAACAGCTTAAATACCAAGTTAATTCAGTAACTTCAGGAATATCGCTTTGACGATAAAAAACGGTTTTATTAATGTCAATTCCACAAGCAAGCCAAGTAGCTGCAGTACTATAGGTGTTTTCACGTAATTGCTTACCATCTTTAATTTGAGTTAAAGAATGCATATCAGCAATAAATAAAAACGATTCATTTTTAGGATCATTAGCCATTTCGATGGCTGGTAAAATAGCTCCTAATAAATTTCCTAGATGTGGGGTTCCTGTACTTTGTACTCCAGTTAAAACTCTTGACATATTTCTTTTTTGAAATGTTTTATTCTGACATTGATCAGAATTAAATTTAGTAAGCAAAAATAAGCTTAAAATTCATCAAACAAAAGAAATTACTACATTCGCAGTTATGAAATATTTACTTTTTCCTTTCCGTCTAATTTGGCGAATTTGGTTTTATTTTTTAATAATAGTGTCTGTGCTATTAATGGTTCCCGTTTTATTAGTGCTCTTGTCTGATGAGAAATACTATGCTACCTTTTGGAAATTAATGAGAGCTTGGTCGTTTTATTTAATCTACGGAATGGGATTTAGATTAAAAATAGATAAAGAGCAAGAAACAGATCCAGATAGAAGTTATGTGTTTATCGCAAATCACGCATCATTATTAGATCCTTGGATTATGATTGCAATGAATAAGAACCCGCTTTTATTTGTAGGAAAAAAAGAATTAGTAAAATTGCCAATATTTGGTTTTTTCTATAAGAAAGCAGTAGTAATGGTAGATAGAAGTGACCCTAAAAGTAGAAAAGAAGTATACACACGTATAAAGAAACGATTAGATAAAGGATTGAGTATTGCCATTTTTCCAGAGGGACTGGTGCCTACTGAAGATGTTATTTTAGCACCCTTTACAAACGGAGCATTTAGCTTAGCTATACAATATCAAATGCCAATTGTTACTCAAGTATATTACGATGCAAAACGCTTGTTTTCTTGGGATTTTTTTAAGGGAGGACCAGGTGTTTTTAGAACTAAACAATGTGTTTTTATTGAAACCAATGAGTTGACAATGGAAGATAAAGATGATTTAAAAAAGAAAACATTTAATATTATATACAATGAATTAATAAGTGATGAGCTGTATATGAAAGATACTAATAGGCCTAACAATGAGCGAGAATTTAAATCACCGTTATAGTAATACCGAAGAAAAATTAAACGTAATTACTCATGGATTTGGCCTTCTAATGAGTGTTGTTGGTTTGTTTTTTTTAATTGAAAAATCAAGTAATTACACTGGTTTTTGGAAATCATCGAGTTTTATTATTTATGCAATAAGCATGATTGTTTTATATGCTGCATCCACTTTTTACCATGCATCCAAAGAACCATCATTAAGAAGAAAACTGAATATTTTAGATCATGCTGCAATTTATGTTTTAATAGCGGGTAGTTATACACCATTCTGTTTAGTGGTTTTACCAGAAGAAACAGGTTGGTATATGTTTATTTTTGTTTGGTTATTTGCTTTAGTTGGAGTTGTTTTAAAACTCTTTTTTACAGGGAAATATGATAAACTATCTACAGCGTTATATTTAATAATGGGGTGGCAAGTGGTGTTTTTAATTAAGCCACTGATGAATAACTTGTCAGGTGAAGGCTTGTTTTATTTAATCGCAGGAGGCTTGTTTTATACTATTGGAGCCCTATTTTATTCTATTGGAAAAATAAAGTTTAACCATGCTATTTTTCATGTTTTTGTTCTTTTAGGGAGTTTTAGCCATTTTTTAACGATATTTTTTTATATTTAAGTAACAATGTTACTTGATATAAACTCCCTTTTTTATTCTTGGATTCGAGGTGGTATACTCCTCTTATTACTCTATCATTTTGTGTTTTATATAAAGCACAAAGAAGATATATATAAATATTTTTCAATTTACCTTTTAGGTATTTTAATTTTTATGATAAAAGATATTTTTAAATCTGATATAATGTTAGAGGTTTATGAATATCTAATGTTTTCAATTCAGTTTTTAGTATTCTCTTATTATATACATTTTACAAGAATTTTATTAGATACTCAAAAAGAATATCCAGAGTGGGATAAAAAAGCAAATGTAGTGGCTAAGTTAATATTGCTTTTAGGTTTTAGTCTTGTTGTAATTCAATTCTTTTTTGGATTTGAAGGGCAGAAGAAAGTACTTATATATGCGGCTCCTTTATTGTCTGTGTTTTTTGTATATGAATTATTTAACTTAAAAATTATTCTAACAAAAGAAGGAACCTATTCTTTAATAGGGTCTTTGATGTTCTTGTTTGGTGCTAATATTACAGCTATTAAAATTATAACGGGTGACAGTTTTTTAGAAGGAATAAAAGTACACAACATGTTTTATTTTTTTACAGGGGCTCTTATTCAAATAACAATCTATGCCTTTTTATTAGCAGATGTGTTGAAGAAAATTGAAGCCGAAAAATCTAATGTAGAACTAAATTTAGTAAAAAAATCATCCCAGTTATATGAATTGAAAATGACAGCTTTTAAGAATCAAATGAACCCACATTTTTTGTTTAATTCTCTCAATTCGATAAATAATTTTGTAATTCAGAACAAAAAAGAAGAAGCGTCAGATTATATTACTAAATTCTCTTCTTTAATACGAAAGGTTTTACAAACTACAGAAAAGGTGTCAATTTCATTAGAAGAAGAGCTAAAAATAGCTGAATTATATATTCGAATAGAATTAGCAAGATTACGAAATAGTTTTAGTTATGAAATTAATGTTGATGAGTCTATAAATAAAAGTAAACTTAAGGTAGTTCCTCTTTTTTTACAGCCTTTTTTAGAAAATGCTATTTGGCATGGACTGAATTCTTATAAAGGGGAGAAAAAATTAGTGATAAATATTTTAGATGAAAAAGAGTATATAAAAGCTGAAGTTATAGATAACGGAATTGGAATTAAAGAATCTATTAATAGGAAAAAAGTTCAAAAAATAAAAAGAAAGCCATTTGGAATAAAAACAGTAAAAAATAGGTTAGATTTAATTTATAAACCAGAAAATGTATCTATTGAAATTGGAGAAAATTTGTTAGAATCAAAAGAAAATGGAACAGTTGTTACCATTGTTTTTCCGAAAAATAAAGAAATTTAAAATATGCTAAAAATTTTAATAATTGATGATGAGAAAGATGCTTTAGAAGCGTTAGAATGGAAAATAAATAAATGTATAAAAGAAGAAACATCTATTACAACATGTAGCTCACCTATAATTGGGGTTGATTTGGTTAGAGAGATAGAGCCAGATATTGTTTTTTTGGACATACAAATGCCAGAAATGGATGGTTTTTCTTTTATAGATAAATTTGTTGATAGAGATTTCAAAGTAATTTTTACTACAGCATATGATGAGTATGGAATTAAAGCTGTTAAAGTAAAAGCTTTCGATTATCTTTTAAAACCCATAGATATTGATGAGCTTAATTTAGCAATAAAAAAAGTTCAAAATGAGGAAAAACAAATTAAAATACCTGCAACTATATCGCCGAAAATAAATATTTCAGCAGATGGTAAAGTATATCTTTTACCTAAAGAAACGGTACTTTTTTTAAAATCAGATAAAAATTATACCACAATCCATTTAATTTCTGGTAAAAAAATAATAGCAACAAAAACATTAAAAGAAATTCAGAAAAAATTTCCGTGCCCTGAATTTGTGAGAGTTCATAATTCGTATGTTGTAAACTTAAACCATGCTATCGAATATAATAAAGGAGTTAATGAATTAACAATGCAAGACGGAACAGTTGTTAGTGTTAGTAGGAGTAAAAAAACGGAGTTGTTAAAAAAGCTACATTTAGATAAATAATGTTACTAGATATCACATCCCCATTTTATTCTTGGATTCGAGGAGGTCTACTAGTCCTTTTTGTGTACCATTTTATTATATATATTCAAAATAGAGATTCTTTACATAAATATTATAGTATCTATCTTTTTTGCTTAACTATTTATTTAATAAGAGATGCTTTTTTTAATGAAACAATTCAGTACTATTATCAATATATTAGTTTTTCTATACAGTATGTTGGCTATGCATATTTCATTCATTTTTGTAGAAGTTTAGTAGAGACTAAAAAAAACTTTCCTAAGTTAGATAGAAGAGCTGTTAAGTTATCAAAAGCTTTAATTATTTTTTCATTTTTTTTAGTAATAGTTCAGTATTTCTGGGGTTATGAAGTACAAAAAATGGTTGTAGCCTGGTCAGTACCTTTTACTTCTTTTTGTGCTTTTTATATATTTTATGTTGTATCAAAAAAGAAATCAAAACAAGTATTTTACTTACTGTCAGGATCTATCTTATTTTTAATTTTAGCAAACATTAGCTCGATTAAAATGGTTAAAGGAGAATTTTACTTAATCGATTTTAAGGCACATAGAATGTTTTATTATTTTGTAGGGGCAATTATTCAAAGTACCATATTTGCAATTTTAATTGGAAATTATTTTTGGGAAATAACTGAGAAAAAAAGAAAAGCTGAGGTTAATATATTAAAACAAAAAAATCAGATCTCTGAGCTAAAAATGACAGCTTTAAAGAGTCAGATGAATCCACATTTTTTGTTCAATTCATTAAATTCAATTAATAATTATGTAATTCAGAACAAGGTAGAAGAAGCCTCAAATTATATTACTAAATTTTCTTCATTAGTTAGAAAAGTACTGCAGGTAACTAATGAGAATTCGATATCATTAAAAGAAGAATTAGATGTTTTAGCTATTTATGTAAAATTAGAACAGATGAGGCTAAAAAACAGTTTTTCTTTTGTTAAAGAGATTGATGAAAGTATAAATACAAACGAATTAAAAGTAGTTCCCCTTTTCTTACAACCTTTTGTTGAAAATGCTATTTGGCATGGGCTTAGTTTAAAAAAAGGAGAGAATAAATTAACTTTAAGTATAAAAGTAAAAGAAAACAATATAGTGGTAAAAGTAATTGATAATGGAATAGGTTTAAAGACTGCTCAAAATAAAAAGAATAAACAATCTGTAAATAAAAAATCGTACGGAATTAATTTGGTAAAAGAAAGGTTATACTTAATGTATGATAAGAAAGTTAAAGTAGAAGATATATCTAATAAAAACAGTACAGGAACACAAGCTTTTATTAGTTTTCCGTACAACATTTAATGCCAATCATTCTGTTTTTTAAGCACAATATTTAGTTTTCGCTACCAAATATTTAAATTCTCTAATTTTTTTTAAATTCTCTGTAATTTAGTAGTTAAGAAATTGTGATCTGAGGGGACTCACATTTTTTGGTAAAGAGAAAAAGGTTAAAGCATTGCTTTAGCCTTTTTGTTTCCATATGATAAAAGGAAATTTACTTAAGTTTGAATTGTAATATTTGTTAACACCTGTAACTTCTTTCCCTAACCAATTAGGTTTGATAAAATTTTCTAGTTCATTTTCTAGTTCAATTTCTGCTATTAATAAGCCTTTGTTATCGCCCAAAAACTCATCTACTTCAAAAGTGTGATTGCCAACTTTAACTAAGTATCTATATTTTTCAATTATCCCTTCTTCACATAAGTTAAATAATTCATTAGCTTCATTTATATCTATTTTTTTTTCCCACTCATAACGAGTAGTTCCAGTTTTATTTGATTTCCCTTTAATAGTAAGGAAACCAATGTCGTCTTTTATACGTACTCTTACAACTCGCTCTTTATTAGAATTTAAAAACCCTTGTTTGATAAAATTCTTTTTATAAGCAGATAGTTTAAAGTCGGTAGACTTTACGATAAACTTTCTTTCTATTTCTAATGCCATAAGTAGTTAGGTCTAATTTGTACGAAAGTATTATTTTTTTGTCGTTAATATTAAATATCTTTGATAAGGATTTAAAGTATTAATACTGATTTAAAAATATAGAATGGCATTAGTCACAACAAAAGCGATTGTTTTAAGTGCCTTAAAATATAGTGATACAAGTTTAATTGTTAAGTGTTTTACTTTAGAAGATGGAGTTAAATCGTATATGTTAAAAGGGATTTTAAAAGCTAAAAGGGGCAAGTTAAAATCGGCACACTTTCAATCTTTAAATCAGTTATTAGTTACTACAAATCATAACAACAAGAATACGTTAAATTCTATTAAGGAAGTTCAAGTTGTTAACCCTTATGAGAATATTCATACTTCAGTAATAAAACAGACAATTGTTCTATTTCTGTCGGAAGTATTGTCAAATATTATTCAAGAGGAGGAGAAAAACTCATCTTTATATGAATACATAGAAGCTGGATTAATTTGGTTGGATACTCATAATAATATTGCTAATTTTCATTTGCTTTTTCTATTGAATTTATCAAGGTATTTAGGGTTTTATCCTGATGTTTCTGAATCTAGCAAAAAAGCATTTAATTTATTAGAAGGAAGGTTTACTGATGTTGAATATGAAAAATTAACAGTGACTGGAAGTGAATTAGTTCTTTTTAAAAGGTTGTTAGGCATAAATTTTGATGCAATAGATACGATTTTGTACAATAAAAATGAAAGACAAATAATCCTGCGAACTATAATTCAATATTTTGAATTACATTTGGAGGGTTTTAGAAAACCTAAATCTTTAGACGTTTTAGAAACCGTGTTTAGTTGATATATGAAGCAAGTTGTAACTGTATTTTTTTTACTGATAATTACCTCTATTTTTTCACAAAATCTTACTGTAATTGATGCCGAAACAGGTAAGCCAATTGATGGTGTGGCTGTGTTTAATAAAAGTAAAACTACCTCGGCTATTAGTAATGCTGGTGGTTTTGTAAATATTTCTCCTTTTAAGAAAGAGGAGATTCTTATTTTTTCTCATGTTACTTATGCTGAGTTTCAGAAAAAAAAGTCAGTATTAAAGAGAAATAATTATCAAGTTTATTTATCTAAACAATCTGAGCAATTAGATGAGGTTGTTGTATCAGTTTTTAAAAATAAAGCAAAAACAAATAGAATTGCTGAACAAATAGCCGTAGTTTCATCTAAAGAAATTCAAAAGCTATCTCCACAAACTTCAGCTGATTTATTAGCAAGTATCCCAGGTATTAAAATACAAAAATCACAGTTTGGGGGTGGTAGCCCTGTACTTAGAGGTATGGAGAGTAACCGTATTTTATTAGTGGTTGATGGTGTACGAATGAACAATGCAATTTATCGTAAAGGGCACTTGCAAAATTCAATAACGGTAAGCCCTAATTTATTAGATAGAACAGAGGTGGTTTTTGGACCATCATCAGTTATTTATGGTTCTGATGCATTAGGAGGAGTAATTCATTATTATACGAAAACACCAAAACTATCAGACAAAAACAATATTGAGGGAAGTCATTTTTTACGTTACAGTTCAGTGAATAATGAGATAACAAACACTGTCTCAGCAGAACTTCAATTTAAAAAATGGGCATCTTTTACAAGTATATCGCATAGTAATTTTGGAGATTTAAAAATGGGAGAAAATCGCTCTCATGGTTTTGATGACTGGGGTAAAGTATATTTTTATTCTGATAATTTTAATGGGAATTATAGCGAAAATCCAACAGTAAATAATGATGTTAATCTTCAAAAAAATACAGGATTTAGCCAAACAGATTTATTACAGAAGTTTTATGTGCCGTTATCAAAAAATACGGATTTAAAAATAAATATTCAATATTCAACGTCTTCAGATGTTCCACGTTTTGATAGATTAACTGAGCTTAAAAATGGAGAATTGAAATTTGCAGAATGGTATTACGGACCACAAAAGCGTTTGTTAATTTCACCTCAGTTAGAAATTAATCCGAAGAAAAAATGGTTAGATAAGGGTGCCATTACTTTTGCTTATCAAAATGTTCAAGAGAGTCGTGTTCAAAGAAAATTTGGAAGCTTAGAAAGAACATATCGTGAAGAAGATGTAGATGTTTTTAGCTTAAACGGAGATTTTACAGTTCCATTAGCTGAACGAAGGAATTTAGGTTATGGTTTTGAAGTAGCATATAACGATGTCGCTTCAACTCCATCAGGAAAAATTTTAAATGTTGAGAATGGAGAAATAATAGGATTTAATGGTCGTTTTCCTGTGCAATCTCGTTATCCAGATGGAGGAAGTAGTTATTTAAGTTCTGCTATTTATGCCGATTATCGTCAAGATATTAATGCGAAGTCTACTTTAAATACTGGTCTTAGAGCAACGCACACTGTTTTAAAAGCAAAATGGCTTGATGATACATTTATCAGTTTAGATGAAGACGATATTCGTGTGGATAACCAATCATTAACAGCAACGATAGGTTATGTGTATAAACCTAATAGAACTTGGCAATTTAACAGTGTAATTTCATCAGGATTTAGATCACCAAATATCGATGATGTAGGTAAAGTAAGAGAGAAAAATGGAGAACTAACCATCCCTAATACTGATTTAGGACCTGAGTTTGCATATAATTTTGAAGTTGGGTTACAGAAATACTTTAATAATAGAAAGTTTAGAATTGGTGTAAATGCATACTACACAATTATTGATCAAATAATTATTAAAACTCCAATATTAGGATCTAGTATTATTACTTATGATGGAGAAGATTATTCAGCAGCGAACAATGAAATTTTAGCTAATCAAAATTTAGGAAGAGCTTATATAACTGGGTTTACCGGAAGTTTTCAAGGAAAATTACATAAGAATTGGAAAGCTTTGGGAACTGTAACTTATACAAAAGGACATACTTTTGATAAAGAAGCAATATCAAGTGGACCATTATCTTCTATTCCTCCATTATTTGGTAGGTTTGATTTAAATTATTCAAAGGGGAAATTTGAGGCAGGGGCTAACATGGTGTTCAATGCTAAAAAAAATATTGAAGATTATAATTTAATTGAGGGGATAGATAATCAACAACAAACACCAATTGTAGATGAAAACGCTACAAATGATGTGGATAAGTATTACGGTACCCCAAGTTGGATGACCTTTGGTTTATATGGAAAGTATGAAGTGAATTCTAATATTACTATTCAAACACAATTAACTAATTTATTTGATCAACATTACAAGGAGTTTGCATCAGGTGTATCAGCTCCAGGACGTAATGTATCAGTATCATTAATAACCAAATTTTAAAATTACAAACATGATTAACTTTTTTAAATTAATAAGCTGGTTAGAAGGAATATCTTACATTTTATTACTTTTTATAGCTACACCAATAAAATATTTACAAGGAAATCCTGAGTATGTAAAAATGTTGGGAATGCCTCACGGAATCTTATTTGTAATCTACATTGTTTTAGCTATTATGCTAAAGTATGAGCTTAAATGGAGTAATAAAACTTTTGGTATTGTGTGTTTATTATCAATTTTACCTTTCGGAACTTTTTTTGTTGGTAGATATTTGAAATAGGGTGTCATTACGAGGAAGAATGACGAAGTAATCTGTTGGTTTATATCTATTTAGTGGATTACTTTATTACTCTCCAAATAATATGGAATTATAGCAGTAACGTTTTCTTATTATTTTAATGATAAAATCTTCGTTTTAACAAAATTTTAACACTTTAATTTGTCTACTGATTGTTAGTGTTTTATGTTTTTAAATTAGGGTTAACCATTAGATGAATTAGGGTTAACCCTTAAAACGTTAACATTTTTTAAATAATTAATTTTTATGTTTGAAATGTAATAAAAAGACTGATCATTTTTTATTATATGCTAGCTAGTAAAAAGAAGAAGGATGTTTATAAAATTGCGCACATTTTTCTTTTAATTTTTTAACGTTAAAAATCTTATTGTAAAAAATAAGAAAGTAAAAACCTGCTCTAGAACATGGAGTAGAAATTAATTAACAAAACTTAAATTTTTAAAAGATGAAAAAAATAATTTTAGTTGTAGCAATGGTTTTTGCTACGAGTAGTTTAGTGAACGCTAAAACAGGTCAAGTAAAAGTAGATAAGGAGGCAGCTTATAGTTGCGGTGATTTTGCTGATGCTGTAGCACATGATTATGCTGCACGTGGATATGATTACTATACCGTTTGGTTTGCAGCTTATGGACATTGTGCTATACCAGGTTATTAATTGTTAAATATAGTGTGTAGGGAGGGTTTTAATTCTTTATTAGAGAGGTCAGTGTAGAAATACATTTATAAATGTAAATAAAGCTTGTAGAGAATTTAATAATGTCGCATGCTATAAAAATTTTTAATTACAATATGTTGGTGTTCTGAAGCACCAACATATTGTTTAATATTAATATCATATAATGAAAAATTTAATTATAATAATAGTTTATTTATTTATAAGTGTTAGTTTATTTTCACAAGAATCATTTAAGTCAGGAGAAGTAATTTACAATTTGAAGGTAACTCCTGAGTCAAGTTTCGAAAACCCATTAAAACCTAATAAATTTCGTGATTTTCAGAAGAAAGTAAATCGTTTTTCTGAAAAATTAAAATATACATTGAAATTTAATAAAAAGAGCTCCCTTTTTTATTTAAACTCAGATTTAGGTCTCGATAATCAAGAAGGCTTTAATAAACTTGCACTTATATTAAATAAAGGGGATAACGTTTTTTTTGTGGATACAAAGAAAAAAATAATGATAGAAGAGAAACCTTTTTTTGGTGAGAGTTTTTTAGTTAAGTCATCAACTTCTGATTTAAAATGGAAATTAATTAATGAAAAGAAAGTAATTGGAAAATATACTTGTTACAAAGCGACTGTGCAAAAAAAAAATAATGGACCTTCAGATAAAGTAGCTCCTTTTTCTACATATATAGCTTGGTATTGTCCTGATGTTCCATTTAATTATGGACCGTTTGACTTTAATAGCTTGCCAGGGTTAATTTTAGAGCTTTCTATTAAAGATAGAACTTATATAGCCTCAATTATTAAATTAAAACAGGAAGTAATAGAAATTGATCAGCCAAATAAAGGGAAGTTAGTAACTAAAGAAGAATTTGAAAGTATTGGAAAAAAAGCTTTTGAAAATAGATAGTATAAATATTAAAAGAATATGAAGAAATGAGTCGTAATTTCTTTAAAAATTTAAGGAAATAAGAAAGAGAAAAGTTAATGCTTAA
Organism: uncultured Tenacibaculum sp.; assembly: GCA_947504185.1. Lineage (GTDB taxonomy): Bacteria > Bacteroidota > Bacteroidia > Flavobacteriales > Flavobacteriaceae > Polaribacter. The sequence continues at coordinate 32,989 of CANNGJ010000001.1, read as the reverse complement.
AAAATATATATTTATATTACTAAATCTTACAATTAGTATAAGTACATCTGCTCAAACCATCACTTTCGAAGGAACTGTAAAAGATAGTTTACAAAACCCATTATCGTATACCAATATTATAGCAAAACCTAAAGATGTAACTAAAAACATGAGTTTTGCTATCACTGATGAAGAAGGGCGCTACCGTTTAGAGCTTTCAAAAAACAAAAGGTATATGATTAGTATAAGCTATTTAGGTTATGAAAAAATTGAATTTGAGATAACTCCTATACAAAATACTATTAAAAACTTCGTTTTAAAAGAAGCAAAAAACCAGTTAGACGAAGTAGTGATTGAATTACCTGTAACTGTAAAACAAGACACGATAATTTATAATACTGATAAGTTTATAAATGGTAGTGAGCGTAAACTAAAAAACGTACTTAAAAAACTACCAGGAGTTGAAGTTGATAAAAATGGAGGTGTTACCGTACAAGGAAAAAAAGTAACCAAGTTATTAGTTGATGGTAAGAAGTTTTTTGGAGGAGGTACAAAATTAGGAGTAGAAAACATACCTGCCAATGCGGTTGATAAAGTTGAGGTAATTGATAATTACAACGAAGTAGCATTTTTAAAAAACATTTCAGATTCTGATGAAATGGCAATGAATATTCAACTTAAAGAAGATAAAAAACGTTTTCTTTTTGGTGATGTAGAAGCTGGTGCAAATGTTGGGTACGATTCTTATTATAAGGCTAATGCTAATCTTTTTTACTATTCGCCTAAAACCAATGTAAATTTTATAGGTAATGTAAATGATATAGGAGAGAAAACCTTTACGTTTAAAGATTATATGAATTTTCAAGGAGGTGTTAATGCAGTTTTTAATGGTAATTTTAATTGGGAAGGCGGAGATTTCTCTCAGTTTTTAGAAAACAAAGATGTATTACATAGTACACAACGTTTTGCAGCATTAAATATTACAAAAACGGTAGCCAGTAAATTAGATATTTCTGGTTATGCAATTTTTTCTCATAATACTATTCAAAGTTTTAATGAAGAGTTAAATGAGTACACTACTTTTTTAGAGGAGAATACCAATAAAACGAATTCAAAAGATATTTTAGGAATCGGGAAATTAAACATAGAATATGCTCCAAATAATAAAGAACAATGGTATGTGAGAACTCAAGTAAAAAAATCGGATATTAATAGGGTTAATGCTATTTCCTCATTAATAGATGCTAATTTAAATACAATAAAAACAGACAAAGAGAACGCAGTTTGGTATGCAAATCAAAATATAGAATGGCATAAAGAGCAATCAGAAAAACACACCTTTTCTTCGGTAATAAATTATACATTCGATAAAAATAATCCAATTACCAATTGGAATGCTTCACAGTCGTTTTTAGATAGAATTAAGCCTATAATCAATCCATTAAACACGAATCAAACGGCTTTAAGAATTAACCAGTTAAATGAAAGCGAAAAGCATCATTTACACACAGTTTTTAAAGATTTTTGGGTGTTGAATAACAATAATCATATTTATACAACCATTGGTAATACACACCAACAAGAAAAATTTAGTAGTAATGATTTTCAATTACTAGATGATAATACAACCAACAATTTTTCATCTGATGGATTTAATAATAGAACTGTTTTAAAGCACAACGATTTTTTTGCTGGTTTACATTATAAATTCCGAACAGGAATTTTTACTTTTAAGCAAGGGGCTTATGCACATAATTATAAATGGCGTGTAAACCAGTTAAATTCAATTGAGAAAGATAAATGGGTGCTCTTACCTGATTTTCTGTTGAAAATTGAGTTTAACAAGTCGAAAAAAATTCAATTGAATTATAATTTAAAAACTAACTTTTCAGATGCTTCTAAATTAGCAAATCGATTTTATTTACAGTCGTATAATTCTGTTTTTAAAGGAAATGAAAACCTTGAAAATGAATTGTTTCACAAGGCTCGTTTGAGATATAGCAGGTTTAGTTTATATAGGGGGTTAATGCTTTATGCTATGATAAATTATTCTAAAAAAGTTAAAGGATTTCGTAACTCAGTAAATTTTGATGGTATTAACAGGTTTTTATCGGTTGATTTATTAAATAATGCAGATGAACGTTGGAATGTAAGAGCGTCAGTTAGAAAAAGAATAAAAAAAATACGTTATAATATAGAAGGAACATATAATAATTCAAATTTTAAACAATTTGTAAATGATAGTTCTACAAGAAATCGAAATAATAATTATTCTTTTGATCTTGGAATAGAAACCCTGTTTGACAATTTTCCAACCTTAGAATTAGGATATAAAAGAAGTATAGGAAAGTATACATCTAGTGGGTCAAATTCTAAATTTATAACTAATGAACCTTATGTAAATATCGATTATGATTTCTTAAAAGGATTTGTGTTTAATTTTGACTACACACATTATAATTATCAAAATAAAGCGCAACAAATTAATAATAAATACGATATAGCAAATGCAGTATTATCGTATCAAAAAGAGGATAGTCCTTGGCTATTTAAGTTGACTTTTCAAAACTTATTTAATACTACATTTAAACAAAGCAATAGTTTTTCAGATTATTTAGTATCAGATTCTAAAACTTATATTATGCCGAGAGTTGTATTATTTAGTATTGGTTATAAGTTGTAAAATAGAATTATTGAGGTTAAATGTGTTTTTTGACCAAGTAATAGATTGCTTCATTCTTCGCAATGACGAAAAAACACTCCGTCATTACGAGGAAGAATGACGAAGTAATCTGCAATCAAAACTAAATTATTCCACTTTACTAAACTACCCCCCGCTTACAGGAGGAATAATCGCAATTACATCATTTTCTTTAATAATGGTTTCATCAGTAGCATAACTTTCGTTAATGGCTACTGCATACGTACTCATTTGTTTTAGTTGAGGATGTCGAGAAATAATTTCTTTAAAACTGGTAATTGTTGAATTAACAGGAAGCTCTATTTTTACTGAAGAACTACCTGCTAAATCTGTTGCAATACCAAAAAGTAGTACATTAATATTCATACTACGAAATTACAATTTAATTCCGAATACTACTCGATTTTCGTTTTTTCCATTAAAGTTAGAACGAGCAAAATCGACACGCAAAAAACGCCATTTACCAAAACCAACATTGTCTAACCCAACTGCAAATTCAGAATAAGGTTTGTTACCTCCAGTAAATAATCCTTTTGCTCCGGTAACTAAATGAAAGTTCAATTTATTTAATAAAGGGATTTTACTTAATATAGCACCTTTAAAGTTGTATTCGCCATGTAATTCTCCATACTTATCATTTGTGCTTAATTGATAATATGGTAACATGTAAAAATTATCTAAATAATTGTCTTTTGGAGCAACCAATAAACGGTTTCCGTTAAAGTGAGCATAATCTATAAAAGGAATGTTTTTCTTTTCTAAAAACACACCTCCTTTTGCTTTGTATTTGAACTCTCCCCAGTTAGCAAAAGAAATTCTTTGATTTAATTGAGAATAAACAACATTCGAATTCCACTCAGAATTACCAGAACCAAAATTCTTTTTATAACCGATAAATAGTGAAGGGTATTTTTTATTGCCTACATTATATTTTCCGTTTGGATAGGATAAATATTTTTGTCCGAAATTAATGTTTGCACCAACTGTAAATGACCACATTTTATGAGGTGTAAATGCTGAGGTAAAATTATTAGGTTCTTGCGGATTGTTAGAAGTATAATTCACATCACTTTTAGGAAACATTACATAATCTGTAGTATTAAATAAAGGTTTTCTGTCGGCAAATTCTAAAGAAGTTGACATGTGTAGTCCATTTATTACTTCTCTTGAAAATGAAGCTCTAGCGAAAGCTTTTTCATAAATCTTCATATAATTTCTCTCAAACAAAACGGAGCTTATTGTATTCCAGAATTTTGAGATAGGTTGTTTAGCATTGAATTGAGCCGTAGTAATACCTCCTGATATATTTAAAATAGGCCTTGTAGTATTATTCCATTTGTAATAAAAATAGCCTGTAGGTCTTATTTCTTTATCAGAAAAACCATAGTTTACATTAGTACCAAATCCAAAATTTTTTCCTTTTTTGTTGAGTGTTTTATAATAACTTAACCCTACCGAAGTATTCCAACCCTGTACAGTATTAAAGCTTAAGTCTTCTATAGGGGAAGATAGGTTAATCGACCATTTATTATATGAATCTTGATATGAATAACCCGAAACAATATCCATGATTTTAAACTTATTTCTTTTGTTATCTATCGAGTCTAAATATTTTTTTGACTTTCGTATAGTTTTAATACTGTCTTTTAATTTATAGTCAGAAACTTCTTCGGTTGTTAAAGCTACTGGACGAATTTTATTCCAATAAACAGAATCTTTTTCGGTAGCATTTTCAGCAAAAGATAAGATTTCGCTTCCAAATGATTTATCGGTATAACCAGGTGAGAAATTATAATTTGAATAAGCGGCAGAAAATCGTCCATTAAAATTAAAACCAAACATACCTGCTTTAAAATCGATTGTTTGAGTAACAGGTACCCAAGCCTTGTTTTTAGGTGAGAAATTATAGTTTTGTTTTATATTAAGGGTGTCAATCATTGGCATGCTTACTTGATTTCCGGTAACAAGAACGTCTGTTCCGTAAATAGCCCAATCATCTTCAATTATATAAATAAAACCACTAAACACACGATCGTTCTTTCGTTTAGGGAGCAATTGTATTTTGTTAATTAACCGTGAATTTTTGTCGTAAAAAGTACCTGTTAGTTTATAATTGTAATAGCTAAAAGCTCCATTAGAAATTGGAGAAATCATTTGAGCATCGGCTAAATTAAAAGAGTTTTCATAGAAATTAAAATTCACTTCTTCAGCTTGATTGAAACTTATACCATTATCACTTCCTGAAACTTTAGACGCGATAATATGCTCTTTGAAGTTCTTCGGTTTTTTCTGAAAGGAAATTTTAGAGATGGTTTCAGAAAGATATACAATACCGGTTCTCGTAGAATCTAAGCCACCACCCATATCACCAACTTCTTGGCCTAAGAATTTCTTCGGAAGATTTTTTACTTTAAATAACCCACGAGAATAAAAATCAGCTTTATATTGAGCGAATTTATCGGTGTTTTTCTTTTTACTAGCAATAGCATTTCTAATAATTTTATTTGCAGGGTTTTCTGTTGATGAAATTAAAACTTCATCTAAAGCAACTTCTTCTTCAGAAAGTTGAACATTTAAAACGAAAGGGAATGATTCAATAGTTACCGTCTTTTTTAAAGCTTTATATCCTAAAATTTGGAATACAATAGTATGTTTTCCTTTTTTGGTTAAAACTAATTCATAATCTCCGTTATCATTAGTTGTTGTACCAGTAATAGAGTTTTGAAGATAAATACTTACAAAAGATAATGCTCGGTTGGTTGTGTTAGTTACTTTTCCTTTAACTTGAGAAAAAGAAATAAAGGAAAAGGCTAAAAATAGCAGGGTAATTGTTTTTTTCATAGCTAATTTTGTTGAAGTCTGCAACAAACTTAAATGAAGCAGATTTCTATTTGTGTTTAAATGCTGTTAAATAAATTGCAAAGAATTCTTAAACATAAAGACGCCTGTAGTGAAAAAATAGTTGCTTGAAATTAATTTCCTCCTTCTTTTTTTTCTGTTTTCTTTTTCTTCTTACCAAACAGCCCGCCTAAAACATCGGTTACTTTTTTTACTGTATTTTCAGTTTTACTATCAGATGTTTTAGTAGAATCTTTCTTTTTATTTCCTAATAAACTCCCTAAAGTATTTTTGATAAGATTGTCTTTTTGTTGTTGAACCAATTTTTGAGTTAGTTTAGTAACTGATGATGATAAGTCTGTTTTTACAGATGGACTAGACATGTTACCAGTAATGTTAGCAGTAACTGGCACCGTAACATTTTGGTCTTTAGTACTAAGTTTAGATAATAACCCTTGAACGTCACTTCCTAAATATTTAGCAGGCACATCAAAAGTTACGTTATAGTTCATACTTTGGTCAAACCCATGACTACCACCAATATTAATGCCTATATCTTTATATTTTAGTTTGAAAGGAGATACCTCTACTTTTCCTTCTTTAAAAGATAAATGTGTTTTAATATCTGTTAAATCTAACTTTGTTAAATCAATAAAAGATAGCTTATTGTTTAATAAGTTTAAAGCTTTGGTTTTTTCAGGATTTATATTAGTACTTAATAACTCAGCTAAAGCCTTACCTGAAACTGAGGTTAAATTCGGAGTAAAATCTTTATTTAGGTTTCCTGATAAATTAATGTCAGAGTTTAATTTCCCATTCATCGCTCCAGCGATAGGACCTAACGATTGTAATAAATCTAAGCCATTAAATGATTGTGCAATATCAAACGATTTTATACCAAGTTTAAGAGCAAAAGTTGATTGTTTTTTTTGCGTGTTGATTTCACCATTCATAGCAATTTGACCATTAAATATACCTGCGTTTACATTTTGTAAAGTGGCTTTTTCATCCTTTAAAAACAATGTCCCTTTTACATTTTTTAATGTAAGGTTGTCGTAATATACTGTCTTAGCATCTGCCAAAATCTTACAATCTAAAAAAGCGGGAATTTTTAAAGATTCAGAAGGTTGCTCTTTTTGCGGAGTGTCTTCTTTGGTTTCAGTTGTAGTAGTGTTCTCTTGCATAAAATCACTAACGTGAAACGCATTAGAATTCACCTTAAAAGTACCTTGCAACTTTTTATCTGAAAGTAAAAAACCTAATAAGTTTTGAATTTTCCCAGTAGCATTTAAATCACTTTTTCCAGTAGTAGCATCAAACTTTGTAAGAGAAACGGTTTTTGGAGTAAAATCGACTTTAGTGTTTTTTATGTTAATAGGGTTTACAATATCTTTAGAAGAAAAAACAAAATCACTTACTTCAATATGTCCATCATTTTTTATACGATTTAAGGTGTTGTTCTGTATGGCTTTTACATCAAATTTGGTATGCAAATTTGCTTTTAAAATACCACTTAATTCGTTTTTTAAATCAATAGGATAAGCTTGGTTTATATGTGCAAGATTTAGCGTTCCGTTTACGTTAGCATTTATAGAAGGGTTTGTTGTAATGTTAGAAACTGTTCCTTTTCCTGAAAAGGTGTCTTCATCAATTTTAAAAGACAAACCAGCAATATTTACAAAAGTATTGGCAGTTTTTCCTGTTGTGTTTTTTATCTGTGCATTGATGTTAATGTTTCTAACAGCTTTTGGTAAATCAGGATATTTAAAAGAAGCATTATTAGATTTAATAGCAATGTCTAATTTAGGAATGGTATTATCATAAATAACTCCGTCTATTTTTCCATTAACACTAAAGTCACCAGAGGTAGTTACATTGGCTATGCTTTTTGTATACACCTCAGGAATCAATCCTAAGAAATTTTTAAAATCCGAAGAAGGAGTTTTAAAGTAAAGATGTACTTCTTGATTCTTTTCATTGATTTGAATAAAACCATCGAAAATTAAAGGCAAGTTATTTAGCTTAGCTTCATTTTTTAAGAAAGAAAACTTCTGATTTGTTAAGTCCATTCCTAAAACGGCATCCAGCTCAATTTTTTGATTTTTAGCGAACGAAGTTCCATCCATCCCAAAGGAAACTAATGTAGAAGTTTTGGTATCGAGTTCAGAATTAGACTGAGAAAAATCACCACTTCCTGAATGATTAAAGTTACTTAATACAAGGTTCATTTTACCTTTTTTATCTGCATACCTTATTTCAGTATTAGAAATACTATAAGAATCGATAGAGAGTCCAAAATTAGAGGAAGTTTCAGTAGTAGTATCAGTATTTTTTACAGCTTCTTTAGATTTAGAAATATCATAATTGGTATTTCCTTTTTTATCAACTAATACATTAACCAAAGCATTATCAATAGAAAAAGATTTGATATTTAATTGTTCAGAACTGTTTTTGAAAAGTTCTGTGAGCTTTAAATTTAATTGAAGGTCTTTAGCAAATAATAAAGTATCACCTTTAAAAGGTTCGTTGTTAATTACAGTAATGTTTGATAATTGAACCGAAGCATCAGGGAAGTTTCTAAGCAAACTTAAATTAGAGTCACTAAAGTCAACCTGCGCATTTACATTGTTATTAATGGTTTGTTTCACTAAGCCAATAATTTTGTCTTGAAATAATAACGGAATACTGACTAATACAACAAAAAATGCTATAAGAATACCGATGGCTATTTTGTAAATCTTTTTCATGAAATAAGAAAGTTAACTTTATATACTAACGAACAAAGTTCTATAATTATTTGTTAAGTAAGAGTGAATAAAATTATAAAATAAAAGTTTGGTAATTTTGTTCAACTAAAGATACAGGTTTTGACTCATAAACAACAATATTCAAGTTTTATAAAAGCTCAAGCAAAACGTTTGGGTTTTCTAGAATGTGGTATTGCTAAGGCTGATTTTTTAGAAAAAGAAGCACCAAGGTTAGAAGAATGGTTGAAGAATGATTACCATGGTGAAATGCGTTATATGGAGAATCATTTTGATAAACGGTTGGATCCTCGTTTGTTGGTAGATGGCGCCAAATCAGTTATTTCATTATCCTATAATTATTTTCCAGAAGAAGTTCAGAATGAAGGAACTTATAAAGTGTCTAAATATGCTTATGGACAAGATTATCATCATGTAATAAAAGAAAAACTACGAGAATTATTACAGTTAATTAATGATGAAATTGGAGAAGTTTCTGGGAGGTGTTTTGTAGATTCAGCGCCAGTATTAGAGAGAGCTTGGGCAGAAAAATCTGGATTAGGTTGGAACGGAAAACACACATTGTTAATTCAAAAACAACAAGGTTCTTTTTTCTTTTTAGCAGAATTAATTATTGACTTAGAATTAGATTATGACGCCCCTTTTAAGACAGATCATTGTGGTGAATGTACTCGTTGTATAGATGCTTGTCCTACTCAGGCAATTTTACCAAATAATACTGTTGATGGAAGTAAATGCATTTCGTATTTTACTATTGAATTGAAAGATGCTATTCCAACAGAATTCAAAGGAAAAACTGACGACTGGATGTTTGGTTGCGACACCTGTCAAGACGTTTGCCCTTGGAATCGTTTTTCAAAACCTCACACAGAACCTTTATTTAAGCCACAAGAAAACTTGTTAGAAATGACTCAGAGAGACTGGCAAGAACTAACCCAAGAGACTTTTAGTAAGGTGTTTAAGAAATCGGCGGTTAAAAGAACTAAATTTTCTGGATTAACAAGAAATATTCAATTTCTTCAAGATTAAAACATAAGAAATACCTTTCCATGAAAAGCGTATATTTGTAGGTTCAAACAAACAACAAATCTATGAGTAATTCTAGAAAGAGGCACGAAGCTTTACTATATCATGCAAAACCAAAACCGGGGAAAATTGCAGTAGTACCTACTAAAAAATATGCAACACAACACGATTTGTCGTTGGCATATTCTCCTGGGGTAGCAGAGCCTTGTTTAGAAATAGCAAAAGATAAAAACAACGTTTATAAATACACTGCAAAAAGTAATTTAGTTGCAGTAATCTCTAATGGAACAGCTGTTTTAGGTTTAGGTGATATAGGTCCTGAAGCATCAAAACCTGTAATGGAAGGGAAAGGGTTATTATTTAAAATCTTTGCAGATATTGATGTTTTTGATATTGAGGTTGATGCAACTGATGTTGACAAATTTGTTGAAACCGTAAAAGCAATTGCTCCTACTTTTGGAGGAATAAACCTTGAGGACATTAAGGCGCCTGAAGCTTTTGAGATTGAAAGAAGATTAAAAGAGGAATTAGATATTCCAGTAATGCACGATGATCAGCATGGAACAGCTATTATTTCTGCAGCTGCGCTAAAAAATGCATTAGAAATCATACAAAAAGATATTTCTAAAGTTCAAATTGTAGTTAATGGAGCAGGTGCAGCAGCAATTTCATGTACGCGTTTATATTTAGCATTAGGTGCTAAACGCGAAAACGTGGTAATGTGTGATAGTAAAGGTGTTATTAGAAAAGATAGAAGTAATTTAACTTCACAAAAAGCAGAATTTGCTACCGATAAAGATGTAAATACTTTAGAAGAGGCAATGCACAATGCAGATGTTTTTATTGGTCTTTCAAAAGGAAATGTAGTTACACCAGAGATGTTATTATCGATGGCTAAAGATCCTATTGTGTTTGCAATGGCAAATCCAGAGCCAGAAATAGGATACGATTTAGCAATAGCAACTCGTGATGATATTATTATGGCTACTGGTAGATCAGACCATCCTAATCAGGTGAATAATGTACTTGGTTTCCCGTTTATTTTTAGAGGAGCGTTAGATGTACGTTCTACAAAAATTAATGAAGAAATGAAGATGGCAGCAGTTCATGCTTTAGCAGACCTAGCTAAACAGTCGGTACCAGAGCAAGTAAATATTGTATATGATGAGGTAAGTCTTTCTTTCGGAAAAGAATATATTATTCCTAAACCTTTTGATCCAAGGTTGATATATGAGATTCCACCAGCGATTGCAAAAGCCGCAATGGATTCTGGAGTAGCAAAAGAGCCAATAACAGATTGGGATAAATACCGTGAAGAGTTAATGGATCGTTCAGGAACGGGAAGCAAGGAAGTACGTTTATTGCATAACCGTGCAAAGAAAGATCCAAAGCGAGTAGTGTTTGCAGAAGCAGATCATTTAGATGTGTTAAAAGCAGCTCAGAGAGTTTATGAAACGAAAATAGGAATCCCTATTTTATTAGGAAAAAAAGAAATTATTCTTGAATTAAAAGAAGAATTAGGATTTGATGCAGATGTATTAATTATTGATCCTAAAACACCTGAAGAAAAAGAAAGAAGAATTCGATTTGCACAAACTTTCTGGGAGTCTAGAAGAAGAAAAGGAATTACATTGTTAGAGGCTCAAAAATGGATGCGTGAACGTAACTATTTCGCTGCAATGATGGTAAACACTGGAGAGGCAGATGCTTTAATTACTGGGTATTCTAGACCATATCCATCGGTTGTGAAACCAATGTTAGAATTAATCGAAAAAGATAAAGGGGTTACTCGTGTAGCAGCAACAAATATGATGCTGACTAAGCAAGGACCCATGTTTTTAGCTGATACAACGATTAATATTAACCCTACAGCAAAAGATTTAGCAAAAATTTCTCAACTTACATCTGCGCTTGCAAAAATGTTTGGAATGACGCCGCATATAGCGATGTTAGGTTTTTCTAATTTCGGATCATCAAAATCTGAAAGTTCAGTAAAAATAAGAGAAGCAGTTTCTTATATACATCGTCATTTTCCACATGTTATTGTTGATGGAGAATTACAAGCAGATTTTGCGTTAAATCCTGAGTTATTAGCTAAAGAGTTTCCTTTCTCTAAACTGAATGGTAAGAGAGCGAATATTTTAATTTTCCCAAATTTAGAATCAGCAAATATTACTTATAAGCTAATGAAACAGGTTGATGGAGTAGAGTCTATCGGTCCGATTTTATTAGGAATGAGTAAACCTGTTCATATTTTACAATTAGGAGCAAGTGTAGATGAAATGGTAAATATGGCTGCGGTTGCAGTTGTTGATGCGCAAAATAAAGCAAGAAAAGCAAAGAAATAATATGCCTTTTTAATCCTTTTAAGTTAGGTTTTTGAAAAGAAATATTTTGTCTACTTTAGACAAATAGAAAATCAATTAAATGATAACACAAATAAAGGGGAAACTTGTGGAGAAAAATCCTACCTATGCAGTAGTTGATTGTAACGGAGTAGGATATTTAATGCACATTTCTTTAAATACATATTCAGCATTACCAAATGATGAAAATGTATTATTATACACGCATTTATCTGTAAGAGAAGATGCACATACTTTATTTGGTTTTATAAATAAAGTTGAGCGAGAAGTATTTAGATTATTAACTTCAGTATCTGGAGTTGGTCCAAGTACGGCTCGAACAATGTTATCATCAATGACTTCTAAAGAAATACAACAAGCGATAGCATCAGAAGATGTGAAACTAATTCAATCGGTTAAAGGAATTGGAGCAAAAACCGCTCAGAGAGTAATAGTTGATTTAAAAGACAAAATACTTAAAACCTTTGATTTAGATGAAGTTTCGGTTGTGCAAAACAATACAAATAAAGAAGAAGCGTTATCTGCTTTAGAAGTGCTTGGTTTTGCTCGCAAACAAGCAGATAAAGTAATAGGAAATATATTAAAAGAAACACCTGAAGCTAGTGTAGAAAAGCTGATAAAACAGGCGTTGAAAAACTTATAAATAGGTTGGAAAGAACAGTTATGAATAAATTGTTTACAACACTTGCTTTCTTAGTAAGTGTTGTTTCGTTTTCACAAAACACACAAACAAATAGTGTAAATACTGTAAAGAATGATACTGTAGTGCCTCTTAAATATAATTTTAAGTACAATCAAAACGGAAGTCTTTTTTTACAGAATCCAACAGAGCAAATAGTAACCTACGATAAGGCATTAAATAAGTTTGTACTTGTAGAAAAAATAGGAGATTACTATGTAGGAACTCCAATTTTTATGACTCCTGAAGAGTATGATAAGTATCGATTAAAAAATGATTTAAAAGGATATTTTAAAGAAAAGGTAGATGCTTCTAATCCGAAGAAAAAAGGAAATAGTAAGGCAAAAAAGAACTTGCTACCTAAGTATTATGTAAACTCTAAATTTTTTGAATCGGTATTTGGAGGGAATACAGTTGAGGTTATTCCTTCAGGACAGGTAAATATTAAATTAGGTGGGATATATCAGAAGAATGAAAACCCTCAGATTTCAATTGAAAACCAAAGTAGTTTTACATTTGATTTTGATCAACAGATTAGTGCAAGTTTACAAGCTAAAGTAGGTAAACGATTAAAAGTAACGGCAAATTACGATACACAGTCTACTTTCGATTTTCAAAATATTATTAAGTTAGAATATACACCTACTGAAGACGATATTATTAGAAATATTGAAGCAGGTAATATTAGCATGCCAATTAAGAATTCGTTAATTAACGGAGCTCAATCTTTATTTGGTGTAAAAACAGAATTGCAGTTTGGTAAAACATATATAACTGCAGCTTTTTCTCAACAAAACTCACAATCTAAAACAGTAATTGCTGAAGGTGGCGCAACTATTGAACCTTTTGAGCTAAGAGCATCTGATTATGATAATGATCGTCACTTCTTTTTGTCACAATATTTTAGAGAGAATTACAAGGAAGCGTTACAAAACTATCCATTAATTAGCAGTCCGATAAATATTACAAGAGTTGAGGTTTGGGTAACAAACAGAAATCAAAATGTAACTGATTATCGTAGTATCGTAGCACTTGCCGATTTAGGGGAATCTAAAGACGAGAATGAGGTAAACCCTACAGAAGTAGTAGCGGTTGGAAGTCCAGTAAATGTAAGTGGAAAAAATATACCTTATAACGGAGTTAATAATTTAAATACTTTATTAAATACAACATCAGGAGGTATTAGAGATGTCGCTACTGTTGATACTGCTATTGGAGCAGAAGTTCCTCCTCAACAAGGATTTAATTATTCATATTTGCAAAATGCTCGTAAATTACAACCTAATGAATTCACATTGCATCCGCAGTTAGGATTTGTTTCTTTAAATAGAAGATTAAACGACGGAGAAGTTTTAGCTGTTGCTTATGAATATACTGCAGTTGGAGCCTCAAATAGTGAAACAGTATTTAAGGTAGGTGAATTTTCGAACGATGGTGTTGTAGCACCAGCAAATATTGTAGTAAAATTATTACGTAGTGAAATTTTAAATACTGTACGACCAAATACTTCTACACCAACAAGTCTTGGAGAGCCTTTTCCAACTTGGCGATTAATGATGAAAAACGTATATGCATTGGGAGCTTTTCCATTACAGCGTGAAGGTTTTCGTTTTGAATTGTTATACCGTGACGACGAAACAGGTACTTTACAGAATACATTACAAGATGCTAAGACAGGTAAGGACACTCCTGATGAAGAAGATGATGTTAGTAATATACCATTGTTAAGATTAGTTAGTTTAGATAGATTAGACCAAAGTGAATATGCAATACCTAACGGAGATGGTTTTTTCGATTATGTAGACGGTATTACCGTAAATTCTCAAAGAGGATACGTGTTGTTTCCAGAGCCAGAACCTTTTGGGGCAGATCTTAAAATTCAATTAACTGATGTTACAGATCAAGACAAATATCTTTTTGAAGAACTATATTTAACGACTAAAATTCAAGCAAAAAACGAATATCAGAATTTAGATAAATTCTTTTTAAAAGGATATTTTAAATCTGAAACAAGTAGAGGTATTTCTTTAGGGGCATTTAATGTACCTAGAGGGTCTGTTCGTGTAACCGCTGGTGGTAGACAGTTAGTAGAAGGTATTGATTATGTGGTAGATTATCAATTAGGACGTGTACAAGTTTTAGATCCAGGATTGGAAGCATCAGGGATTCCAATTAATGCAACAGTAGAAAATAATACATTTTTTAATCAGCAAAGAAAAACATTTATTGGTGTTGATATAGAGCACCGTTTTTCAGAAAAATTTATTTTAGGGGGTACTTTTTTAAATGTAAGTGAAAAGCCAATTACACCAAAAGTAAATTTTGGAGGTGAACCGATTGATAATGTAATGCTAGGTTTAAATGTAGATTATTCTGCTGAAGTACCATATTTAACAAAGCTAGCAAATAAGTTGCCTTTTGTAGAAACAGATGCACCGTCAAACGTTTCGGTTAGGGCAGATTTTGCATATTTGTTACCAGGATCACCGAGTGGAATTAATGTAGACGGTACAGCTACTTCGTATTTAGATGACTTTGAAGCATCACAAATACCAATAAACTTAAGTTCGCCACAACAATGGTTTTTGGCAAGTACACCAGAATCGCAAGGATTTGATGGAGGAACTTTTGATTTATCATACAATTACAAGAGAGGAAAAATAGCTTGGTATAATGTAGATCAACTTTTTTATGGTACAGGAAATAGACCAAGTAATATTGATGAGAATGAATTATCAAGAAATGAGGTTCGTCAAATTCGTTACAATGAGTTATTTCCGAATACTGATTTAGATATTACACAACAAAACTTGGTTCGTACGCTAGATTTAGCTTATTATCCATCAGAAAGAGGACCATATAATTATAATCAGAATGCAAGTGCAGTAACAGCTGAAGAGCGTTGGGGAGGTATTATGCGCCCGTTAACAACCAATAATTTTGAACAAGCCAATGTAGAATACATTCAATTTTGGGTAATGGATCCTTATGAAGATTATTCAATTACAGAAGCAGAAGGTTTGCCAGTAGGATTAAATCCACAAGACCCAACAAATCAAGTAGGTAAGTTATTTATCAATTTAGGTAATGTTTCTGAAGATATATTAAAAGATGGTAGAAAACAATACGAAAATGGACTGCCAGCTGATGGAAACAAAATAGCGGGAACAAATGTTAATTCAACAGATTGGGGTAATATTCCAATAAATCCATCAATATTGTATGCTTTTGATGCAAGTAATGAAGCAAGAACAAATCAAGATATTGGGTTAGATGGATTGACAGATGAAGAAGAAAGAGCAAAATATCCAGCATTTGCTTCGTTAGAGGATCCTGCAGGAGATAACTTTCAATATTTTAGAGGAGGAGCAATTGAAAACTCTAATCCATCAGTGTTATCTCGATATAAAGATTTTAATGGTACACAAGGTAATTCACCTACAGCAAGTCAATCAAATGAATCTTTTCCAACTTCTTCAACAGCATATCCAGATGTAGAGGACATTAATAAAGATCAAACAATGAACCCTGTAAATAGTTATTTTGAATACGAGGTTTCATTTAATAAGTCTGATTTACAGGTAGGTCAAAACCATATTATTGATGTAAAAAGTACTCCAATAACATTATCAAACGGAGCAACAAGAAATACGACTTGGTATCAGTTTAGAATACCTGTTAGAAACATAACAGATTCACAAAGAATTAATGGTATTACTGATTTTAATAGTATTCGTTTTATAAGAATGTTTCTTACGCAGTTTAAAATGCCAGTTGTATTACGTTTTGGAGAATTAGAATTAGTTCGTGGTGATTGGAGACGTTATACTAAAGTGTTGCCAAGTACAACAACTCCAGTAAATTTAGATACTGCAGAGTTAAATAAATTTGAAGTAGGAGTAGTAAGTATTGAGCAAAATCAAGAGCGATATGCGCTTCCTCCAGGAATTTTAAGAGAACAATTACAAGGAACAAATAGAATTCAACGTCAAAATGAACAATCGGTTACTCTAAAGGTAACTGACTTGCCAGCTGATGATGTAAGAACGATTTATAAAAATATTAGTATTGATATGCGTAGGTATAAAAAGCTACGTATGTTTTTACACGCTGAAGATCCTGATAGACAAGCAGCTCAAGGTGAGGAATCAAATGCTGTTGCGGTTATTCGTTTAGGAACCGATTTAAATGATAATTATTACGAAATCGAAAAGCCTCTTGTTTATAGTAAACAAGAATTAAATGAAACGCCAGTAGCTGATCAAGTTTGGCCAGAGGCAAACGATTTAGAAGTGCCACTACAAGAGTTAGCAAACTTAAAAATAGAAAGACCAACAGGTGCAGGAACAAGTATTACAGATGTGTTTTCAGCAGTAAGTTCTAATGGGTTGAAAATTTCTGTTAGAGGTAATCCGACCTTAGCTCAAGTGAATACAGTTATGTTAGGGTTAAAAAATACTTCAACAACTAATAAATCTATTGAGGTTTGGTTTAATGAGTTACGTGCTGTAGGTTTTGATAATAAAGGAGGATGGGCTGCAGTATTAAACGCGGATGCGAATCTTGCTGATGTAATGGATGTTTCTTTAGCAGGTAGAATGTCAACCATTGGTTTTGGTAATGTAGAAGATCGAGTGCAACAACGTAGTATAGAAGAAATAAAACAGTATAGTGTTGCTACAAATGTTCAGTTAGGTAAAATGATGCCTAAAAAATGGAACATCCAAGTGCCTATGAGTTATAGTTACGGCGAAGAATTTAGAGATCCGAAGTATGACCCACAATTTCAAGATGTTGAATTGGAGGATGCTTTAGATAAGAATCCGAATAGTAAAAATGCGCAAGATTATACACGTAGAAAGAGTATTAGTTTTATTAATGTTAAGAAAAATAGAAACCCTGAAAGTAAGAAGAAGCCAAAGTTTTACGATGTAGAGAATTTCTCAGTTTCTTATGCGCATAATGAGGAATTTCATAAAGATTACAATATACAGAAGTATGTAAATAAAAATGTAACAGCTGGTGCTAGTTATAACTTTAATTTTAAGCCATTTGTTATTGAACCTTTTAAGAACTCAAAAAAATTAAGTAGTAAATATTTAAAGTTTATAAAAGATTTAAATATTAATCCAGTTCCAAAAACAATTGCGATCAATTCAAGAATCAATAGAAACTTTAATTCGCAACAATCAAGAAATCTTATTGATTTACCTGTAGCACAGCCAGAATTAATTCAAAGGAGATTTTTATTCAACTGGGATTATACTATTGGTTTCGATTTAACAAAGTCGTTACAGTTAAATTTCAACGCAACCAACAATCATATTTATGATAGTTTTGGTCAAGAAGAATTAGAGATTTACGATAAGTTTTTTACAGTAGGTAGACCAGATAATTATCATCAAAAATTAAATGCGACCTACAAATTACCTTTAAATAAATTTCCTTTCTTAAGTTTTATTTCAGCTGATTATGGTTATACAGCAGATTTTGATTGGAAATCGAGTGCTCAAAGTAGTTTAACATTACCTAATGGAAACGAGGTTAGTTATACGGATGTTGTAGGTAATATGATTCAGAATGCAAATACTCATAACTTAAACACAAATATTGATTTTGGTCGTTTTTATAAAGTATTAGGATTAGATAAGCTGTTGTTAAAAGGAACAAGAAAAAAATCTGTTAAAAAAGGTACAGTAGCTCTTGGCGCTAAAAAAGGAACCCAAAAAGCAAAATTGAAAAAGAGTGCTTCTTTTGGACAAAAAGTGATGAAAGGTTTTTATGATGTATTAACATCAGTAAAAAGAGCAAAAATTAGTTATTCTCAAAACAACGGAACTTTATTACAAGGATATAAACCTTCAGTAGGTTTCTTAGGTAGAGATAGTTATAGTGGAAGTTCGGCACCAACTTTCGGTTTTGTATTTGGAAGTCAAACAGATATTTTAAATACAGCTATCGAAAACGGATGGTTAGTTACAAGAACAAGTCAAGATGATGAAAACCAACCATATTATAGCAAGAATTATGGTAAAACAAATTATAAGAAATTAGATTATAATATTTCGGTAAAACCTTTTAAAAATTTAACGATAGACTTAAGAGGAAATAGAATTCAAACAAGTAACTTAAATCAACAGTTAGATGTAATTTCTGATGGAAATGGAGGCTTTCATCAAGACCCTAATATAAAACCATTCGAAACAGGTAATTATAGTATTAGTCATTTTATGTTAGGAACTATTTTTACTGATAATGAGACTTTATATCAAAATTTCTTAGATTATAGAAGTACAATTGCTAATAGATTAGCTACCACAAGTCAACCAGTAGCTGGTTTTAAAGAAAGTGGACAACAAGTAATGTTACCAGCATTTATTGCTGCATATTCTGGTAATAGTCCAAATTCAGTAAGTACAGGAATCTTTAAAAACATTCCAATTCCGAATTGGACATTACGTTTTAATGGATTGATGAAGTATAAATGGTTTAAAAAGAACTTCTCTTCATTTACATTATCACACGGTTATAAATCATCATATACAATTGGTAATTACACCAATAACTTACAATATGATTCAGATAACTTAACAAATACAAATACTTCTGGTAATTATCAGCCAGAAAACTTAATTTCGTCGGCAACATTAATAGATGAATTTTCACCATTAATGAAAGTTGATTTCAGAATGAAAAATTCTTTTTCTTTCAAAGGAGAGATAAGAAGAGATAGAAGTTTAACATTAAATTTTAACAACAATACTTTAACAGATATTAAAGGAACAGAATACGTTGTAGGGTTTGGATATAAGATTAGAGATGTTAAATTTGTAACGCATTTTACTGGAAAGAAAGAAACATTAAAAGGAGATATTAATTTAAGAGCAGACATCTCGTTAAGAGATAATTTAACTTTAATACGAAGTGTTGATACAGAAAATAGTCAGATAACAGGAGGAGAGAAATTATTCGGTTTAAAATTTATTGCAGATTATAATTTGAGCAGTAACTTAACAGCATCATTTTATTACAATCATCAAACATTTCAATACGCTGTTTCAACTACTTTTCCAAGACAATCAATTAACGCAGGAATTAACTTAATATATAACTTAGGAAACTAAAACAAAGAATATAAAACAACAATACAATGAACATTCCATCAGAATTAAAGTACACTAAAGACCACGAATGGGTAAAAATTGAAGACGGTGTAGCAACAATTGGTATTACAGATTTTGCACAAGGAGAATTAGGTGATATCGTTTATGTTGATGTAGATACATTAGACGAAAATTTAGCAATCGAAGATGTATTCGGTTCGGTAGAGGCTGTAAAAACAGTTTCAGATCTTTTTATGCCTTTATCAGGAGAAGTAATTGAATTTAATGAAGCTCTAGAAGATGAGCCTGAATTAGTAAATACTGATCCTTATGAAGCAGGATGGATGATTAAAGTTAAACTGTCAGACGATTCACAAATAGCAGATTTATTAAGTGCTGAAGCGTATCAAGAACTTATTAAAGGATAATTTAAACATAATAGCAATACTTTTAACGATAAGTATTGCTATTCTTAGTTTTAATTAAGATTGGAAAACAACCAATTCAAATAAACGGTTTAGATAAAATAGAGCATGCCTTCGCTTATTTTGTTTTAACATTTACATGGTTGTTAGCCTTAAGAAAGTCAAAAATTAATGCAAAAATCATAATTTTATGTTGCTTTCTTTACGGCATAATTATTGAAGCTCTTCAAGTTACAACAACATCGTACCGATCAGGAGAAATTTTAGATGTTGTCGCAAATTCGACGGGTATTTTAATAGCTTACATACTTTATCTTTCTTTTTTTAAGAAAAATGAAGCTATTTAAAGAATTAGCTTGTAAAAGTTGAAATAAATTAATTAAATTAGCGAACTATTAAAAAACATTTAGGATGGAAATTAAGAAAAATCCAAAGTCAAACTTAGAGAATTATAGTAAACTGTTTATGCAGTTAGGTTTGGTTTTAGCGTTATTTGTAACGTATGTTGCGATTGAAAACAAAACATATGATAAAGAGTATGGTGATTTAGGAGCTGCTAATATGGCTACTGATATTGAAGAAGAAACTATCGAACTTCAAATTGAACCACCAAAACCAAAACCAAATACACCACCACCACCAGCTCCAGAGAAAATTGAGGTTGTAGAAGATGAAAAGGAAGTTGAAGAGACTATTATCGAGTCTACAGAAACTGATGAGTCTGAGGCAGTTGAAGTTGAGGAGATTGAAGAAGTAGAAGAAGAGGAAGAAGTAGTGGAGGATGTACCTTTTGCTATTATTGAAGAAGTTCCTGTTTTTCCTGGATGTAAAGGAACAAAAGCTCAAAAGAAAGCCTGTTTAAATAAAAAACTAACGAAGCACGTTCAACGTTACTTCGATTCAGAATTAGCAAACGAATTAGGTTTAGCTCCAGGTAAGAAAAGAATCTACGTTCAATTTAAAATTGATAAAGATGGTTCTATTACAAATATAAATGCAAGAGCACCTCACCCAAGGTTAAAAAAGGAAGCTATGAGAGTAGCGAGAAAGATTCCTAAAATGAAGCCAGGTAGACAAAGAG
This sequence comes from uncultured Tenacibaculum sp., assembly GCA_947504185.1. Lineage (GTDB taxonomy): Bacteria > Bacteroidota > Bacteroidia > Flavobacteriales > Flavobacteriaceae > Polaribacter. The sequence continues at coordinate 12,026 of CANNGJ010000001.1, read as the reverse complement.
GTAGAGCAGTAAGAGTGGGGTATACTTTACCTATTACTTTTAATGTAGAATAATTTTATTTTCACATATATCATAAAAAAAAGCAATCCATTTGGATTGCTTTTTTTATTGGCATGTTTCTTGTCTTTAGCATAGTATTAACTTAAAAATTAATTACTATGAAAGCACAAAAAAAGAATCCAAGAAAGCAATTAGAAAAATTTTCATCAATCTTTACCCAGTTAGGTTTAGTACTAACACTATTCATCGTTTTTGTTTCTTTAGAACATGAGACAAAAAAAGATGTAGCAGTTTTTGAACCTCGACATGACGATATGATTGAAACAGTTTTTACTTTTACTAAACCAGTTGTTATTAAAAAGGTTGAAAGAATTGAGAATAAGATAGAACAACCTAAAAAGAAAACAATAATAACACCAGTTGTTCAACCTATAATAAAGAATAATGATGTTGTTGAAACTGTAATTAAAACACCAACAGATGAGATTACAGTTATTAATGAGCCAGTAAAGAAGATAGAAGAACCAGTAGTAGTTGAGAATAACACTACAATGTCAATCAACAACGTGCAAAATACACCTATTTTTAAAGGTTGTGAAGGATTATCTGAAGAGGAGAATAGAATATGTTTTGAAAGAAAAATTCAACAACATGTACAACGTTATTTTGATTCAGAATTAGCACAAGATGTTGGATTAAATTCAGGAAAGTATAGAATTTTAACTCAGTTTATAATTGATAAGAACGGAAATGTATCTGATGTGAAAATTAGAGCACCTCATAAAAGATTAGAGAAAGAAACAAATAAGGTTGTAAATAAGATACCAAAGTTTACTCCCGGTAAGCAAAATAACAAAGCAGTAAAGGTAAAATACACTTTGCCAATTACTTTTAAAGTAGAATAGTTTTAAAAACTCAGCCATTTAGGTTGAGTTTTTTATTTTTGTTTATTATGAATAAAACATCAAAAGATTTTTTTGCACATGAAACTGCAGTAATAGATGAAAACTGTATCATTGGTAATGGTACAAAGATTTGGCACTTTAGTCATATAATGTCGAATAGTACAATAGGTAATGACTGTAATATTGGTCAGAATGTAGTGATATCTCCTAAAGTAGAATTAGGAAGAAACGTAAAAGTTCAAAATAACGTTTCTATTTATACCGGTGTAATTTGTGAAGATGATGTTTTTTTGGGCCCTTCGATGGTTTTTACGAATGTAATTAATCCGAGGAGTGCTATAAAAAGGCAAGATCAATATTTAAAAACGATTGTTAAAAAAGGAGCAAGTATTGGCGCTAATGCAACAATTGTATGTGGTAATAATATTGGAGAGTATGCATTCGTTGGAGCTGGTGCTGTAGTTACGAAAGAAATTTTGCCCTATGCATTGGTTGTTGGTAATCCATCAAAACAAATAGGATGGGTTAGCGAGTATGGTCACCGGTTAAATTTTGATAAAAATGGAGAAGCAATTTGTGTAGAAAGTAAACAAAAATATTTGCTAGAGGATAATAGAGTAATCAGATATTAACTAATTGTTTTTTATAAGTTAATAAAAGTTTAATTTTTTTTAAAAGATTATTTGTAAATAAGAAAATCTTATTTATATTTGAGAAGTGGTTGAAAGACCACTTCTTTTTCTTTTTCATAGCAATTTTTCCCACTCAGATTTTTGAGTGGGTTTTTTTATGAATAACTCCCAGATTAAAAACCCATAAACAATAGTATATTCTATTCCTACAAACCATAAGTTCTCTTTCCATGGAGTATTTGCATATGCTTGGTAACTTAGAATAATAACCATACTCCAAATTAATGGAAACCTGTATTTAGTAAAAATTGATAAGATTAGTAAAGTGGTTATATACCATGGGTGCATTGTTGTTGTTGTAAAATAATAAAAAGATAGTCCGAATAACATTGCTGTTATAAGCTTTTTCATAGATTTATTTTTTCTGAAAAATGCAATGCCTAGTAAAAAAAGGATGGTTAAAATTGGAGCTATTTTACCAATAATAGCTATTTCATTGTAACCTCTAAATAGATAACCAATTTCTCTAGCGATATAATAAAAGCTAGCATTAAACTCAAAATTTCTAAACCATAACCCAACAGAATTAGAGTAGTTCGCAATTAATTCAGATGAATAAAAAGGAAGAAATAAGAAAAGTATTGTTGAGAAAATAATTATGTAAAAACCAATTAGTTTTTTGAAACCATTAAAAAGTGAAGCTTCTTTATTTATAAACCATTGAAAAAACAATGGTAAGAATAATAGAGGAATCAACTTAACAGATACAGAACAAGCTAATAAAATTGCCGCCCAAAGCCATTTTTTTTGTTGAAGTTTATATAGACTCCATACTAAGAAGAAAAGCATAACAGGTTCAAAATGAAGATTACCTGTCATTTCAATGATTATAAATGGATTTAAGGCATATAAAAAGATGTTATGAACTGATAGATTTAAATTTTCTAATAATTTTTTACCGAAATATATAATTCCAATATCAGCTGAAATGATAAGAATTCGCATTACTATAACTGAACCTAAAATACTCTTGTTTGAAAATAAAGCAGCAATTAAAAAACACAATTGATTTATAGGAGGGTAGTTTGTGTAATGACTTCCATTCATTTTACCCATGCCATTATATAAATCTACCGCTTGATTTACTGGATATTTAAGTTGTTCAATAAAAGTTTCAGGTAAGGATAAATAAGGATTGAAACCTTCAAAAATCATTCTTCCATCCCAAATAAATCGATAAAAATCTTGTGATAAATTAGGAATTGAAAACAGAAAAACTAATCGAAATAAAACTGAAGCGCTAACTAATAATTTAAAATCACTGGCATTGTTTTTCCATAAAAAGTATGCTAGAGTAAACAGAGAAAACCACAAAAAAAGTAGTTTAGAAAACTCGGTTCTTTCTAGAAAATATGCAAAATAAAAATAGAATAATAAGCAAAAAAATACGATTAGCTGATTACTATATTTTTTAAAGAAATCCATTAAGCTTTAGAAAAGATAGATTTTATAAAAACATATCCGAAACCAATAAATAACATTAAGTGAAACGGGAACAATCCAAAATCGCCACCTTGATCACCAACAATAAATGCACTATACATTCCAAAGGCAAAATAAATAACTAAAAGTCCTTCAATAATAACATTTACAGAGATGTTTTTGCTTATATATTTATTATTTTTCCATCCATCTTTTAAAGATTTAATATTAAATTTTGGCGTTCTAACAAATTCACTCTTTTTACCAAAATGTCCTTCTAAAACAGCAATTGTGTTGTGTAAAGAAAACCCCATTACAATGGTGAAAAATGTAAAAAATGCGCCAATATATTTAATGAAACTTTTAAATCCTTTTCCATTTATATTTTTATACATAAACCAATAACAAATAAAGAAAATAACTGAGCTCATAACAAAGAAACTCATTACATAAAAGAAAGGTCTTAAATGTGCATATTCATTCTTTATATATAACATTGGAATGCTTAAAATAGCTACCAAGAAAATACAGGTGAACATTGAACTATTTAGTAAGTGTAATAACCCATGAATTTTTGTTTTTGTTGAAACATTTTTACTTGCTACAATTCGCTTTAGCATTTTCTGAAAATTCTCAGCACCACCCTTATTCCAACGGAATTGTTGCGATCTAGCTGCACTAATAATTACAGGTAGTTCTGCTGGAGTTTCAACATTTTCTAAATATTTAAATTTCCACTTTTTTAATTGAGCTCTATAACTTAAATCGATATCTTCAGTTAGTGTATCTCCCTCCCAGTTTCCAGCATCAATAATACATTCTTTACGCCAAACACCTGCGGTTCCGTTAAAGTTGATGAAATGACCTTTACTATTTCTACCAACTTGTTCTAAAGTAAAGTGTGCATCTAAAGCAAATGCCTGAATTCTAGTTAATAAAGAATAATTTCGATTGATGTGTCCCCAGCGAGTTTGAACAACGCCTATTTCTGGGTTTTTAAAGTAAGGTACAGTTTTATATAACCAATCTTCTTGTGGTAAAAAATCAGCATCAAAAATAACAATGAATTCTCCTTTAGCTATTTCTAAACCTTCTTTTAAAGCACCTGCTTTAAATCCTTGACGATTTTCTCTTCGAATATGAACAATGTCTAACCCAGTTTTTTTTAGCTCTTCAATTTGTTTGGCTGTAGAAATTACAGATTCATCTGTAGAATCATCTAATACTTGTATTTCTAATTTTTCTCTTGGATATTTAATTTTTGCAATGTTGGTAAGTAATCGTTCCATTACATACAATTCATTAAATACAGGTAACTGAATAGTTACAAAAGGAATTTTTTCTGGTTTCGTAAAATCGAATTTCTCTCCATTCTCTTTTGATTTTTGTGCTTTTAAATAATTAAACAATAAGTTTAATTGCGCTAAAGCATACATGAAAATCAATAGTAACGAAATAGAATAAATAACTATAATAATATACTCTACAACCATTATTTAAAACTGTATTTAAAGATCCAACCTAAAATTTTTACGCCGGCTAAGATACTACCTTTTACGGTACCCGAAACTTTTGAAACACCAATTCTGTTTCTGTATTTCATAGGGATTTCAGTGTATGATAACTTCTGTTTTAGTGCTTTTAATTGCATTTCTACTGTCCATCCGTAGGTTTTGTCTTCCATGTTTAAAGCAAGTAATTTATCATACTTTATAGCTCTAAAAGGACCTAAATCTGTAAACTCTGCTCCGAAAAATAATTTCATTAAAAAGGTAGCTAACCAGTTTCCGAAGATTTGTTGTGGTGTCATTGAACCCTGTTCACGTAGTCGTTTTACACGAGAACCTATTACAAAATCGATATCATCATTTATAATTGGATGCACGAGTTCTGTTAATTGCTCAGGGTAATCAGAATAATCTCCGTCTAAAAAAACAATGATATCTGGTTTATTTTCTTGTTCAGAAATATATTCCATTCCTTTTAAACAAGCATATCCATAGCCTTTTCTACTTTCTTTTAAAACAGTAGCTCCAGCATTTTTTGCGTTTAACTCAGTATTATCTGTTGAATTGTTGCTTATAACAATAATCTCATCAACAATTGAAGGGATGTCATTAATTACGCTTGCAATTGAATCTTGCTCGTTGTAAGCAGGAATAATAACTTTGATAGTTTGGCTCATTGGTTATTTTAAATCCTTAAGACTGTTTTCTTGTTTAAAAGAAGAAAAACTCGACCATTCGTTAATTTTTTTTCCATCTTTAAATCGAACAGCTTTTATTAGTTTTTGTTTTTTATACAATAAACAATATCCGTTTTTTTTGTTGTTTTTTAGTTGACACTTATGATTAACATTTCCTTTTTTATCATAAAATAACCACCACTTGTTTTGTTTACCATTAATAAAATGACCTTCTTTTTCTTTCGAAGCATCTTTGCGATAAAAGTACCAATATTTATTGGGAAGATTCTTTTTAAAGCGACCTTCCTTTTTTAGTTGACCGTTTTTGTAATAAAACTTCCAGTAACCATTTTTTTGATTGTTGTTTTTCCATCCTTCTTCTTTTAAATTTCCATTTTCAAAAAATATCTTGTGATATTCTTTTTGGGAAAATAAGGATGTTGAAATAATAAAAATGACTATAAATAATCTATTTCTCATTTACTAATTTCATCAAATCTACATCATTTCCTAATAAAACATCAGTTGGGTTAATTCTACCTTCTTCAGGTCCGTTTTCAAGTTTTAAAACTCCACGAGGACAAACTGCAGAACAAATACCACAACCTACACAACTAGAACGCACGATGTTTTCACCTTTTTGTGCATAAGCTCTAACATCAATTCCTTGCTCACAGTATGTTGAACAGTTTCCACAAGAGATACATTGCCCACCGTTTGTGGTGATTCTAAAACGAGATTTAAAACGTTGCACTAATCCCATATAAGCAGCTAATGGGCAACCAAAACGACACCAAACTCTGTTACCAAAAATTGGATAAAAACCTGTTCCTATGACACCAGCAAACCACGCTCCAATTAAGAAGCTATACGTATCTTTAATCCATTGAGATTTAATACCAATAAACGATTCTGCTCCTGTAAAATAACAATACAAAGTAACTAAAGTCATTACTAAAGAGAATACTAAAACAGAGTGGATTAACCATCTTTCTAATTTCCATGCATTTAAACTTTTATCAGAATGTTGGCGATATGGATCACCTAAAGTTTCAGCTAAACCACCACAACCACAAACCCAAGAACAGTACCATCTTTTTCCGAAGAAATATACCATTACCGGAACTATAATTAAGGTAAGTACAATTCCCCAAACTAAAATAAATAAACCAATTCCTCCACTATTTCGTAAGCTGTCTAAATTCCATTCAAAAAAGAAATCGTAATCTAAAGGGAACGCATTCTTAAAATCATATCCAGGCATGTTTAAGCTGGTCATTATTTCTGGAATTAAAAAAGCAAATACAATTTGGAAGAATAAAACCGAAGTTGTTCTTATAATTTGATACTTATTGTGTCTGTATTTTATATACATTCTAACCCCCATTACAAGCATGATAACACAATATAAAAATCCGTATACAAACCATTGTGATGCTTCTCCACCGTTTAATGATTTACTAATTGAATCTAAAATATAGGTCCAGTTTACAATGTAATCTGGCATAAAATAGAGTACCAAATAAAAGGAAACTAAAAAGATTAAAACTAACCAAGCAATCCAGCCTCTGTTAGTAGGGGACTCTAAATAAATTCCATTGTTTTTTATACCTGGTTGTCCTAATACAATTAGGTTTGGAATAATAAATAGTAAAGCACCAATAATTCCTAGTCCGAAGGTTAAAAACCACATTAAACCTGAATTCTCTTTTACAAAACCATTACCTGCTTTTTTAGCTAGATTATAGCTTAATGTATGTGGTTTTCCGTAAATTTTATATTGATATTGTTTTCCTTTTGCATCCCAGTTTTTTTCTGCATCATATTTAGCAATTAAATCATCATAATGTTTATTTGATGTTTCAAAAGCATTTCTAACGTTTGAAGAAAATTCAAAAATATTTAATTCCTTTCCTACAACTGCTTTTGAAAGTTCTTCTTTTATAATTTCACTCTTGTATCTTTTTTTAGCAATAAAATTGTCAACTTCTGTTTGAGTTAAGCTAAAGTTACCGGTAAAAATAGATGCTGTAAATGTTAATAATCCTATTAAAAAGATTACTAAACCGATTTGTTTTATAGTTTTCATAATCTTATGCGATATTAAAAATGCGTTTCCAACTTTTCTTTTTCAGTTGAATGTTAGTGTTATTTTCTTTGTTGAATTTTGCTACAATTTCAGGTTCATGAAGTTTGTAGAACTCTGGATCGAAATTAGCGTCGGATAAATGTTCTAAGACATATTCTACGGAACGTTTTTCTGTTAGCATTTTATCAAAAAACTTGTGACGCATTCTAATTCCGAAGTTGTTTATTCCTATGAATTCGTGCGTGTTTTTATCATAATTTATATGAATGCATTTTTTACCACTTTCGTGTTCCCAATAAAAACGAGCTTCGTTTTCTTTTGGTTGTGCCCAAACCCAACCGTAAGTTTGATATTCAATATCGATAAACTTAGCTGAGTTAAACCAATGTCCTGGTTTGTATTCAATTCTATTACCACAAATTGTTTGCGCAACGGTTTCTCCCATCATTCTTCCTGTGTACCAAACTGCTTCTATTGGACGACGCTGACCAATAGCTTCGTTTTGTTCTGCACAATCACCAATTGCATATATATCTTTAATGTTGGTTTCTAAAAAACGATTGACTTTTACACCACGTCCAGTTTCAATATCAGCATCTTTTATAAAATCGATATTTGGCGAAACTCCTGCGGTTAACCCAACGACATTACATTCTATTTCTTCGCCAGTTTCTGCAATTACAACTGACTTTACTTGTCCGTTTTTATCAGCTTTAATTTCCTTAAGGTTAACACCTAATCGTAAATCGATACCATTGTTAAGAATTTCCTTATTAATTATTTCTGATTCTTCAGCAGGTAAAACTCCGTTCCAAAAACTTTGTTCTCTAACTAAAAATGTAACAGGAATGTGGCGAGAATGTAGCATTTCAGCTAATTCAATTCCTATTAGTCCTCCGCCAACAATCACAGCTCTTTTACAAGTAGTATTATCAGGAGCGTATTTCTCTAACTTCTCTAAATCTTGTTTATGGTACATTCCCATAACCCCATTTAAATCTTGCCCTGGCCATCCAAATTTATTAGGTTTTGATCCAGTTGCAATTATCAGTTTATCAAAAGTAAGAGCATCTCCTTCTGCGAAGAATAATTCTTTTTTATCTGTATTTATTTCAGAAACATACCCTTTCTTTAGCTCAATTCTATTTTTTTTCCAAAACCAAGGCTCGTAAGGTTGTGTGTGTTCAAACTTCATATGCCCCATGTATATATACATAAGAGCTGTTCTAGAGAAAAAATAATCGGTTTCTGCCGATACAATTGTAATTTTTTTATCAGATAATTTTCTGATATGTCTAGCAGCTGTGACACCAGAGATACCATTACCAATAATAACAACGTGTTCCATAAAAGTTGATTTGCGAGTTATGTCGTTGTTAAAGTTAAGAACTTAAGATGTGTTATAAATTTAGAATCATTTTAAATAAAAAAGAAAGGTAAGTCACACTACTTTTTATCGACAGATGTTTTAATCGAAAATTAATCATTATGAAAAATAATTTTAAAGGTCTTTTTTTTATAGCCTTATTTATTGGTTTAAATTCTTTTGCTCAAGAAGAAAAAACAGAAGAGAAATCAAATATTCAAACCTATACGCCTTCTAAGCTTTTAAATAAAGGACAGTGGGATATAAAATTCTTTAACAATTTATATACAGAAACAAAATTTGCTGATAGTAATGGAAATTCTCAAGATAAAGCTAGAGAAAACTTTTTCACTTCTACTATTGAAGCTTTTACAGGAGTTTCTGATAATAATAGAATAAACGTTGGAGCTATTATTGAGTTCCGTTCTAATACTATTGGAGGTAGACAAGCATTATCGGTTTTTAGTTTAGAAGATACAAATACAGATCGAAAAGGAATTACATCTATTGCACCAGCGATAAAATTTCAACCATTAAAAAATGTTGCTAATTTCTCAATTCAATCAGCAGTTCATATTCCTTTAGTAGAAAATGAATCAGAAAATGGTGTATTCTTAGATCAATCTTCTTGGATTTTTCAAAATAGATTTTTCTACGATTATACTTTTGATAGTGGTGACTGGCAATTGTTTACTGAGTTAAATACAGAATATAGTTTTGGTGAAGAAACAAGTTTTGCAAATAACACATTTTTATTAGCTCCTGGATTGTTTTTAAGTTATTTTCCATCTGATAAATCTACGGTTTTAGGTTTTGTACAACATTCTCAACGCTTTGGAGATTTCACGCAAGATTATACAGCTTTAGGGTTAGGAGGAAAGTATCAACTTTCAAAAGTATTAAACTTAGAAGTGTTGTATAGTAAATTTGTAAGAGGAACAGATAATGGTTTAGGCCAAAGCTTTAATCTAGGTTTAAGAGCATTATTTTAAAAAGATGTAAATTAGGAGTTATGAAATTAATTAAACTCCTTAGTGTTTTCTTATTGTGTTTTTCTTGTACAAGTCAAACAAAAAAAATTAACGGTGTTAGTTTTGTTGCTGCTGGAAAGGCAATAAACGAAAAACATATTAATCCCGTAAAAAAGGTATCAGCGAACTATGTTGCGTTGATGCCTTTTGGTTTTATAAAGAGTATATCATCACCTAAAGTAAGGTTTAATGCCAAGGGGCAGTGGTTTGGTGAAACCAATGAAGGGTTACAGCAATATGCTAGTGAGTTTGAAAAAGCAGGAATCAAAGTAATGGTGAAGCCTCAAATTTGGGTTTGGAATGGTGAATATACTGGAACAATCGAAATGACTTCTGAAGAAAATTGGAAGATACTAGAAGATACTTATGAGGAATTTATTTTAAATTTTTCTAAAACAGCAGAAACTATAAAAGCACCAATTTTATGTATTGGTACGGAGTTGGAAAAATTTATTGAAAATCGCCCTGAATATTGGAAAACCTTAATTAAAAAAATAAGAAAAGTATATTCAGGAAAACTAACCTATGCTGCTAATTGGGATGAATTTAAACGCGTGACTTTTTGGAGCCAATTGGATTATATAGGTATTGATGCGTATTTTCCTTTGAGTGATAAAAAATCACCAACTATTAAAGAGTTTGAACTTGGTTGGCAAAAACATAAACAAGATATTGTTAAAATTAAAGAAGAGGTAAATAAACCTGTTTTATTTACAGAGTATGGCTATAGAAGTGTTCATTATACAGGTAAGAAACCTTGGAAATCTAATCGAGTAGAAGGAGCAGTGAATTTAGAAAATCAAAAAAATGCTACACAAGCAATCTATAATCAGTTTTGGAAAGAAGATTGGTTTTCTGGAGGTTTTGTTTGGAAATGGTTTATTGATCATGATAAGGTAGGAGGTGAAAATAATAATAGATTTACGCCACAGAATAAACCAACTGAAGAATTAATAAGAGAATTATATAGTAAATAATGAAAAGAGTTTTACTATTTTTTATTGCATTTATATTAGGGTTGAATTCTTTTTCACAAGAAAGAATAATTCTTGAAGTGAAAATACAAGGGGTAAAAAAAACAAAGACTTCAGAGGTAAAGAAAATAATAGAAACTAAATCTCATACAAAGTTAGACTCTATTACTTTGGAAAACGATATGGTTCTTTTAAGGCGTTTACCAGCGGTTTCTCACGCGTATTATCAAGTTTTTCATTCGCATGAAAACAACTACAATGTTTTTATAAATGTAGAAGAAAACTTTACTTTAATACCTGAATTTAATCTTTGGACAACTACAAATAGAAAAACAGCCTATAAAATAGGGCTATACGATTATAATTTCTTAGGAAGAAATATAGGGTTTGGAGGGTTTTATCAGAACAATGGATTCGATTCTTATGGAGTTAATTTTAGAGCGCCAACATTGTTTTCTAAAAAGTGGGGGTTGGCTGTTAATTTTCAAAATTGGGCTAGTGAAGAACCGTTGTATTTTGATGATAAAACGGCAAATTATAGATATCAAAATATATCTTATGAAGTATTAGGTTTACATCAAATAAACTTTAAAAATGATATACAATTTGGAGTAAGTTATTTTAAAGAGAAGTATGATTACTTAAATGGAGATACAGCAGTAAATGTTCCGTTAGAGTTAAATGTAAATAAATGGTTGTTCAAAACAGTCTATACATTCGACAAATTAGATTATTACTATCAATACATAGATGGTTTTAAAAACCAGTTATATGGTCAATACGTGATTTCTGAAAATGAATATCAAGAAGACTTCTTAATATTTTGGAATGATTTATTCTATTACAAACGAATAGGACAAAAAGGAAATTGGGCAAATAGATTACGTGTAGGATTATCGTCGAATAACAATACACCTTTTGCACCATTTGCATTAGATAATAATGTAAATCTTAGAGGAGTTGGTATTTTAGTAGATAGAGGTACAGGAAGTGTCGTTTGGAATTCTGAATATCGACATACTCTACATGAGAATAATTGGTTGGTAATACAAGGAAATATTTTTAATGATTTTGGTACATGGAGAAACCCTGGAGGAAATTTAAGTGATTTTATTGATAGTGATAATGTACGAGTATACTCAGGAGTTGGACTACGCTTTATCAATAAAAAAATATTCAATGCTGTCTTTCGAATCGATTATGGTTATGGTTTAACCAAAAATGCTTCTAGAGGATTCGTATTTGGAATAGGGCAATATTTCTAATAAAAAAGGCGAGGAATTTTCCTAGTCATGGTCGGAAGAAAAAATCTTCCGACTTTTTTATTTTCCGTCGGTTATAATTTTGGCTTTAATTATTTGA